>CAZPTQ010000098.1:0-20251 GCA_964589365.1 uncultured Saprospiraceae bacterium
TGCGGACCAAACATATCAAGGACAACGAACGGCACACTTCCGTGGGCCTGAGCGTAATGAACGCCCGGCTGTACACGGATGGGACTTTTGCCAAAAACAAGGGCTCGTACCTTTTTTCGGCGCGGCGGGGGATGCTCGATTTATTGTTCAAAGCCATTGGACGAGACGAAAGCCTGCCCAGTTTTTGGGATGCCATGGGAAAGGTCGAGTACAAACTGAATGAAAAAAACGTGCTGTCGTTCCATGTCCTGCAAGCGGGCGACAAGGCCGCTATCCGGGACATAAAGCCCGACAATTTTGACATCCACGACACCAAGTACAACAATTCTTACGGCTGGCTTACGCTCAAAACCACCCTGAACCGGGATGTTTTTGTGCGTTCTATGCTCTATTCGGGCTATATCACGCACCACCGAAAGGGGCAGTATCACAAACGCGACTATTCCGACAAAGGCGATTTCAACCTGCTCGACAAAAGAAAGTATGCCTTTTTCGGCGCAAAACAGGATTGGAACATTGATATGTCCAAACGATTTGCTTTGAAAACAGGATTTGACTTCCGGCAATTGAACGCCGATTACGACTATTCCAATTCGCTTACAGAAATCCGGGTGAACGCGCAAGACAGCCTGTATACTTTTTCGAGAAATGTGGATATCCAAACAAAACCGAGCGGGCAATTGGCCAATATTTACCTTACTGGAAAGGTTTTGATTTTGCCAAAACTGATTGGCGAGGCGGGCATCCGCTACGATATTGCCACCTACGCTCAGGACAAAGTGTGGAGCCCGAGGCTGGGCTTAGCGTATTCTTTTTCTAAAAGTACGGTGCTGCGGGCGGCTTGGGGTCAATATTATCAATCGCAGTTCATCAACAACCTGGATGTCAACCACAACGGCACGGCCTTCAACCCGGCGGAACTTTCGACGCATTATGTGCTGGGCTTTGAGCACACGTTCCCGAAGGGTTTGAGCCTCCGCTTGGAAGCGTATTACAAGGACATTTCGCACATCAGCCCGATCTATCAAAACCTGCGCGACCCCTGGGAGGTGTTTCCCGAATCGCGCAACGACGTGGTCAAATTGCTGCTCAACGGGGCTGCGGCACAGGGCCTGGAAGCCTTTTTGAAATATGACATGGGCAAAAAAATATCCTGGTGGTTCAGTTATTCGCTGGCAAAAGCTGAGGACGACATCCGCGACATCGAGTTCGACGGAATTTTTATCGAAAAAACGGGCAAACAACTCCGCCCAAACAATCAATTCCACACGATTTATGCCGATGTCAATTATCGCCTGAACAACAAGTGGCATTTCAGCCTTTCCTGGCAATTTTACAAAGGCTGGCCGCGCACCACTTATACCTACGATTTTCAAAAATTGCCCGACAACAACACCTTGGGCCAAGAAACGGCGGCGCTTCTCCCAGAGGGTTCCCTTCATTTTTATCAGCGGCACGAACTGTTCAATGGTGTGCAATACCCCGCTTACCACCGCATGGATGTTCGGGTCAATCGGCATTTTAAGACCACGCACGGCAGGATTTCCGCCTTCGCGCACTTCATCAACGTGTATAACCAATTCAACCTGCGCAAATTCGACCTCGGCGTGGCGAACGACACGGGCCTATTGACGCCGGACGGAAACGGCCGCTATGTGATCAGCCACGACAACACGCACTGGTTTGGGATCACGCCGGTGATAGGGGCGAGTTGGGAGTTTTGACTTTCGTTTCGGCCAATTACAAACATCTTTTTTTATGCAAAACAAGCTCTGCCAACTCCTCTTTCTCCTCCTTCCGGCTTTCGGCTTTTCGCAAACGAATGCCACCATTGTCGGAAAAGTAGTGGAAGAAACGACCCAACAACCCATGGCGTTTGTCACCCTTGCACTGCATCCATCAAACGACAGCGCAATGGTAACAGGCGCAATGACCGACGAGGAGGGTTTGTACAAGTTTGCCAATATCGCGCCCGGCAGTTATGTGGTACACATCAGTTTTATCGGCTTTGAAGGCATTGTCACGCCAGCATTCACAGTCACACAGAACAGTGCTCCAATAGATTTGGGGAAAATTGCCATCAAAGCCATCAGCAATCTATTGAACGCGGTAGAAATCAAGGGAGAGAAATCAATCTATGAATCCTCCATTGACCGAAAAACATACAATGTGGGCAAAGACCTGATGAGCCAATCGGGTTCTGCGAGTGAGATTTTGGACAATGTCCCTTCGGTTTCGGTGGATGTGGATGGCGGAGTCAGTTTGAGGGGCTCTTCCAACGTGACCATTTTTATCAACGGCTCGCCCTCGCTTTTGATGAAGAAAAACCGCGCGGCGGCCTTGCAGGCAATTCCCGCCAACACGATAGAACGGATTGAAATCATCACCAACCCATCGGCAAAATACAAGCCCGACGGCGCAGCGGGCATCATCAACCTCGTGCTGAAAAAAAACACCAAGCCCGGTCTCAACGGCGTGGCTACAATCAATGCAGGAAACGACGAGCGGTACAACGGCAACCTCACGCTGAACTACAAACCGGGCAAACTCAACCTGTTCGCCAGCTACGGCATCCGGCAGGACGAACGAAAGCGCAGGTCGACCGACTTCCGCATTTTGTACGATTCTGTTGGGAATGAAGCGGACCATTTCGAGCGCATCAGCTCGACTTATTATCGCCCGCTTTCCCATGTCGCGCAGTTCAGCGCGGATTATTCCATCAACGACAGGAATGAAATCGGCATCTCGGCCTCCTATTTTTACTTGGGTTTCTTGCGCACAGACAAAGCGGCCACAGTTTGGCGCAATGCCAATGAACAAGTCGCGAGCGATTTTAACCGGGACCTTATTGACAAAGAGTATGAAATGGAAAAGGAATTGAGCGCACACTATGAACACAAATTCAAAAAGGAAGACCATGCGCTGCAATTTGAATTGACCCTCGCCGACCAATTTGAGCAGGAGGACAATCATTTCACAGAAACTTACAGGACACCAGCAGCGGCCACTGATTTTGACAATACGCTTATCCGGCAAGGGGAAAAATTGACCGAAGCAAGCGTGGAATACACCTTGCCCACCGGCGAAGACTCAGAACTCGAAGCGGGTTATGCCGGGGAGTTTTTAAAATTGGATTTGGATTTTTTTGGAGAATACTTTGACAACAGCCAAGATGCCTGGATAAAGGATTTGCAGAAATCCAGCCGCTTTCTTTTCAAGCAGCATATCCATGCGATTTATGGAACCTACGCCCAAGAGATAGAGGATTTCGGTTTTCTGGCCGGGCTGCGAGCCGAACAAACCAATATTACTTCTGAGCTCGTGACATTGAATACCTTGGTGCCGAACAATTACTTCAAGATTTATCCGACCCTGCACCTTTCCTACAATTTGAATGAGGAACAGCAATTGCTATTGAGTTACAGCAAGCGTATCAATCGCCCCGATGGTGATGAATTGAGTCCTTTTCCTGAATACGCCGACCCGCGAAATATAGAAGCCGGAAACCCTGAGCTCAAACCCGAACAGGTACACTCGATTGAATTAGGCTACCAATTGAAATCCAATCAAGCCACTTTTTCGCCCACGCTCTATTACCGTTACACCTACGACGCATTCACGGAAATAAGCCGATACATCAACGATACGGTTTTGCTTACCACATTTGAAAACCTTTCCCGCCAACAATCAGCAGGATTGGAATTGGTGCTGAGCACCCGCATCAAAAAATTTATGTCGCTGAACCTATCCGGCAATGCCTTTTACAATGAGATTGATGCTTCCAACCTGGGTTATTCGGAGAAGAAATCCATTGTTAGTTGGAATACAAAAGCAGGCATGACCTTCAATTTGTCAAAAACAACCCTGCTGCAATTGAACGCCAACTACCGCTCGGCCCAGTTGACCCCGCAAGGGCGATACCTGCCCAATTTTTTTCTGAACGTGGGCTTCCGGCAAGATGTGTTCAAGAAAAAGGCCTCCATCCTGTTCACGGTTTCGGATGTGTTCAACACCCTGCGGTGGCAGAGCGAACTCGACACCCCCGCACTCTATCAGAAAGTGACCAGCAGGCGCAAATCGCAGATCTTCTATCTGGGGTTAAGTTTGCGGTTTGGCCGCGCGAGCAAAAACAAGGAGGCGGATTTGAATTTTGATGAAAAGATTTAGGGGAGTTTCCCACCCACACGCAGCGTTTGCTCCCTCGCTTTCCGTATAGGCTAACAACCGCTCGCGTTTAAAAATACCCTACATGAAATTATACAGATTGATTTCAATAGCCTGGCTATTGATCTTGCCAACTATTGCCCGCGCTCAAACGCACACCATCTCCGGCTCCCTCCGCGACGCTGCCACCGGCGAATCGCTCATCGGTGCCACAGTGTATGTGCCAAGCTTGGAAAAAGGCACTACGACCAATACCTATGGATTTTACTCACTCACGATGCCTGCAAAGGACAGCATCACGGTGATGTATTCCTATTTGGGCTATGAGATACGGTTGAAAAAGGTGTTTTTTAATCAAAACTACAAATTGGACATCGCCTTGGATCCCAATAGCTTAACGCTTAAAGAAGTGGAAATCAGCGCCCGAAAAAACGGCGACAACGTGCAGCGCACCCAAATGGGCGTGATTGACATCCCGGTGAAATTGATGCTCGAACTGCCTTCCATCTTGGGTGAGACCGATGTGCTGAAAGTCATCCAACTGCTGCCAGGGGTTTCGGCGGGCAACGAAGGCACAACGGGCTTTTTCGTGCGCGGTGGCAACGCCGACCAGAACCTAGTGCAATTGGACGAAGCCACCGTGTACAATCCCAACCACTTGTTCGGCCTGCTCAGCACCTTCAACGCCCGCGCGCTGAACAACGTGACCCTCATCAAAGGCGGCTTCCCGGCCAGCTACGGTGGACGGCTGTCGAGCATCCTCGATATTTCGATGAAGGAAGGCAACAACCAAGATTTTGTGACGCAGGGCGGCATTGGGCTGGTGTCGTCGAATTTGACGCTCGAAGGGCCGCTCAAAAAGGGAAAAGGCTCGTTCATCGTATCGGGGCGGCGCTCTTACCTCGACATTTTGGCAAAGCCGTTTGAAAAGAAAAATACCACGCGGGGCTATTACTTCTACGATGTGAACGCAAAAGTGAACTACCAGTTGACGGCAAAAGACAGGCTTTACCTGAGTTTTTTTCAGGGGCGGGACAAGGCGCATTACACCGACGTGACGGGGCTGCAATTTGGCCTGGGCTTTGGCAACAGCACCGGGACGATGCGCTGGAACCACCTCTTCGGGCAGAAACTTTTCCTGAACACCTCCCTCTTTTTGAACACCTATTTCCAGAACTATTTTTCTGTCAAAGGCAAAAGTTACACGCAGTTTTACACGGGCATCGTGGACTATTCGGGAAAAATGGAATTCCAATATTTCCCCAGTCCCGAGCACCGGGTGCAGTTCGGCGCGCTGGTGTCGAAGCACAATTTTACCTCGTCTGGCAAGGCCACAGGTGTGCCAAAGGACACCAGCATCGAAAAAATCAACATCAACAAGATCAGGCCACAGGAGACGAGCGAAGCCGCACTGTACGTCAACGACGAGTGGCAATGGAACGAACGGTTCTCGCTCAACCTCGGCCTCCGCGCACCCGCCTACCGCACGGCAGACACGACTTATTATCGCCTCGAACCCCGCGCCGCCCTCAAGTTTTCCTTGGGCAAAACCTCCTCGTTAAAAGCCTCCTACACGGTGATGAACCAGTTTCTCCACCTTGTGTCTGGCTCCACCGCTGCGCTGCCGACCGACTTGCTGATACCGAGTACCCGCGTGGTGCAGCCGCAACGCTCGGAGCAATGGGCGCTGGGCTATTTCCACAATTTCAAAGACAATGAAATCGAAACGAGCGTGGAGGCGTACTACAAAACCATGCACAACCAAGTGCTTTTTGGCGAAGGGACGCAGTTGCTGGAGCAGACCAATTTCGACGATGTGCTGGTGTTCGGGCAAGGCAAAAGTTACGGCATTGAATTTTTTGTCAAGAAGAATTTTGGGAAACTGAACGGCTGGGTCAGCTACACCCTCGCGAAGACCACGCAGCAGTTCGACGCCATCAACCTGGGGCGGGAATTTCCCTTCAAATACGACCGTCGGCACAATCTTTCGGTGGCCGGTTCCTACAAACTTTCGCGCAAGTGGACGGTTTCTGCTGACTTTGTTTACTACACCGGAGCGGCGTTTACGCTGCCGGGCGGGCGTTTTATCCTCACCCAAGGCGGCTCGTTGTACAGCGGGCATTACTGGGATTACACCGATTACAACAACTATCGGCTGAAAGCCTACCACCGCCTGGATGTGGCGGCTACTTGCCGCAAAAAGGTCCGCCTGTTTGGCCTCCGCTACGACTCTGAACTGGTGTTGAGCCTGTACAATGTGTACAGTCGCCAAAACCAGTATTTCGTGTACACCGACGTGAACCTCAAGACCAACCAGCCCGTGGCCAAGCAGGTGGCGCTGTTGCCTATTATCCCCGGGGTTTCTTACAATTTCAAATTTTAGAGCCAACGGAGAGGTGTCATCTGCGAAGTACGAGCAGGTGACATCTCGCAAAGGCAATAACGAGGTGATACCTTCTCCTTCGTCGGAGATGTCATCTCCCCACCCAATTCAATTTTTGACTTATGAAAAAAATAATCTTTTTTATCGCAACGCTTCTCTTCCTCGCCCAAGCCTGCGAGAAAGACATCGTCATCAAACCGCCGGCCTATGACAGCAGGCCCGTCATCGAATGTCTGCTCATGCCCGGCACTGCGCCGAAGGTTTATCTGAGCCGCTCCGCACCATTTTTCAACTCAGACGTGACGCCTTCGACGATTTTCATTCGAAACGCCCAGGTCATCCTTTCGGGTGGCGGCGAGGAAGAGCTGTTGCAAGTAGATTCCACGTTCGACGAGTTTTTCTGTCGCTGGCAACCATTTTACAAGGGGCAAATCCTCACCAAACCTAACGTGACCTACGAACTCAAGGTGGAATACGGGGGTAAAACATACACAGCAAACACTACCACAGATGTCAAGCCCGTGGAAATGGACGACGTGACCTACACCCATTCCTTCCGCGATGCTTATGGTGAACATCAGGGCGTGGTCATTGATTTCACCGACCCAGCTGGCGTGGCAAATTATTACCGTTTCCACCTGACCCGCGACGTGGACAGCACGGTACAGACCGTAGATGCATACGAATACAGTTCAGTATGCATCGGCGCGGGCAAGACCACTATCGCGGACATTGGCTGGTTTGTCTATTCTGATAAAAATGCCGACGGACAAATCTCCCGAATTATTATGGAGCCTTCGCACACGTTCAAAGAGAATGACGTTGCGCTGGTGCGCCTGCAAACGCTGGACAAAAACGCCGCTGTCTGGTTCGACCATCTGGACAAACTGAAACAGGCGAGCCTCAACCCATTCATCGAGCCGGTGATTTTGAAGGAGTTTCAGTTCAAGGATGCAATTGGCGTGTTTGGCAGTGTGAACCTTTCGGAGGAGGCCATTGAACTAATATTCCCGGAGGACAACGAATGAATATCCGCAACATTCATACAGTTAGTAATAGTGAAAAAAGTGGGGCGAGCTTCGGTTTGTTCCACTTTTCCCCTTGTCGTTTTGCCTTATGAAAACCTTGATTTTCCTCTTTGTCACATGGTTTTTCGCGGAGTGCTTGGCAGCACAAACCCTACAGCCTGAATCAGGCAAAATATCCTCCAACCTCAAAATCGCCTACAACGCCAGTATCATTTACCCCGGCTTCCGGGCTGGCGTGGAATACCCGATCAAACGGATTGACCTGACCAAGTATCGGCGATGGAGAGTGCTGCGGCATTTTTCAAAAATGCGATATTTGAGCGCAGAACTGGGTTATTACCACCATACGGACTTCCACGACAATATTTACCTGCTGGCAGGCTGGCAGATGCGCAAACTGCGCCCGCGCGGTTTTTTTACCGAGTTCTCGCCAGCGTTTGGCTATAGCCGCACTTTTCTTGGCGGCGAGACTTATCTGGTGGACGATGCTGGCAATATATCGCTGATAAAAGGAGCGGGCTACAATTATGCCATGCTGGCGCTGGGGGGTGGCTTTGGCTGGGTATTCCGCCCTAAAACCTCAGCCTACTTCCGGACGAGCCTGCTCACGATGTTTCCCAGCAACAACATTGTCTACCTGCGGCCCACCGTAGAATTGGGTTTGATTTGGCAGCCTCGGCATTTTTGGGAGGCTCGGCCCAAAATCGTTTCAAAAACAAAAGGAAAAAAATCATGAAAAATCTCCTGTTCCTCGTCTTGGCAACCCTCTCTTTCTCGGCTTGCCAAAAAGAGCAGATCACTATCGGCCTCCATGCCAACGACACATTTTACCTCCGTCAAGAAGATGCCTCGATGCGCGTATTGGTGCGCGGCAATACCGCCAGCAAGGTTTTCATGCTCATAGTACACGGCGGGCCAGGCTCAAGTGGCTACATTTACGACACTCCAAAGATGGAAAAAATCGTTGGGAAAGACTTTGCGCTGGCGTTTTACGACCAGCGCAACGCTGGCGCATCGCAGGGCAATGCCAATGCAAAACAATTCGACCTCGACCAGTACGCTGAGGATTTGAAAGAGCTGATAGCGGTGTTGAAATATCGCTATGGACAAGACATCATCATTTTTCTGTGGTCCAAAAGTTTTGGCGGGATGGTGGCGTCGGCGTTCATGACCAAAGACAACAACCAAGATTTAGTGAAAGGTTGGCTTTTTGTGGATGCCTCGCACAACTATGGGCTGAACGACAGCCTGACCTACCAAATGTTGTTAGATGCTGGAAACCAGCACATCGCCGACGGAACAAACCCAGACGGCTGGGAGCCAATTGTAGAATATTGTCAGGAAAACCCTCCAGGACCGTTTTCGTTTGAGCAATCCATTCAATTGAATAAATATGGTTGGAAAGCCCAGAAAATAATCGAGGGCTTGGAACCATATCAGTACACCGTAATCAAAGACGGAATATTTAAGGAACACATTCCGCTCACCAGTTATTACCTTGGGAAGACCAATGCTGCAGAGCGGAAGTTCAACGAAAGCCTCACGCCCATCAAATTTTCCGACGCGCTCGGCAAGGTGACCGTGCCGGTTTTGGTGTGTTTTGGCAAGTTGGACTTCGTTTGCCCACAAGGTTTGGGCGACGATTTTTTGGCGCACATCGGCTCCACCGACAAGCAAAAATTGATTTTTGAAAAGAGCGCCCATCACTTGGAAGAGCAAGACGCGTACTACAACGCCTTTCGAGAATTCTTACGGGAACATCAATAGGAAGCCTTGAACCAGACAAGAGGCTAGCCGAAAACATTTCCCAGATTGAGTACTTTGTGGCGAAAAAACTTCACACAGACTTAACCATACGATGCAAACGCCTGACTCTGAGTCGAATCTACCTTTGCCGGAAATGCAAAATGGTATGAAGCAAGGAGCTCCCGTAAAGAAAATTCTTATCGTAGATGACGAGCCTGACATCCTCGAATTCCTACATTACAATCTACGGAAAGAAGGCTATCAGGTCGTTACGGCTTCCGATGGCCTGCAGGCAATACAAGTGGCCGAAAGAGAGAAACCCAATCTCATCTTGCTAGATATTATGATGCCGGAAATGGACGGCGTGGAAACATGTCGCCTGCTTCGGTCCCGAAAAGAGTTTGACGATACCCCAATTGCTTTCCTCACGGCACGAGACGAGGATTTTTCCCAAATTGCGGCGCTCGATGTAGGCGGAGATGACTACATCACCAAACCGATCAAACCCCGTGTGCTTGTCAGCCGAATCAATGCACTATTGCGCAGGACAGGTCGTGGTACAGAGGAAGAGGCAAGGACTATCAGCCTACACGATCTGGTCATTGACAAAGACAAAGTCTTGGTTTTCAAGGGCGAAAAGATAATTGAGCTTCCTCGCAAAGAATTTGAAATCCTCTGGCTGCTGGCATCCAAACCCGGGCGGGTGTTCACCCGAGAAGAAATATTCGACAAAATTTGGGGCGCGGATGTCATTGTTGGCAACCGCACGATTGACGTACACATTCGCAAACTCCGCGAGCATATCGGGGAGATATATATAAAGACCATGAAGGGCATTGGGTATAAATTTGACTTTTAAAAATGCTCAAGAACCAAACACCCCAACAACTCTCCTTTTTTATAGCCGGAATCTCTGCGGGCGCTATTGCTTTTTTGTTGCTTTTACTGAAAGCAACATCACTGCTTATGGTGACTTGGCCAGAGGTCTTGGGGTTGTTTTTGCTGGCGTTTGGCGTGGCTTTTTTGACGAATTACTACCTCGTGCGTTATTTTATTTTTCGGCGCATCAAGTTGATTTACAAGATAATACACCGTCAAAAACTCCCCGCTGAATTCAAAGCCAGTAATCTTGACATGACCAAAAGTGTGCTGGAAGATGTGGAAAAAGAAGTAGGCGAATGGGCAGACAAACAAGACGATGAACTCGTAGAGCTGGAACGCCTCGCTACTTATCGCCGACGCTTTATCGGCGATGTGTCGCACGAGCTCAAGACCCCGATTTTCAATATCCAAGGCTTTATCCATACCCTGCTTGACGGGGCGCTTCACGACCCTAATGTAAATTTGCTATATCTCCAGCGTGCCGCCAAAAACATCGAACGCTTGCAAACCATTGTAGAAGACCTGGAGACCATCAATAAACTGGAGGCAGGCCAGATGATCCTTGACCTCCAGGAATTTGACATCCACAATCTTACCGACGAGGTATTTGCCGACCTTGAAATACGCGCCAGCGATCGCAATATTCGGCTAACCTATAAAGAAGGAGCCAACCAAAACTTTCGCGTTCGCGCCGACAAAGAAAGCATCCGCCAAGTGCTAATGAACCTCGTTCACAATTCCATCAAGTATGGAAAAGAAGGAGGGCTTACCAAAATAAGTTTCTATGATATGGAGACTTATGTACTCGTGGAAGTAAGCGATAATGGCATTGGCATCATGCCGGAGCACCTTAGCCATGTATTTGATCGGTTCTATCGAGTGGACAAGCACCGCTCCCGGGATGCTGGTGGTACCGGGCTTGGACTTTCCATCGTGAAGCATATCGTGGAAGCGCACAAACAGACCATCAATGTGCGGAGTAGCGATGGACAGGGAAGTACGTTTGGATTTACTTTAGAGAAGGCATAAAAAAGCCCTCCTACGGCTTGAAGCCGTAGGAGGGCTTTAGTCAAGGAAAGACTAGGAGAAATTCAGTTTTCATGCCCGCCGCAGTTTTTGCAGAATTTCTTCCCGCTCTACTTTATCATCCATATCAGCCTCTTGCATCAGGATACCCAGTGCCTCGTCTTCTTCCTCATCAGAAAGAATTCGTGCGGCAATACCCACCCGCTTTAGCAGGTCAAGCAGAAGTTGCTGTTCTTCGATGCTTTGTGGAGATACAAGAATTGCGCCCATAATTTTTGCTGACAAATTTAGGTGATTATTGCGGCATCTCGTTTAATAGCCTAATTCTTAAAATATGACGCGGCGTTCTTCTCGCCTTTTTTCACCACGTCCAGGCGTTTTTTGAACTCCAGGTAAAGCGCATCGTCCTCCTTTCTACCATAGGCTTGAATCAATGCAGCGAGCATGCTCATATCATTGGGATCCAGGCTTTCCGCTTTTTGGAAATACTTGAGTGCTTCATCCACGTCTTTCAACATTTCTGTTTTCAGTTCCTGGTAACGCTTTTGCCCGGCAGCAGTAGTGAAACTGGTGGCGTTCATTTCTTGAGCAATGATGTTGGTTTCATTATAGAGCAAGGCACCCAGAGAGTAGTTGAAATCCACATTGTTTGGTTCTTTGTCAATGGCCGTTTTAAAATTCGCCTTTGCCAAATCGGCGTACTCTTTCAACTTAGGGGCTTTTTGTTCTCTGGTTTTGGTCGAGTCTTCCATCAACGCCGTGAAGAGGTTGTTATAGACATCACCAAGCGCACGATATAGGCTCGCATTACCAGGCTCTTTATTGATCGCGTGTTCGAGCGAACCAGTCAATTCATTGAGTCGGCCTTTGCTGATATAATAATTGATTTCAGCGAAAAGAAGTGAGCCTTCCTCCGGGAATTTTTTGCGCCCTTCTTGCAGAATCTTGAGTGCTCCGGCCTCATCCTTCAATTCTAATTTGCAGTTGTACAGCCCTTCGTATACACCAACGCTGTCTGTGCCTTTATTGTAGAGGATTTCATAAAAAGACACCGCATCGTTGCAACGTTTTCCCAAACTGGCTAAAAGAGCTGTAAAAAACACCTGATCGGTGTATTCTTTAGGATCGTCCAGCACACTTTTCTTTTTGCTGGCCTTCAAGATTTCATGTGCTTCCAACGAGGCTCTAAAAGCAAAAAATGCTTTTTCAAATTCCTTATCATTGTATTTGCTTACGCCGACATTGATGACCAGCGGTTGAATCAGCACAATGCCGTCAATTGCCTGCTCTTTCTCGTACTTTTTTGCCTCCGGTTTTTCGTAGGCCGTTCTGTAGGCATTAAACGCTTCCAAAGCGTCGTTATCGCCCGTCAGTTTGGCATTTGGATTCACCTGTTGCATTGCCATCTCGTTTTGGATGCGTGCGCTGTACACATCGCCTTTGACGAGCCAGGCTGACGCAAGTGCTTGAGCCTCCGGGGTTTGTAACGCTTGGTCAATTTTGGTTTTGGCTTCGACAAGTTTTGAACCATTGCCAGCCGGGTCTTGGCTGTAAGCAGCAAGGGCTTTGCCCGCTGATTTGGAGAGCTTGACAGCATCATCTTGTGCTTGGGCTGTTCCGACCGTGAGTAGGATGCCCAAAAGGGCGAAAAGGATTTTTTTCATTGTCTTCGACAAAATTTTGAAAGTTTGAAAAACACGATTCAGACGCAGTATTCCCCAAAAGGGTTTACAACGCCATGTTAAATGTAGTGAGTGTGTTTTTCTATTGGGAAAAGATTGTGAGAATCAACAAGTTAGTCTCAATAAAATGATTGAGACATTAGAGGTCATTCTTCCACAGCCCCTTCTTCTATTGCGGTTCCAGCAACCTCGTCAAGTTCTTCCAGCATTTTTATTTCTTCCGCTTGCGCCACCACGGTCACATCGGCGATATGGTCGTCGTCGTCAAGGCGAATCAACTTAACGCCTTGTGTAGCACGACCCATCACGCGCAGATCGTCAGCACCAGTTCTAATGGTCACACCAGAGGTAGTAGTAATCATCAGATCATCGTTGTCCGTGACGGATTTGATTGCAACCAAATGGCCTGTTTTTGCGGTAACATTGATGGTTTTTACGCCCTTTCCACCACGACTTTGGATGCGGTAATCTTCGAGTGCGGATCGTTTGCCCATGCCGTTTTCTGAAACCACGAGAATCGAGGTCGTCGTGTCTTCCGGATCAATGCAAACCATGCCCACCACAGCGTCTCCACCTTCATCATCCACTCGAATACCACGCACTCCGGCGGCGGTACGGCCCATGGAACGCACGTCTCGCTCGTTGAAACGAATGGCTTTCCCGCTCTCAATGGCCAGGATGATTTCGTTTTTGCCGTTGGTCAGTTTGGCTTCGATAAGTGCGTCGCCTTCTCTGATTTCGATGGCGTTGATGCCGCCTTGTCGTGGGCGGGAGTACGCTTCTAGCGGTGTCTTTTTGATATTCCCCTTTCTCGTACAGAACGTAATATAATGCCCATTTAGGAATTCTTGGTCGTCGAGCCTGCGCACAATGATAAAGGCGCGGACTTTATCCTCTTTGGGAATATTGAGCAAATTCTGAATCACACGGCCTGCCGTGGCTTTCGCTCCTTCGGGAATTTCGTACACTTTCAACCAGAAACAACGTCCGCTCTCGGTAAACAACAGCAGCGTTTGGTGTGTAGTGGCGGTGAACATGTGCTCCACAAAATCTTCGCCGCGTGTGCGCACACCTTGCGCGCCACGTCCACCACGGTTTTGCGCCCGATACTCTGAAATCGCGGTGCGCTTGATGTAACCGGTATGGCTGATAGTGATAACAACTTCTTCATCCTCAATCAGATCTTCGATGCTGATATCCGCTTCGTTCATTTCTATGGCGGTGCGGCGCTCATCGCCAAAACGAGTGATTATCTCGGTTGTTTCGGCTTTGATGATATCGCGGCGCAACACTTCGTCAGCCAAAATAGCCTTCAATTCTGCGATTTTCTTTTGCAACTCTTCATACTCGTTTTTCACCTTGTCGCGCTCCAGGCCCGTCAATTGTTGCAAGCGCATGGCAAGAATGGCCTTTGCCTGAAGTTCGGAAAGGCCGAATTTCGAGATTAGGCCTTCGCGAGCCTCGTCTGCGTCTTTGGAAGCGCGAATAAGTTTGATAACTTCGTCCAGGTGGTCGAGCGCAATGAGCAAGCCTTCTAAAATATGCGCCCGTTCTTCTGCTTTACGGAGTTCGAATTTGGTGCGGCGCACGATGACATCAAGACGGAATTTGATGAACTCGTCCACCATATTCTTCAAGTTGAGCAAGCGGGGCCGTCCGTTCACCAACGCGATATTGTTGATGCCGTAGGAGGTTTGCAGCGGGGTGAGTTTGAACAGTTGGCTCAAAATCACATTGGCCGCAGCGTCGCGCTTGATTTCAATCACAATGCGCACGCCTTCACGGTTCGA
The DNA here is from genome assembly GCA_964589365.1 of uncultured Saprospiraceae bacterium. Lineage (GTDB taxonomy): Bacteria > Bacteroidota > Bacteroidia > Chitinophagales > Saprospiraceae > M3007. The sequence goes on from CAZPTQ010000098.1 coordinate 14,702, forward strand.
CTGGTCGCCTACATCCGAGATGCCCAAAATTCTCTTTTCGTTGACCAAATCGGCAATTTTTGAGATCAGCATCGCCTTGTTCACTTGGTAGGGAACTTCAGTGACGATGATGCTTTCGCGGCCTTTGGAATCGGTCTCTATTTCGGTTTTTGCACGAACCACCACACGACCACGGCCTGTGCGGAAGCCTTCTCTTACACCCGACATGCCAAAAATAATACCTCCGGTAGGAAAATCAGGTGCTTTTACGTACTCCATCAATTCCTCTACATCAATTTCCGGTTTGTCTACAGCGGCCATAATGGCGTTGCAAATTTCGGTGAGGTTGTGGGGCATCATGTTGGTGGCCATGCCCACGGCGATGCCGCTTGCGCCATTGACCAACAGATTGGGGAATTTGGTGGGCATAACGCTCGGCTCTTCGAGCGAGTCGTCAAAATTGAGTTGAAAATCAACCGTGTCTTTGTCCAAATCGCCCACGATCTCATCGGTTACGCGGCGAAATCTGGCTTCCGTGTAACGCATGGCCGCAGGGCTGTCGCCGTCCATGGATCCGAAGTTGCCTTGACCGTCTACAAGCGGGTAGCGCAGGCTCCACTCCTGGGCCATACGCACCATGGCGTCGTACACAGAGGTGTCGCCATGCGGGTGGTACTTACCCAGCACTTCACCGACGATACGAGCGGATTTTTTGTAAGGTTTGTTGTAGCCGAGTCCCAAGTCAAGCATCCCATACAGGACACGGCGGTGAACGGGTTTCAGGCCATCGCGCACATCGGGCAGTGCGCGGCTGACGATGACGGACATTGAATAATCAATGTACGCGATTTTGAGTTCGTCTTCAATGTTGATGGAAATGATTCTCGAATCTGGCATGTGCGAATCTTATGCGGAATGATGTTTTTGTGTTGTAATTATGTATTTGAATCGGCTTCCTTATGTCTGTTTCAAACTCGGTCCCAATTTTTTCCGGCTTGAATCAAAGCCGCCCTTTAACTGCTTCGTAAACCAACAGCAGCACTCCCGTCAATTGCAGAAAATTGCCCACAAGCAGCATTTCACTAGCAAACCCCCAACTCTCCAATTTCGATAGTGCCCCAAAAAAAGTCAGTATAGTCCCGGAGGCAATAATCAGTAACGGAGTTCTAAACTTCGCTCCAACTTGACTTTTTATAGCAGAAAATGTTTTGGAAAACAACAGGATTCCTGCTGTGACACACATCGCTATCCCCGTGATCAGCATTTCGTTGGCCAGTTCCCAACTTTCCAATTTGAACAAAAGACCCAATAAAGTCAGGACGAAACCAAGGATCAAAAGCAGCAGGCTGAATATCCGTTTCATACTAAGTTTTTCGATGGTTGGCAATTTCGTTTTTCTGTCCAAAAACAGTGCGCGAAGGTACGAAACGAACGGGGAATATTAAGTGATTCAGAGGCTCATTCTTCCTCTGGAAGGGAGTCCAAATCCGCCAAATCTTTCTGCCTACCGCTTCAACGTGGCATGAGTTCAGCAACTGAATAAAATCGTTGAAGTCGGGCGGAAGTATTAGCATAGTTGGCTATTCGTAATCGGAGTAATTCAAGCGCAGCGAGCCGCTCCAAGGAAGATTTGGTGAGCCAGTATCGCGTTTCTTCCCGTGGGTCTTGCTCCGTGAGCGTACCGACTGAGACTATACTGCGGTCAACACGTAAAGGGTCTTGTTGCATGAAAATTGTTGCTTTTTTACCTAAAAAATCTGCGCGAAGGTAACAAAACCCCGCTCTTTTGAAGGCATGGTTGGCGGGTTTCTTTTCGGGAAAAAGCACGTTTTGCAGGGCAACAAGTTTTACCTTTGCCTGAAACTGCGCTGCACATGATTACGTCGCTTTCCCAGCTCGATCTGAACAAATCGTATACTTATGCCGATTACCTCCTCTGGCAATTTGAGGAGCGGGTAGAGCTTATAAAAGGCAAGATATTGCAAATGGCTGCGCCCTCGCGAGCGCACCAGCAAGTAACAACCAATTTAATTCTGGCCATTGGCAATGCCTTACGGCACAGTCCTTGCAAAGTGTATCCTGCGCCATTTGATGTCCGGCTGCCGCATTTCAGCCAAAAGAAGAATAAAGATATAGTTACGGTGGTACAGCCTGATATCTGCGTAATTTGTGACCCTGCAAAGTTGGATGACAGGGGATGTATTGGCGCCCCAGACATCGTCATTGAAATTCTCTCTCCCGGAAATAGTAGACGGGAAATGAAAGACAAATTTTCCATTTACGAAGAAAGCGGTGTTCTTGAATATTGGATTTTATCACTCTCGCAGAAGGCCATACAAGTATTTCGGCTCAATGAGCAAGGTAAATACTACGGTACCCAACCCTTTGTAGAAGGTGACAACCTCACTACACCAGTTCTGCCAGGCATCAATATCCTTCTTAGCGATGTATTTGTAGACTAGAGAGTGCCTACTCGCGCTTCCTGACAGTTAATTCTTTATATGTCGTCACGGGATCAATTTCACGCCCAAACTGCAGGTGCTCCGCTTCACCAATAACAATCTCCGCCGTCGTGTAAACCTCGTTCCCTTCCAGCAGGTGCCCGCCAATGGTAATCCCCGTGCTGTCAGAAAGGGAAATGTGCAAATGTGAACCGTCTGGGGAGAGCGTGCCAACGAGCGACACTATTTCAAATTTCTGATCCCGCAGGAGCGGTACTTGCTGATCGGCAGGGCGAAGCGCTACTTTGCTCAGACTGCCTACACAAGTGACAATGAAACCCGCCTGCAGGCGCTGCGCTTTGGCAAAAGCATCCAATTCGCGTTTCAAATCCTGGCCGGGATGGAGGCGGATGGCATAGACAGTCATGGTTTGAGTCGTTTTTGAAAAGGTTTGGCAGCCCAGAAACAATGAAAGGGCAAGGATCGCGAGGAGTATCGGTTTCATCAGAGAAAAATTTTTGAGGCGGCAAATTTCTCTATTTTTACCGCAGAATCAATTGCTTATAAACCTATGAGGTTTTTAAAAACCTCATAGGTTTGCAGCCCGAATACGACCTTTCTTGTTTCAATTTTTTTTACCGAAAACACACCATGAGAATTAAGCTTTCCATCCTGTCTACATGCTACTTGCTCCTGTTTCTATCTGTTTCCCAACACATTTACGCGCAAAATGCCACCCTGCAAGGAAAAGTCACTGATGCCTTTTCGGGTGAAGCACTTTTGGGCGCAACTGTTCGGGCAGGCGGCACAGGCACTTCCACCGATGCAGATGGCGGCTTCTCGCTCTCCCTCGCAGCTGGCAGCCACGAAGTCAGTATTTCGTACATCGGTTATACTGCCAAAAACATCACGCTCCGCCTCGCCGCTGGCGAAACCCGCAATTTGGAAGTAAAACTCGACAATGCTGACAACCTCTTGCAAACAACGACTGTAACCGCCGGGAAGTTTGAAAAGCCACTTGGCGAAGTCACCGTTTCTATGGATGTCATTAAATCCAAACTCATAGAAAGCACTAATTCTACTTCTGTGGATGAGGTGCTGATAAAAGTGCCAGGTGTGACCATCCTGGACGGACAAGCCAGCATCCGGGGAGGCGCGGGCTTCTCTTATGGGGCTGGCACACGGGTGCTGATTTTGGTGGACGATGTGCCCGCTTTGCAACCTGATGCAGGTTTGCCCAACTGGGACGACTTCCCTGTGGAAAACATTTCGCAGGTAGAAGTGCTCAAAGGGGCTGCCTCTGCACTGTATGGTTCCTCAGCCATGAACGGTATTATCAACATACGAACCGGCTACGCTAAAGACCAGCCTGAAACTGAAGTAGCGGTGTTTGGGAAAACCTGGGCGAATCCGAGTAATGTTGACAAAAAGTGGTGGGGCGCCGATACCTCTGGAATTGCCCAGCCTCTGGAAACCGGGTTCAGTTTTGCCCACCGCAGAAAATACAAGCGTTTGGATTTTGTGTTGGGAACCTACGGCCTATATCGTGATAGTTACAACCGAGATACCTACAGCCGTTACGGGCGCATCACGCCCAACCTTCGCTTCCGGGTGAACGACCGGCTTACCCTTGGGCTGAACACCAATTTCAACGTTGGGCGCAGCGGCAGTTTCTTCATTTGGGGTGGAAAAGACACTTTGGCGTACCAATCAGGTGCCGGTTCTGCTTCTTTTACCAAAGGTCGCTTGCGGTTCAACATTGATCCCTCGTTGCAATATTTTGATAAAAGCGGCAACCGCCACAAGATACTGAGCCGATATTTTTACATTCACAACAACAACTCGGGCAACCAAAGCAACGACAGCCGCCTTTATTACGGCGAGTATCAGTTCCAACGCAATATGGAGCGCATCGGATTGGTAACCACCATGGGGGTAGTGGGAATGTACAATACGGTGGACGCTGAACTTTACAGCAACGCCAAGTACAAGGCCCGGAATTTGGCAGGTTATGTCCAGTTAGACTATAAATTGTTCAATAGCCTCAACCTATCTGCTGGTTTGCGTTACGAACAAAATGTTCAGCACAGCCCCGACAGTATCTTTTTAGGCAATGAATTGCTTGGAGTAATTAAAGATGGAGTTACCAAAGAAGCCAAGCCTGTGTATCGTTTTGGGGCAAATTACCAAGTAGCAAAGGCAAGCTATCTCCGCGCTTCTTGGGGACAGGGTTACCGCTATCCTACCATTGCTGAAAAATTTGTCAGCACTAATTTTGGGGCAGGGAATTCCGTTGCGCCCAATCCCAGCTTGGTTTCTGAAACCGGCTGGACCGCTGAACTGGGCGTAAAACAAGGTTTCCGTTTGGACAGTTGGCAAGGCTACGTGGATCTGACAGGTTTTGTATCAGAGTATCAGAATATGATGGAATTTGTATTGGATAGAATCTTTATTTTTCCTGAACTATCTACGCGTTTTCAATCACAGAACACAGGAGACACGCGCATCACAGGTTGGGAAGTCTCCTTGGTTGGCCAAGGAAAATTGGGCCCTGGAACACTCTCTCTTCTTACAGGCTATACCAGCACAAACCCGAAGTACAAAGAATTCAATGAGGACTTGCGGGTCAATGTTTATAAGGCATCCGATTCGACCAATGTGCTAAAATACCGTTTCCGAAACACCTTCAAATTTGATGCAGAATATGGTCTAGACCGCTTTTCCATGGGTGTTTCTACGCAATACAACAGCCATATGCAGTCCATTGATGCTGTGTTCGAGTTTTTCTTGCCGGGGGTTAAAGACTTCCGCGAAGCAAACAACAAGGGATTTACAGTAGTTGACATTCGGGCTTCTTATAAACTAAGCAAAGCTTTAAAAATCAGTGCCCTGTGCGGAAATCTCCTTAACGAAGAATATACCGTTCGCCCTGCGCTCTTGGAAGCGCCCAGAAATTATACTTTGCGCTTAGATTGGAGAATATAATATATCGTTGTTGAGGGGTTGAGATTGTTGAGGGGTTGAGATTGTTGAGGGGTTGAGATTGTTGAGGGGTTGAGATTGTTGAGTGCAAATCGGGAGTGTTCAAAAATCTGTGTCAACTGCTGGTTACACCCCCTACCCCTAAAGG
>CAZPTQ010000099.1:0-2373 GCA_964589365.1 uncultured Saprospiraceae bacterium
GATTTTGGATTTACGATTTACGATTTACGATTTTGGATTTACGATTATTTTGATCCGAAAAAGGCACAATTCAGCCCTTTTTCGGATCAAAATAATCGTAAATCCAAAATCGTAAATCCAAAATCGCAATTCCCTACCTTCGCGCCATGGCAAAAATCTGGGCTATATACGCCGCCGCGCTTTTTTTGATTTTGATGACCCTGAGCCTCCCATTCGTTGGGATAAACATGGCGATTACGCCAGGAAAGCGGGCTTTGCGGAACAATATTTATTATCTGCACCACATTTTCACGCCGATTTTCTTGACGCTGGTTGGCATTCGCTTAAAGGTGGAGGGCAGCGAGTGGATTGATCCCCAAAAAAGTTACGTCATAGTGGGCAACCACAGGTCCTCCCTCGATTTTATCGTGAACGGACACGCATTTCCTGGGGTGTTCCGTTTTTTGGCAAAACAAGAGTTGCTGAAAATCCCCGTATTCGGTCTGATTGTTAGAAAGATGTGCCTCGTGGTGGATAGAAGTAGCGCGATGAGTCGGGCACGCAGCGTAGTAGCATTAAAACAGCAATTGGCAGAAGGCTGGAGTATTTTTATCTATCCCGAAGGCAGCCGAAACGACAGTGACCAACCACTGGCTCCTTTCTTTGATGGCGCTTTCCGAATCGCCATTCAAACTGGAGCGCCCGTAGCGGTGCAGACTATCGTGAACATCCGCCATATCACTGCCAATGGTGCTGGATTGCGCCCTGGCATTGTGCGAATCGTATGGGATGAACCCATCCCAACAACAGGATTGGGCGCCCAAGACATTGAACCCTTGAAAGAAAAAGCGGAAAGAATGATGCGGCAAAGGTTAGGTTTCCAAAATCAGGAACACTAAAGAGAAACTCGTGCCGAACATTGCAAACGATATTTCCAACTACTTTTGCTCAACCGGAGTTTAGTTCGAACCTTATACCGATTATGAGCCAAGCAGCACCGTGGACCGACCAATCCATCGTCATCGCCCTTGCTGGCGGTGGAGCGGAGCGCGATCGGGCATTGCAATGGTGGTTTGGCAACGAGGGCTTGCAACGCTGGGTACGCCATTACGCTACCGAACACGGTGGCTCCGAGGCCGATGGAGAGGATTTGTACCACGATGCCTTTATCACTTTTGACCGTTTGTTGCGCGAAGGGAAATATCGAGCGGAGGCAACGTTGAAAACGTTTTTTTGCAGTATCGCAAAAATTGCAATGGCTCAACCGACGAAGAAAACTGGGAAAAATCGTGGCAATGGAAGAAGACGAGCGGGTTGTAATGGCGCAATTTACGGACGACGAAATGTACAACCGGGAGCGACAGGCCGTGTTCCAACAGATGTTCAGCGTGCTCGGCGACAAATGCAAGCGGCTTCTTGGCCTTTACCAATTGAGTTACTCCATGAAAGAAATCGCCACCGAAATGGGCTATGCCTCAGACCAGGTAGCGATGAACCAATGTTCTGAATGCCGCAAAAAACTCAAGGCACTGATTGAAAACAGCCATGAACTCAAAGAGTTTTTCCACATTTAATCCCCCGCTGCAATGACATCATGCCTTACAATTCAAACGAACGGCTCGAACGCGAAGCCCGCGAATCACTCGTAGCCTCCGATCTCAGCGCCAAAATGAAGCAATGGCGCAACACTCCTCCTGAAGGGGGAAACAGAGGGAACGGTGCGCCGCTCCGAATCCTGCTTGTGCTGCTTGCCCTTGGGGGAGCGGCATGGCTGTTTTGGCCGAAGGCTGAAAAGGGAAATCCACTGCCGCCTCAAGAACAGCCCTCGGAATTGCTTCCGCCCGTACAACAGACTGTGCCGCCTGCGCAAGAGCCTATCGCGCAAAAACCAGCCCAGAGCTCCAACCGCTATCTCGCGCTGGCCCAATCAAACTACCACGCTCCCGACTTCGATACTGAAATCAGAGGCGGTACGCCCCCAGGCCAGAATGTGCTCAACGATGCACGCCGTGCGCTTGCCGAACACCGCTACGCCGATGCGCTCAATGCACTACAAAACGATTCTCCTGAATACAAAACAGACGTTGCTTACCTGCGCGGCCACGCTCTTTTCAGCCTGAAAAAATATGCGCAAGCGGCGGCCGTGTTTGGCCAACTGACCGGAAGCATCCGCTATGGCGAGGCTGCGCAGTGGTACGAAGTGCTGGCCCTATTGCCTGATTTTGAACAGGTAAAGCCCAATGCAATGAAGAAGTTGAAGAAGATTGTCGACGATGAGGGGCACACGTTTCAGCAAGAGGCCTCGAGGTTAATTTCTCAGATTTGAGGTAGTGGTTATTTGTTGATTTGGTTATTCAAATACCCAAGCTTGGCCACTCGAATAACCAAATCCCC
>CAZPTQ010000099.1:2473-19708 GCA_964589365.1 uncultured Saprospiraceae bacterium
TGTTGATTTGGTTATTCAAATACCCAAGCTTGGCCACTCGAATAACCAAATCCCCAAATAACCAAATCCCCGAATAACCAAATCCCCAAAAAAAGTTTATCTCCCGTTCAGCACAAACCCCGCCCAAAAATAAGGGTGCGCGTAGGATCGGTTCTCTTTGATGAAAGCCCGTTTGGCATTGGCCAATGCGCGGTTGTAGGGAATTCCTTTTTTGATTTCTTTGTAAAACAACACCATCAAGCGCTGGGTGCTCGCGTCGTTGACCGACCAGAGGGAGGCCACCACGTTGCGTGCGCCCGCACAGGTGAAAGCCCGTGAAAGCCCTACCACACCCTCGTCTTTTCTAAATTGACCAAGGGCTGTTTCACAAGCCGACAACACAACGAGATCGGCAGAAAGCCGAAGCCCGTAAATATCCCTTGCATAGAGAAAATCAATCTTTTGGGCCTCCTCTTCCGCTTGCAATGCCACGAAAGAGTATTCTCCCAGCACATCATTCGCCGCACTGTGCGTAGCGAAGTGGAGGATATTAAAATCTTGGTAGTTCTTCAAGAAATTGGCTTTGGTGGCATTCAGACCGATAAGGGATTGGCCATTGGCCAATCGTGCGATCGAAATCGCCTCGGTTCCGCTGTTGGGCAAGGGCTTGAAAATGTCCGTTCGTGTGAGCGAAGCGACATCACCTACAGGCAACTGGAGATCCTCAGAAACTTTCCCCTCAAAGAATGGAGCAAGTGCAAGCACAGTGCCAGTAGGCTTTTTCGCTACTGGACGGTTTTGAACAAATTGGAACAGCCCCACGGTATAGGCTTGGCTCAAAATCAGTTCATTGTCTAAGAAATGCCATAAGAACGGCTTGCCCATATTTTTTTCTCGCTGGCTTAGCAAAGCCCCAAAAGGAAGATTGGCCAGTTCGTTGCGGGGAATGAGCAAAACCTCTTCGGAAAGCAAGGGGCGAATCGGTGCGATCAGGCCTTTGTAAACTTCATGGGAAGCATCCGCAAACGCTTGAATCCTTTCAAGGTATTCCTTTTCTGGGAGGTTTTGATATTCTGCAAAACTCCGAGAATCGCGCGTCAATGCTTCAAGGGCATTTTCCAAAGCACTGTCAAAGGGGCTTGCTGTCCAAATCACCGTGTCTGGCCGGACAAGCAGCGCGAACACCAAGTCGTTTTGAATACAAATGTCGAGCAGGCACTGGCCGGGCTGGAGTATTTGGTTTTGCACTTGTTCGAGTCTAGTCTTGGGCTGGACGTATTTCAGGCGGAAATATTCGGGGTAGGCGCTTTCCAAGCCGTTTAAAAAAACACCGTATCGGTCGCGCAGGACGAATAATTTCTGGTCGTTCACGGCGATGAGACTGTCAGCATTGGGCCGCAAGCGAACCATGAAAAAATTGGTCTCAAGATCGTTCACCTCTTCGCGCAAGGCGGTTTCCTGCTGGAAAAGCGAATCGGGCAACCCGCCCCATTGAAGGGCGTAGGTTTCGTGAAGGAATTCCTGTACAGCAAATGTTTTATAGGCTTCGACCGCTTCAAAGGCTCGTTCGATATTCTTTTTGTCGCCCGTTTGGACGAACATCCCATACCGCACCTCAGAAAGATTGTCGACAATCCCTATCTCGTTTGCGATCCAATCTCGAAAACCATCGGTGGGCATACGGTCGCGCATGGCAAAAATCACGTTCTCCGCTTGTTCGCACCTCCTAGCAGCCAAATTGTACTTGGAAGTGTCGCGGGTTTCGGCAAATAAATGCCAAGCGGCTCTCGACGATTGCGCTAAGCACCAAGCGTAGTGCGAGCGGCTAAAAAGATGGCCTCTTTGCTGCTTTAGCCGAGTTTCAAAAAGCGCGACGTTTTTTTCGGCGTAGAAAAGGGATTTTTGATACGCTCCGATTTGAACGTACAATTCGCAAAGGTGAAATTCTGAAATCGCGGGAGCTAAGCCTCCTCTGGCTCTAACCTGCTCTCCATAACGTGCCAGGGTATCTTCCAGCACTTTTATTTCCAGGCTAATTTCTCCTTTAAGTTCACACTACATGGACCAATATCGAGCGAGATTGATCCGCGCTTGCTCACCGGCCTTGCTTCCGATGTTGCGATGGAAATGGTTCCATTCTTGAAGCCAAAGCCGCGCCGTTGCGGTATCGTTGAGCGCGATTGAGAAGGTCACCAATTGATCGTAGTTCAAGGCGATTTTTGGGTCAGATGGGCTTGTTGATTTTCGCACGTTCAATCCTTTTGCGGCAGATTCAATCGCGATCTTGGGGTTGCCGTTCAAATTGTGCGCATTGGCAAGCGTAAAATAGGCTTTTGCCAAATGATCGGGGTGGCCGCTCGGCGCGTGGCGGTTGAGTGCGAGGCACCGCTCGGCCATATCAATGGCTTTATTGAACATGCTTTTGTTCAAAAAGTCTACGGTAGCTTCTTGATAGCAGTCGTCTAAGAGCAGGAAAACTTCTTCGAGAAGGACGGAATCAGCAGGACAAGCCGCCAAGCCATTCTGTGAATGCAAAGCAAGTTCAAGTGCGTCTTGAATTTTTCCGCCCTCCAGCAGTTCGCTCGAACGGGCTATAGCGGCGGAGATTTTTGCGCTGTCGCAAGGTATTTGGGAAAAAAGAGAATGAGCTGCAAATAAAATGGGTATTGGAAGCAGCAAGGATGAAAATTTTCTCATAAAGCAAGTCGGTTTAGGGTAGTCAAAACGGCTTTTTTTTATTCCACAAAGGTGCTAGCAAATACGGTGGCAATGCTATTACAATATCAAGACCTTTTTATGGCGGCAAATAAGTAGGTTTTCAAACAGTCTCCCAGCAAAGGGCAAAGAAAAATATTTCCAAACACAAGGTTAGGTTTTTGGCGCAAATGGAACAAATGGGAAATGCTGACTCACCCAGTCATCACAACTAGTTTCTTCACTGCTTGCCAAAAACAATATTTTATGAAAAAATCATTCGCCTTGACAATTGCTTCCGCGCTTTTGACCCTTTCCTTTCCTATGGCCAACTGCAAAAAAGACAAAACTGCAGCCGACCCTATGGTACTGACTGCCAGCACGAACATTCAAGCCAAAATTGACGAGTACAAGTCCCTGCTCGGCGCCGACAACGGCGGCGAGCCCGGCACAAAGGAAACCACAGGATTTCGTGAAATTAACTGGGATGCGCTCACTGATGCAGAATCTGCCCCCAATCTTTACCTGCCTGATTTGTTCAACAGCCCCACAGCGCCCCGTTCACGCGGCATTGTAATTAGTACCCCCGGCACCGGCCTAATGGTGAGCGCCGACAGCAACAACCCAACAAACACGCCTACTTCATTTGGAAATATCAATCCTACCTATACCGCAATTTTTCCGCCGTTCAGCGGTGAGCGGCTGTTCTCTCCGGTTGGAAGCAATATCGCAGATATCCGTTTTTATGTACCTGGCAGTTCCACTAAAGCGGTGGTTCGGGGATTTGGGGCGGTGTATGTAGACGTGGATCGGGTGGAAAACACAGCCTTTGAATATTTCGATATTAATGACAATTCGCTGGGCACGTATGCTACGCCAGTGCTGAATAACGGCCATGTCTTTTTGGGCGTACTGTTTCCCGAGGCGGTTGTGCATCGTGTCAGGATCGAGTATGGCAATTCGCCGCTCGGCCCAAACGACGGCGGTAGCGTTGATGTGTCGGTGATGGATAATTTCATCTTTGGAGAGCCGCAGGCGGCACAATAGACAAGAATAGCAAGCGGGGGTTTTTTGCCCTCAACACGGGTCGGTTCGCGGTATGTCGCGTAGCCGGCCTGTTTTTTTTACCCGCCGTAGCTTTAGCGAAGGCGGGTTGCCCGCTACTCACGCAGCTTTAGCGAAGGCGGGTTGCTTGCCGTGAAAAAAATCTCCTCGGCCATTTAGGTAATCTTCCTTTCTGACACTAAATGGTAAAAAGGTTTTCACCATGAAATTATCACCGATCCTCACTGCTTGCTTAATTTTTCTGAACCTGTGCGCAAACGCCCAGCAAACGACCAACAGTGTGGTAAAAGCCACCGAATTCAGTATCCCCACATCTCCGGCCTTTGATCTTTTGGCAGTGAACCCTTCCCAGATTTCGAGGCCAAACAACATTCGCGATTTCAAGGTAGACTGGTCGTTCCGCTCCTGGCGATTGAAACCCAATATCGCCATTCAGACGCAACCAGTCTGGGAAGCGGTCTACAATCGCCCGGACCTGGGACGCTACCGCAGGGCTTCGCCGCTGATGAGAACCATCTCAACACTTGATGTTTCCGCGGGTACCATTGAGGACGATGTGACAAGGAGGCGAGCTTCTTTGGCCATCAAAATCAACCTCTACCGCCAGCACGATCCCTGGAAAGACATGAAACTGTTCGTGGGCATTGATTCAGCCTATTCCCGGCGCTCGGAAGCACAGCAAACTGAATTGCGGAGGCTCAAAGATCTGCGCAGAAAGGAGGGTATTTCTTTACAAGAAAAATCAATGCTCACCGTAAAACTGGACTCCATGCGACAGGTGATAGACTACGACTCCAGAGCACAAAAAGAGCGGATACAGGCTGTGGCGAGCACTTATGTGAAATCATACTGGAATGCAGCGCACCTTGATGTGGCTTGGGGAAAGGTTTTATCCTATCAAAACGCGGCGCTGGACAGTCTTTCGCTGCAAGGCAAAGCCACGGCATTGTGGTTGAACGGTAGTGCGGGCATTGGAAAAAAAATGCTTTTGACAGGGGTGCTCAAATATGTCATGCAGGAAAACCTGGATTCGACCGCCACCCAGGGCAATATCCTCATTGGCGGTATCGGTGTACGCTATGGTAGCCCCAAATTCAACTTTTTTACAGAGTTCCTCTATGCCAAAGCCGACGCTCCATTTGGTTTGGATGCTCCCGGACTGAATTTGATTCAAGTAGAGCGTTTCTCGGTGACTTACGGTGGCGATTGGCGCATCAACCACAATGTAATGCTTTCTTATGGGGTTCGCGTGGATTATGCAGAGCGGCTCAAATTCAAAAATATTCTGCCCGTGGCCGGGGTGTCGTGCATGATGCGCTGATATTTCAATGACCTGGTAAAGGCACTGTATCCTACATAACTTTCACTTTCACTCTTAAATTTTTTTTTCAACGATGAAACTGCATTTCTCTTTCAGCACGTCCGTGCTGATCATCGCATTTTTTTGCCTTGCCAATTTGAGCGAGACAAAAGCACAACGCTATCTGACAGAAAAGCGGCCTGATTTGGCGCTGATTTCCGCAACCGTAAAGAAAAATGGCACAGATCAACTAAATGTGATCTGGTCCATTAAAAACAATGGGGATGCCGATGCCCAATTGCTTGGAGCAAATCGTGAGCCGCTGGTTTCTTACTTAATTGAAGGCTCTGGCAAAAAGGAGGCACGTGGTGTCCAGCATACTTGGAGGGAAGTTTCCAGGAGCATCGCGCTTGAGTGCGAAAAATCAGTGCTAAAGCCTGGCGAAGTGGCGAGCGGCTCTTTCGCGCTGCCATACATCGAACAAGAAAGCTTGGTTTCGTACCGATTCTCGCTAGACCCGAATAACGTGCTCGCTGAACTCAAAAAGGACAACAATTCCATCATCGCCGTCTTGATTGGCCAGTAGGGATTGGGGGGTACGCGTGTTATGATTGCCTAAAATTCACAAAAATAAAATGGAGCGGCAGGACGCCACCGCTCCGTTTTTACAAATTTTTTAAAAATGAAATCGCAAATACTGATTCTCCTGTTCGCCATTTGCGCAAGCAGCCAGCTCCAAGCACAAGCCAAAGCTAGGCCCGACCTTTTCATCGAATCCTCGGTTCTTTTTGAAAACAATCCGAATTTGAATTTTGTCACGTTCCAGATTTCGGTCAGAAACAAAGGCTCTTTAGCTGTGAACCTGGAAGGCGTGGCGTATCAGTGCTGGCTCTCGAAAGAGGCTTCCATTGTCAACGCGACAAGAGTAATCGCTGGCGGGGCTTCCTTTTCCCCCGCCTTTCATGGAAGTGGGGCCTCTCTGCTTGCTCCTGGAGCGTCCAAAACATTGGTCAACATCTCCTTTTCGTATACCGATCTGAACCTCCCGGACTACCCGTTCCTGATTATCAAAATTGACTCTGGCGACGAGGTGGAAGAGTCTGATGAAAACAACAACTTCAGACTCGCAGCGCATGGGCAGCCGATTTTGCCCGACTTGAAACCCATTTTGAACGTGAATTCAGTTGCGCTGGATTTCCGGACGGAAGGCACGAACTTGTTTTTCAAAGTAAAAAACGATGGACGAGCCGATGCGCCAGCATCAAGGTGCAAGCTTGTGTGGACTACCACCAGCGGCGAGGAAGTTTTGACACTCAATATACCTGCCCTTTCTGTCGGAGAGGAGATTGAACTTCAAACACCCGGCAGCCCCAGCAAGCCCTGCCCGGCGAATTGCAAATTCAAAGTCACCATAGACCCGCGCAATCAAATCCTGGAATTGAAGGAGACAAACAACTCGGCTACAGGGATCATCCTCGGCTGAAATAATTGATTGAAAAAAGGGGAGGCAACGCAAATCGAGACCTATAAGGTTTTTAAAAACCTTATAGGTCTTTTGGCATTCGGCGGATGCGGTTAGGGTATTCTCTTCAACTGCAAATCCTTCACCCTGCGCAAAACAAGCGGTACTTGCTCTATTTCCACCGAATCATTGTCAAGCCCAAACCAGTTTTGTGGCGAAGCGGTGATACTCTTAACAGCAAGATAAATACGCATAACGGCCTGCTCCAACAATGGAAGGTCGTTTTCGTGCGACAAGAATTCTTGGATTATTACAAATTTGAAATCGCCTGTGGCAATTTCGCCGTGACCAATATGGTATCGGGAGCGGATGTTCAGTTCGTCGTTTTCCATGAGATCTTCTACCACTTTCCTCAAGAAGAGGTTCATACGCTGTTCTACCCGGAAGCCGAGCCTAAAGTTTACTTTATACACATCGTCGCGGGCGATCATGTTCACCTTATATTCCATGGTGTATGGCTCGTCTGTTGTTTCAAGGTGTATAAACCAGTAGATATCGGCTCGTTTTGGCTGTGTCTGAAGGATGGAGTAAAGGATTTTTTCCTCGACTTTTTTGGGAGATTTGGTGCTGCTGAGAAACACCAGATTGGAAGCACATTTGGGGATGTCTTCATCGCTGCCCAACAAGATGAGCTGGTCTATGTAATCGTTGATCTTGATGTTTTGGATATATCGGTTCTTAATTTTTTTGGCTTGCACCCACACGAACATCAGGAAAAACAGCACAGAGGCGATGAGTACTGTAATGAAGCCCCCGTCTTTGAATTTCAGCAAGTTGGCTGCAAAAAAAGCACCCTCAAAACACAAATACCAGATCAGGAATATCCAGACAAAAATGGGCTTCACACGGTTCAATACAAAAAAATTGGAAAGCAGTATAGTGGACATAAGCATCGTCAGCGTCACCGAGAGGCCATAAGCCGCTTCCATGTGTTTGCTTTCCTTGAAATAAAACGTGACGAAAACACAGCCTGCCCATAGGAGCGTATTCACTGCAGGAACGTACAGTTGCCCTTTCATCTGCGTTGGAAAAATGACTGTCAATTTTGGCAGCAAATCCAGGCGGATGGCCTCGCTCACGAGCGTGAATGACCCTGAAATCATAGCTTGACTGGCAACAATTGCAGCCATAGTGGCAATGGCGATGCCAAAGGGCAAAAAGAAATCGGGCATAACACCATAAAAGGGGTTCACGTGCTGAGGCTCCAAATTGTCGCCTGCCAATGCCATAAAGGTGGGCAGGCTTTCCCCTTCATATTGCAGACACCAGGTAGCTTGCCCTAAGTAATTGAGCACCAGACAAGTTTTGACAAAAATCCAACTGATTCGGATGTTTTGTTTGCCGCAATGGCCCAAATCGGCATAGAGGGCTTCGGCACCCGTGGTACAAAGAAACACTGCGCCCATTAGCACCAGTGCATGGGGATGGTGTATCAATATTTTGATCGCAAAAACTGGGTTCAGTGCCTGCAAAACTGTCCAATCATGCGACAATGAAATGCCTCCCAGCACCCCCAACATTGAAAACCAAAGTAGCATCAGCGGGCCAAAAAGCTTGCCCACTGCTACTGTTCCAAACTGTTGGAACACAAAAATTAAACTGATGATGCCAATAGTTATCTGCATCGTTGGAAGATGCATATTTTGAAGCGCAGGAACCGATGCCAAACTCTCAATGGCTGCCGAAACCGTAATTGGCGGCGTAATCATACCCTCCGAAAGCACGGCGCAACCACCGATCATGGCCGGGAACAAAAGCCATTTCCTGCGCCGTCGAACCAAGGTGTAAAGCGAAAAAATGCCCCCCTCGCCTTTATTGTCGGCGCGGAGCACAAGGCCAATATACTTGAAGGAGGTTTGGATGGTGAGCGTCCAAAAAACGAGCGAAACCGCCCCTAAAATAGTCTCCCGGTTTACTATCCCATCGCCAACGATAGACTTCATCACGTACAGCGGCGAGGTGCCAATGTCACCATAAATGATACCAAGGGTGATAATAAGACCCGCTGTTGAGAGTCGGTGATGGTAATTTTGATCGCCGTTAGAGGCCATTTTAATTGTTTCTTGGAGGTCTATTTATTTGTCAAAACCAAGTATTCCCAAGGTTTCAGGTTCAATTGCATATCCTTGGTCAGTTGCACCGTGCTTGCACCAAACACACTAAGATAAACTCCTGATACCACCGCATCACTTGGGCGGAGGGTGACGGCACAAGGCTTTTTGCTAAGATTAAGCACCACCACTAAGCGGTCTCCGTTCTTTTCGCGGGTGAATGCATACACTTGATCGTCTTGGTTGGTTTCAATCTTTTCAAGTTTGCCGCCGTGCCGACCCGACCACAGTGCGCTGTTGTTGTGCCGCAGGTCACAAAGTTTTTGGAAAAACGGCGTTTTTTCAAAATTTTTCCATCGAATCGGGTCTTTTTCAAAAAATGCCAGGCGCTTGGAAAGCCCGTCCTCTTGTCCGTTGTAAAGCATCGGCATCCCTTGCCAAGTGAATGCTAGTATGTTGAAAACATCCGCCGCATCGCCATAGAGTTCGGTTTCCGTCCCGTTCCAGGAGTTTTCATCGTGGTTTTGCGTAAAGTAAAGTTGCGAATATCCTTCGGGGTAATAACCGTTCAAAAACCGCAACAATGTGTCGAGCGATTGGGCATTTTGCTTGCCTGTAGCAATGTCTTTCGTAACGTCTTTCCATTTCCAGCCGTAGTTTGTGTTGAAGCAGGAGCGGAAATGCCCAGGCTCGTCTTGCCATTCAGAGAGCATAAAGACCTGTTTCACAGAATCGAGCGCTGGTCGGGCTTCGGCCCAAAAGTCATTTGGAACAAGCCCGGCCATGTCTACCCTGAAACCGTCAATGTCACAAGTTTTGAGCCAATATTGCATCGCCCCTATCATGGCTCGGCGGGTGGCAGGATTTGCATAATCCAGATCGCACACATCGCTCCAGTCGTCAATGGGCTGTCCATGCTCGTTGAGCGGTACGGTGAATTCGCCCTTGTATTTCGTAAAATATTCAGGATGCGATTTTTTCCATTCCGAATCCCAGGACGTGTGATTGGGCACCCAGTCCAGGATTACTTTCAAACCCAGGGCGTGGGCTTCGGTTACCAAGTTTTTTAAATCATCTTCGGTGCCGAAATCGGGATTTACTGCAAAATAGTCTCGCACCGAATAAGGGCTGCCTGCATCGCCAGGCTCCAACTTCCGCTGCTCTACGCCAATGGGGTGGATTGGCATGATCCACAACACATCAACCCCCAACTCGCGCAATCTTGGCAGCGCAGCACGAACCCCGGCAAAATTGCCTGACGGCGAAAACTGCCGCACATTGCATTCGTACAGCACTGCGCTCTTGACCCATTCTGGTTCTGACATGACTTGTGCGTTGGCATTAACAGGTGATTGCACAATGGGGGCAGGCTGGTTTTGGCAGGCAGCAAGCACCAGCACTGGGAGAAAAGGAAAGAGTAGTTTTTTCATAGAAATCAAACAGTTGCAAGTTTCAAGTGGCAAGACTAAAGTTGAGCGAAAATTATTGTCCGCCAGCCTGAAACTTGCAACTATGAATTTTTTTGCCGCTTTTCGTCGTCAAGCAGGTTTTCGTCCAGAAGGCCGCGATTTTTGGCCGTCTCGCCATAGCCATGGAGCTGTATAGGCTTTTGAACTTTTCGCATCCTTATATTCAGGAATTCAACAAAAAGCGAGAAGAAAATGGCGAAATACAAATAGCCTTTTGGTACAGACCCCTCGGTGAAATGCCCCAAATGTGCCGCCTCCGCAATCAATGAGAATCCGATTAGTATGAGGAACGACAACCCAAGCATCTGCACGGTTGGGTGCTCATTCACAAATCTGCTCACCGGGCCGGAGAATATCATCATGACCAGCACGGAGGCCACAATAGCGATAATCATCACAATGAGGTCGTTGGAAAGGCCCACGGCAGTTAAAATCGAGTCAAACGAGAAAACCACATTGATAAGGGTTATTTGCATTATGACCGCGTTGAGCGCGGCTTTACCTTTGCCCACTTTTGGGTCGTCGGCAGACTCAGGGCTTTCGAGCTTGTGGTGAATTTCATTGGTGGCCTTATAAAGTAAGAATATCCCGCCGATCAGGAGTATCAAGCCCTGCCCGGTCAGCCCTCCTTTCAATCCAAGAAAGTCCACGTGGAATATTGCGGCATCCATTCCCATGATCCAGGTGATGCCGAAGAGCAGGATAATTCGCAGCCCCATGGCCAGCATCAAGCCAATGTTGCGGGCTTTTGGTTGCTCATGGGCAGGAAGTTTGGCGGAAACGATGCTAAGGAAAATGATGTTGTCAACCCCCAACACGATTTCCAAAAAAGTGAGGGTCAGGAGGCTGATCCAGACTTCGCCTGAAGCGAAATCCGGCATAGTCATTAGAAGTACTTGCATGATAGATTTGAAAGTTTCAGAATTCTGGGGCAAGGATACGGCGTTTGACCGAATCGTTCGCGTGGCGACATTTTATGAACTTGAAAATTTCAAAAGCAGCAGGGTGGGGTAGTGAGCAGTTATCTTTGTGGCATTCACAAATACAACTACTTTTCAATCATGAAAAAATTCCCGCTCTTCTTTTTTTGCCTGATTTTGTCATCGCTTCTTTCTGCACAAGGGAGTGTAAAAAAATATCTGCTCATCGAGCATTTTACAAACTCCAACTGTGGCACTTGCGCTTTTAGAAACCCCGCGTTTTTTAACCTGATCGGTCAAGCCCAATATGCTGACGATGTGCACCATGTTTCGGTTCACCCCATGCTGCCTTACCCCCAATGTGTTTTTTATCAAGCAAACACTACGGAGAACACGGCTTGGACAACTTTGAACGGAATATCCGGCACACCAACAATTGTGCTGAACGGCGCACTTCAAAATCCATCCAACCCGATCCTCACCGAAGCCAAGCTGCTGATGTTTTTGGGGCAAACCAGTCCGCTCCATCTGAAAGTGGAAGAATCAGGCCCAAACAATGACCGCCAGGTTACGGTGACTGCCAAGGCCATTGGAGAAATCCCTGCGGGGAATTATAAAATTTTTGCAGCGGTAGTAGAAAAGACCGTCAACCAGTTAACACCCAATGGAGAGTCGGTTCACCACAATGTATTTCGGAAAATGCTGACCGCTGTTTCTGGAAACGATTTTACGGTGCCGACTGTGGGCGCTACCAGCGCGTACAGTTACAATTTCAGCATTCCAGCCAATTGGAATGCCAATGAGATTTATGTTTTGTCGTTTGTGAAAGAAGTAGACGCCAAGCAGGTGCTCAACAGTGGCACGCGTTTCGATCCAGCATTGTCTGGCACAGACAATGCCTCACTCAACAAGGTTATGATTTCGCCCAATCCGGCTTCTGATTTTGCATGGGTTGAATTGTCCGATGATGTGGCACAAACGGTGGAGCTGTTTGCCACTAATGGCCAGCGCGTGTCGGTTTCTTTTGAAATTCAGGACAATATGATTATGATTCCTACTGCTTTGCTTGCTCCGGGCATTTATTTTGTAAAGATCACTGGAGAAAAAGCCGGGTATGTAGGCAAGTTTGTGAAAGGACAATAAACGCAAAGTGGTCAAAAAAACAACGGCCCGAGCACCTGTGAAAAGATGTTCGGACCGTTTAGTTTTGTTGAGTGAGCCTAGATTACCCTTCTTTCTCTTCTTCTTCCTCTTCGTTTGGCCCAGCCTCAACGCCATCTTCTTCACCGTCAGTTTCTTCAATTGTCTCAACAGTTTCTTCAATCGGCTCAACAGCAGTAGTTGCTTCGTTTTCAATGGTTTCGTCGTGGATTTCGAGCGAATCAAATTGTGTCATGACATTCAATTTTTAAGTGAAAAGATGTAGGTGAAATATTTACCTCGCAAAATTCACTTACAGTCATGAAGAGGGGGTTAAGGCGGGATTAAGTTTTCTCGCTACTGCACTTCAATTTTCTTTATTGATCCCGAGCCGCTTACATTGCTTACCACGCTGGGCGACCCGGAATAATACACATCTCCTGAACCTGAAATATTAAAATCAATTGCATGGAAATCATTGGCAGTTCGGGTTTCAGTCTGAACTGGGCCTTCCCCAGAAACGCCGCCAAAACTAAAATTACCGAAGTTACAAGAGCGGTTGCCAAGTACAAATACGGCTACCAGAAGCATGAAAATAAGCAAGTTGCGCATTGGAAAAAGATTTTTGTTTTGAATTGATATGCAGGAATTTTAGAGCTTTGCGCTCCAATTTTTCGGATTGCGCGATCTCAGACACGACTTAAGGAATGGCATCAAATTGGAAAGTTATTTTGACACCGTTCCTAAGCAGACGAGGTTGCACTTTTCTTGCACAAAATTAACTGAAATGATGTTTTGGCCTCTTTTAAATCTATTGATCTTCTTCTCTAATAATCCCGCTTCGCAGCAGTTGGACATTGGACATTCCTTGTTGGACATTGGACATTTAAAGCCTCCCATCGTAGAATGGCTCACCGAGCGCGACCACGATTTCCAGCATCTACGCCAAGAGCACCCCAAGACCTTTGTCTTTCGCTTCAAAAATATTGATTCACAACCAATTCTGCTCCAAACGGTGCGCACTTCCTGCGGTTGCACCGCCGCAACCTGGACAGAAACACCCATAGCACCCGGCGGAACCGGCGAAATAGTAGTCGAGTACGACGCTTATCAACGCGGCGAGTTCAAGAAAAAAATCAGGGTGTTTTTTGATCGTCAGCGAAAGCCGGAGCTATTGTGGATTCATGGAGAGGTAGACTAGAATCTACTTCCCATAAATCTCCCCCTTACAAGCCTTCAACGTATTCATCATCAAGGCCGCAACCGTCATTAATCCAACCCCACCGGGCACCGGGGTGATGAAACTGCAACGCGGCGCAACGCTTTCAAAATCAACGTCTCCAGCAATTCGGGTACCGTTTTTTTTGCTTTCGTCCGGGATGCGGTTGATGCCCACATCAATCACCACGGCGCCTTCTTTTACCCAGTCGCCTTTTACGAATTCAGGGATTCCAATGGCTGCCACAATGATGTCGGCGCGGCGCACTTCAGCGGGTAAATCTTTTGTGCGGGAGTGCGTGAGCGTCACCGTGCAATCGCCCGGGTAACCTTTGCGCGAGAGCAGGATGCTGATGGGCGTGCCGACAATATTGCTTCGACCCAATACCACGCAGTGTTTGCCCGAAGTTTCAATATTGTAGCGACGCAGGATTTCAAGAATGCCCATGGGCGTAGCGGGTAAAAAAGCCGGAAGCCCTTGTGCCATGCGGCCAAAATTGACCGGATGGAAGCCGTCCACGTCTTTTTTCGGATCAATGGCGAGTGTAACCGCTTCTTCGTCAATGTGTTGGGGCAGCGGCAGTTGTACGATAAAGCCGTCAACATCGGGGTCCTTGTTCAGTTTTTGGACAATGGCGAGTAGTTCTGACTGCGTCGTGGAAGCCTCGCAACGAACAAGCGAACTTTTGAAACCAACTTGCTCACAAGACCTGATTTTGGAAGATACATATACCTGGCTTGCAGGGTTTTCCCCGACTATGATTGCCGCTAAATGCGGGATTTTGCCCCCCTGAAGTATGATTTGCTCGACTTCGGCGGCGAGTTCGGTTTTTATTTGTTCTGAAAGGAGTTTTCCGTCGAGGAGTTGCATTTTATGAAGTGATGGAGTGATGAAGTGATAGAGCGATGAAGTGATAGAGTGAGTGCAAATCACTTCATCACCTAATATTTAGGCCATTTCCCCTGTAATTTCATTACCTTTTCTATCACGTCGCGGACACATCCTGCTCCTCCACTGATTGGAGAAATGTAATCGCAAGCAGCCATGACTTCTGGTACAGCATCGGATGGACAACAAGCGAGCGCACAATTTCTCATGGGTGAAATGTCTGGCAGGTCGTCGCCCATATAGCAGATTTCGGTGAATTGAATATCTGTTCGCTGCATAAACGATTGAAAAGCAACGGCTTTGTCTTTTACGCCGGAGTAATATTCCGAGATGCCAAGATGCTGGGTGAAGCGTTTTTTCACGCCTTCAGAGTTGCCGCCAGTAATGATGCCAATTGGGTAGCCCGCCTCTTTAGCCCAAATCAGTGCCTGGCCGTCGCGGACATTCATGGTGCGTAAGTATTCGCCGGCTTCTGTGATGAGTAAGTCGTTGTTGGTAAACACACCGTCCACATCAAAAACAAAAGCCCGCACGGCCCTCATTTTGTCGTAAACGTGCTCCAACTCGAACTTGACAGTCAGTTCGTTGCCTACGCCGATCTCCATCCCTCCCGTCACGGAAGGAATACCGGCAGGTGGCAGCGGCTGGGGCGCGGCAGGGACGATTTGCCCAAGGTCTTGATTTACTTGTTGTTGGCTCTCCATTCGTACACCCATTTGGCTTGTATCTGTTCCAGGTGGCCTTCGCTGGAGTTCTCGCGGGTTCCTTCAAAATGCGGGATTTCCAACACCCATTGGAGCATTTCTGTGAATCGGATGCGGTATATTTTGCTCTCATCAAAATCGTCGCCGAAACGTTCGTATAGCGCCATCGCTACATCCTCGTGGTCGGCCCATTGGATGGGCATATTGTCAAAGTCGTGAAAAGGCATTTTATTAATGTTCGTGTCCAATGATTCGTTTCTGATCAGGAATGGTAACGGTTATTGTAGCAGCATTGTCAAGTATAACACACTGACAACCAAGGCGACTCTCTATACGGGGGTTTATGGCGCGGTCAATAAAATCCTCTTCTTTGTCTGAGATTCCCTCCAGGAATTCCTCCCCTTTTTCTACATACAAATGACAGGTCGAACAGGCGCATACACCCCCGCAATTGTGGTTAAGGTGTACATCGTATTCTTCGGTAAGTTCGAGGATGGACTGTTCCTTAAAGTCGCCCTCCACGGTCTTGGGCGGAATGCCCGTATCTTCAAATTGAAAGTGAATAACAGCCATATTTAGGTAGCGCGAAATTTATTTCGCGGTCATTGGTCAGTGTGTAGTGTAAAACTCATTTCGCGGTTGCTTTCAGCACCTTGAAATTCATTCCCCTTGTCAAAAAGGAGCGCAAAGGTAGATTTTGTCTTGAAAACAACGCCTGTTCCCAGATGTTTCGAGAAAGTGTCTTCTTTGACCAACACGTTTTGCTCAATCTGTCCCAAACTTCGTTTCTTCGCTGCTCAAATCATGCGAAGTCCAAATGCAACCAATCTACATCATCGCGCCACCCAACCCCGGCAAAATCATCGGAAGGGTAGCCCTGCTTGCCAACATCCACTCGGAATTGCAAAGCGGCCAGCCCGTCGCGCTTGTGCACGGGATTGGCGGCATCGGGAAAACCACGGCGGCGGCAGCGTATGCCCACCATCCTGAATACTCCATTGATTATGAGGCCATTTGCTGGCTTGAGGTGGTGCAGGATTTGCCACGGGCTTTTGCTTCAGCAGTCGCGCTCCAACGATTTCTCGGCGTGGAAGCACAGGTGAAGCAGATCTTGCTCACGCCACAGCCCGATCCTGAAATCCCGCGCGAAGTGTATGCATTGATGGATATGGTGGATGCTTTGCTGCACTGCCCGCAGCGATTGTTGATCTTGCTCGACAATGCAAACGAAGAGCAGGAACTCCGCCGATATATTTTAAAATTGAAAGATGCCCCACACGTCCGCATCCTCATTACCTCACGAGCGGATTGCGATGATCTGAACCCGATTGCCGTGGAAGCCCTGCCACCGGATGAGGCCGCCACACTTTTTCGACATCATTACGGCGATGAGCGCAAACCCGGCGAGCCAGAATCCCCAGAGGTGTACGACCTGATTGCCTCTTTCGACCACCACACCCTGCTGGTAGAAATGCTCGGCAAGATTGGCCGGGAAGCAGGTTACGCCTTGCCCGAATTACTCCGACACGTGCGCGAACTCACCCTCCGCGAAGAGAAATGGCAGATCCAGGTAGGCACAGGACAAAGCGGACGCACCCACCGCATGAACAAGCAGACGCTCAAAACCTACCTCGCGCACCTGTTCCGAGAAATCAAAACCCTGAGTGAAGATGACACCGGGTTGTTGCGCCGGATTTGTGTGCTGCCCAACCGGAGCTACTCCACAGAACAACTAGCCCAACTCCTGGCCCGCGAAGGCGATGCCGTGTTTGCGCTTCGTAAGCAACTCGCCGCCCTCGACCAACGCGGCATACCCATCCGCGATGCCGAGCAGCGCGGAGGCTGGCGGCTACACCCCTTGTTCCGAGAGTTTTGTCTGGACCAATTAGGGCCTTTTACGGCAGAAAATTTGAAGCCCCTGGTAGACGTAGTGGGAAAGATGATCGTGATTGGAAATGAAACCCAAAACTGGCAGCAACAAATTGACAACCGGTTTTTTGGGGAGGAATTGCTCCAACACCTGGAAGCAGACGAGGTAGGATGGCAATCCTACCTGCAAAACCAACTGAGTTTGTGCTACAAAGCCTTGGGTAGATATGTCGAAGCGCGCGACTTGCTGGAGGCTGCGCTGGCGAGCGATCTGATAAATTTTGGCGCAGAACACCCTCGCGTGGCCGCGAGCCAATCGAACCTTGCGAACGTTTACTCCAATTTAGGTCAATACGAAAAGGCGCGCGACTTGCTGGAAGTTGCGTTGGCGAGCGATCTGAAAAATTTTGGCGCA
>CAZPTQ010000100.1:0-19583 GCA_964589365.1 uncultured Saprospiraceae bacterium
GGGTGATGGCATCCTCGATACCCAGACGGGTTTTTGCCAGCAATTCGGGCTTGGCGGCTACGGCCTCGGCAATTTCGTTCAGTCGTTCCTGCTTGGGGAAGTCGCGGAGATAAGCGGCCACCTTGGTCTCGGTGGGCTGCGCTTGCACGGAACTGACGTAAGCATTTTCCAGTGCGGTCAGGAGTTCCGTGCGGTTTTCAGTGCGGGCTTCCACGGCTTGTTTCAGTTCCGGCAGTCGCTCGCTTTCGGGGAATTTGGACACGAACTGGCGGATTTTCAGCGCATTGGGTTGGTTGAGAATACTTTGGATGGCCTTTTTTTCGTGAGTCTCCACTTTTTGCAGCACCTCCAAGCGGTATTTCCCCTCCGAGCCAAAAGCCCGTTGGTAGGCCCGCAAGTCTGAAAGGGAATCCGTTGCGTCAGCCTTACGGAAATAGGCTTTATCAAGGTAAGGGCGAGCGGCAGGGTCTTGCTGGTGGTCCTGAATAAAACCGTCCAGAGGGGCCGTGCTTCCGCTTATATTGGTTTGCAGGGTAGCAAGGAACAGTTCGCGGTCGAGTTTTGGGGACACTGCCCAGGTGGCCGCCGGAGCCAGCACCAGGAAGGCAAGAAACAGTGCTACTGCTCGGAGGCCGCGATTAGTGGACCGAGCGCGAGCGGGTTTTGGTTGGGTGGATTGGGGCGCAAGCGGAGCATCCACCTCTTTTGAGTAACTGATTTGGTAGGGTTTTTGGGCAGTAAATGTGCTTTGAAAGGCAAATGACTGGCCACTGGGTTTGAACTCGGAAAGGCCCTCCTTCGCTGAGGCTTCAGCGGGTAAAGCGGGTAAACCAACTGGATCTTCGGTAACAACCGTCACCGTTTCCATAACTGACACATCGCGCAGGATCGGTTCGGCATGACCCGGCACGATTTCCATGATGGAGACTTTGACGAGCAACTGGTGTACGCCCTCGCGCAGGGGCGTGACACTGAAATTCCACTCGGTGTAGCCCGTGTCGCGCACGAGTTGGTTGGGGGCATTGAGTGCGGTGATTTGAAACACGCCCCCCTCCGCATCCACCAATTCAGCGCGCATCACGTCGGAGATTTCCACGCGGGGCTTTACATGTACATGCTCATCCAGTACGATGTTCTCCAAAATCGCGTCCTCATCCATTGCAACGCGAATGGTACAGCGTACGGGTTTTTGGTTGGGCATGATTTGTGGCACCCGGTAGAGGACGCTGCCAAATTTGCCAACTTTACTGGCTTTACTTGTGGAAGTCTCGGCTACGGCGGGTAAAAAAACTTCCTCCGTCAACCCCGCAAGCAGGTCAAAAAAATCAGCCGAAACCTGATCCACCCGTCGCTGGTATTCTTCAGAAGAAATGGTATTGCGATACCGCTCCTTGTTGGCAGCGTTGAGTCGCGCAATTAGGGCAGACACGATGCGATGGGTTTCCGAACCCTCTGGAAGCAGTGCAAGTAGCGCGTTGAGTGCTTCCGGGAGTTGGTTTTCCCGGATTTGCGCTTCGAGATTCTGACGAAGTTCGGCAAGTGGCTGGCTGAGCGGCATGATTGTTTGGTTTGGGTTGAAAAAACCGACGAGACGGGCGGGGAAAGTTTTCTCAGGGCAAATGTATTATATTAAGTTTAAACTTTTTTAATCGGGGCTAACGCCCCTGATTTGACACTATTGAAGATGTGTACATACCTTGGAGGTCTTCGAAGACCTCCAAGGTCCTCGACCCCGCGCCACTTCACTCCCATACCTGCTGTTTTCTATAAGCCACGCCTCGGAAAAATGCCACCGGCGAGCCGTCTTGTTTGGTAACCGTGATGGCGTAATTGGAAATAGATTTCCCCAGATTTTCTTCCCGCGCTTCGGCGGTAAGCACATCACCTTCGAAGACGGGGGCTATATGTTCCACCGTACAATGGATGGATACCGTGTGTCGCCCCTGCGAATTGCAGGCAAAGGCAAAGGCACTGTCGGCCAGTGAAAAAGTGATGCCGCCGTGTGCAACCCCAAATCCGTTGAGCATTTCGGCCCGAACGGTCATACACAGGGAGCAGCTGCCCTCCGCTACCGACAAGAGTTCTGCGCCCAGCCATTTGCTGAACGGGTCGTTGTCGTACATTTTATGGAATATCTCGAGTGGCGACATAGGGGCAAAAATAATCCCGGATTGTTGTAGGCACACAAATTAAACAGCAAAACCGCAAAACAGGAGAGCAGGAAAATTTAAAACCATACATTTTGATCCGATGATGGCCAAAATCTTTCCTTTTCGAGATCATCCTCCTCGCGGTTTTAAATTTTCCTGTTCTCCTGTTTTGCGGTTTTGCTGTTTAATGCTGCTTTCTAAAAACTTTGGGAAGAATCTTGGGGTTTAGGACCTATCCCCCAATGGTGATGTCCACCACCTCAAACTCCAGAGCACCGCCCGGCGTATCCACCTTGGCAATTTCTCCCTTGACTTTTCCAAGCAGTCCGTGGCCGATAGGCGAGGTGACCGATATCTTCATTTGTCGAGCATCGGCTTCGGTTTCCGACACAAGTTTGTAGGTCAATTCCTTGCCGGTTTTGAGGTTTTTGATGGTGACATTGGAAAGTATCGCTACTTTAGAATCATCTAGCAGACTTTCGTCAATGATACGGGCAATGGAGAAAATGGTTTCCAGTTCGCTGATTTTGAGTTCCAGCAGCCCTTGTGCGTTTTTAGCGGCATCGTATTCGGCGTTTTCCGAAAGGTCGCCCTGGGCACGTGCTTCGGCAATGGAGTGTGCTGCTTCTTGCCGTCCAATGCTCTTTAGTTCTTCCAGTTCTGCTTTTAGCTTGTCGTAGCCTCCCTGAGTCAGGTATGTATATTGTGCCATCTGAATAAAAGGTGCCCGCTTTATCCCGAAGACTCGGGGTTAATGCGGAAATTGTGAAATATGTGACGAGTAGGGACAGAAAAAAACAGAAACGTCCTTGTCGGGTGGACAAGAACGTTCCTGAATTATAATTGCCACAAAGGTATGGGCAGTTTGAGCAAGATAAAAGCCCTGCGCCTAAAATTTTAGAATTCCAAGCGAAGTCCCAAATTGTGGATGCCGTTGAAAATTTTGGTTTGACGATAACCGTAGTCCAAACCGATGCGGGTATCTGAACCTTTGCGAATGGGTATGGAGAAACTCAGACCGCCGCTGATGCCATTGTCAATGGTCGCTTCGTCTCCGGGTGCATCCAGTTCAGCCTTGTACCCTACGCGGAGGGCAAAGTTTTTGAGTACGCTGAGTTCCAAGCCGCCACCCACTTGGTCGCGGGAGAATGCGTTGGAGGTAAAATTGCCCATCAAGGTCAGGCGGTTTTGTTTGCCCAAAAGCCAATCGTAAGAAGCACCGATGTTGAGTTGCGAAGGCAGCTCGTAGGCCGTAGCACGTTCGTAATAGGTATTATTGTAATCAACAGGCCCTGGGTTGGGCAATTGCTTAGAAAGGCCCTCGCCCGTAAAGCGCATCTTGGAACCCACATTGCGGAGGGAGATGCCAAACCTGAAATTGTCGTCTTCTCCAGTTACATATTGTACGCCGGCATCAATTGCAAAAGCACGCGCGCCGGCATTGCTTACGGATTCATTGACGATTTTACCGGTAACCCCCACCGAGACTTTGTTCTCAAAAAGGTGTGCGTAGGAAAGCCCCATGTTGAAGTAGGTTGGGCTAAACGTAGCACCAGACCCCCCCGGCGTTTCTACCGTTGTGGTTTCAAAATCGCCAAGATCCATGGCTACAAGGCTTATCCCAAAAACCCCGCCGCCCTTTCCAATTGGCTGAGCGAAACCAATCGCATTCATATTAATGTCGGCGATGTAACGGGTATGACCAATTTGTATTTGTGAACCGGTGACACGGGATAGACCGGCCACATTGAGGTACATTGCTTCTGCCCCTGAGGTAGTGGAGGTGTTCATAGCATGAAGGCCTGCGCTACGCGCCCATGGATTTATAATCAGTTGATTGGCACCTGCTTCACCCTGACGGTCAGGATTGCCAGCCATGGCAACACCGGTGCCAAAAAAGGTCGCCATAGCGATCAGTAGTGTGTATTTTCTATTCATGACAAATGAATGAGTGTGTGTTAGAGGAAAGTCAGAGTCTCATTTAGCATGAGACTCTGACTTAAGATTTACAATTACATCAAAGCCCTGATGGGTCGTATTGTCGTCCTATACCAAACCACTTGAGTGTTCGTTCGCCCATGTCTGGCGCACTGACGTGTACCAGATACACGCCGCTAGCCACAGGGATGCCTTTACTGTTTTTCAAATCCCACTCGATAGCGGGCGAGATTTGATCATAAGGCATATACACTTCGTCGCGGTTGTACTGACGGATAAACTTGCCATCAAGGGAGTAGATCGTCACTTTACACTTGCCAGGCAAGTTGGTAATCTTGACAGTATTGGTGAACTGCGAAGACTCGTATTCCGAGAAGCCGTAGTACGGATTGGGTACCATTTTTACCGAATCAAGTGCATTCGCTATGGCTGTTTCCGACAACTTCGTAGGCTCGCGGCCTTCGATTTTGAACAGGTATTTCGGGTGACCAGCACGCCAAGGCTTACCCATTGCATCAACAGGATTGCTTTCGTCGTACCAAGTCTGGTATGAGTTATCCACACGGAGTTTGAAACGCGTTTCATTGGGGATAAGCCCCTCGTTGAGCGATTTCATCTTGAACCCTGGTGCCAATTGAATCATGCCTGCCCAAGCAATTTTGCCGACTTGTTGCACTTTGAGGGCATCAGCGCCGAACTCTGGCGTAATACGCCTGCGGAGCTGGGTGCAAGAATCATAACGCGTGTTCATGACATAAATCCAGTGGTGGCCACCTAAGACCGCACCGCCCCAATAATTTGGCAAATCAGCGGAAACGAACTGATCCGTAGGATTCCAAAGCATATCGCGGCCCGTGAAGTTCGGGTCGAGCGTCGAGCTATACCCCGAGTTCTCGCCAAAGAAGATGTTGAGCCGTTGGCCAGTTTCAACATCAACGGCATAGCCTGGGAACCAACCCATACCATATACTGGCTTCCCTTGTAAGGCAGCAGGTATGCCTACATTCCCTGGTGCTGTGGTAGGATATAACTCGCCATCCGGATCCGGAAGTCCATCACCGTTGCTGTCGTTTTTACCCACAGAAAGGGAGTAACGCACGTCGAAGCTCTTGCGACCTTTGTTGCCGTTGTTCTGTATTTTGACCACGCTGGTATCAGCCGTGAAAACCCTTGCTGCGGTTTCAATCACGGCACAACGACTCCACTTCGATTTGTCGCTGGTCAGTATGATGTCCACGTTGGGCAATGCAATGAGTTTGTCTTTCCTGATACCCACTGCTGCATTGTTCAGGGGGTTTGTCCACGCTGGGGTAATGACCTCAAGTTCGGGAGCCACGATATCCCAATCTGCCAAAACATAGGGCACAAACCAGCCATTGCCGAGTTTGCTCAAAGCTTGTGTTGGATCGAGCGTTTCGTCTTCTTCCAATGGCCCCGTTTTTACAAAGTTGAAGAATGGGTTTGCGCTGCCATTGATGATAATATCGTCATTCCAGCCAAAAAGCCATTGATCATTTGGTCTGGCATACTCAACTTCCGCACCAATGGCTCCATTTCGATCGTCCAATTTTTGTCCAGGATCCCCAGTTTGAGCAATACTCACAGAGAAACCATACTCCAAAATGATTTGTTCGTTGAGTGTTTCAATTGTCTTTTGCGAAGCAATCACTGCCCCATCAGGGAGTTTGCGAAGTTCCCAACGAGCATCATCATCCAATTTAGTGTCGCTAAGATCGCTATCAACAAATTTCAGCTCGTACTCACCATTTTTTATCTCAAACGGATTGAACACTGTAACGGTAAGCGGGCCACGTCCGGGCTGGTAAGTCAGTGTACTGTCAAAGTCAGCGGAAAGGATACGTTCCCGGGTAGTTGAATCCAAGTCAAGGAAATTGCCTCCTGCGCCTTGGCCTTCCAAACGGGTAATTACCACGCCATCGCCATAAGCTGTTTGGAGCGATAGGTCAACAACCGGTCGAGGTATCACAGTCTTGATTTCGATGTTGCGACGACCAGCCAAGAAGGGACGTTGCTGCCCTTTAGCAGGCTGAGCAAACGGATCAAAAGTGCCGTAGTTGTTGTAAGCATATGCAACCACAGAAAAATAATATTTCTTGTGGTTGATGAGGCTCTTGTCGTTGCCGGCGGCAAATTTATCTTCCGTGATGGTAAAGGTGTGTTTGATACCACTGTCAGCACCATCTACCTCAATAATAGGGAAATAAACCGGCTTGTTGGTGGCTGGGTCACGGGTTTCTTCCCAGTTGTAAATCTTGCTGACCCCGTTTTTAACGTCCACCTGATACACTAAACGCCCTTGGTCTGGGTTGTCAAAATCTGCAGCCGAAACGTTTTCGTTGCGCAGCTGGTAAATTTTGTAACCCTCGAATCTGTACAGAGCAGTTTCTCGAATTGCCAGATCAGGGTTATTCCTAATGGTGTCGGGAGCAAGGAAGTCATACTGTTGGTAATCTTCGTTTTCGTTCTTGAAGTTGTTGGATTCTGGAAACCTTTTGTTCGTGAGCACCACTACTACCTCTTCATCCAGCTCTATCCAGTCTGCCGTAGGGGCATCCGGGCCATCAAGCAGTTCAAAACAGTTGTCAAACAGTCCTTGTGCAAGTTTGTCGGCACGGAAAAGATTCTCCATGTCTGGGCAAGGGTACTCAATATCCGGCACCCAAGGGACTCCGATGATGAGCTCATTTACGGCACCCGGTTTAAGGGTAAAGGGGCCTGATGCCTGCAAGGTACGGCGGTCGCCCAATGGAAGGTTGGCTGTGCACATGCTCCAGCCAGTACCAACGTTCGGTGGTTCGGTGAAGCAATACCGAACGCGTACTGCGCCAGGCACGCCTGGGCTGTAACCACTTCCCCCATACGTCAATGGGGTGCCATCTCGCCATGTTCCGGTAATGTAATTGTAATACTCGTTTGGCGCAGATGGGTCCACTGTTCCAGGTGGGGCTCCTAAGCCACCACGGTTGTAGTACATGAATGAATTCATGCCCAATTCATAGTCCTCCTCTTCAAGGTCGGTGGGGTCAACCGTACTTGTATCAGGCACCAATCTGCTGCCCAATGGGCCTCGGAAATAGTCAACACCCAGAAGCGGAATCTTATTACCATAGGTAGCAGCACCGCTTGGGCAAGTGGCGCCAGGATTGCCGTCCACTTGGTCTTGATTGTAAATGTACATCAAGCTTTTAGCGGTATCGCAGCCAATATAATCATCTTCATCACAGCCCAAGTCTGGGTCCACCCACATCGCGAAAAACATCGAATCAATACGGTCGGGAGCACGGTTGATGAGTTTATAGCGCTGGAACGTCATGTCGTTCAGCTCATCGTTCGTGGTGTAGCCAAAAGCCTGCACCTGCACCTCCATTTGGATCGCTCTGCCGTTCGTTCTGGCGTGTGCCTGGCCGCCGCCATGGTCGTTGTAAACCCAAAATATCATCTCGTCCGGATATTTGTCAAGCGGACATCCACGGATTTCGATGGAGGGGTAATCGCCTTCGAGCGGTTCGTATGTTCCAATGGTGGGGCCAACGTCAAAAAAGCCTGCCAGTGCTTGCTCCGTGAAAGGCAGATCGAAGCCCCATACAGACAAGAAATATTCGTTTCCTTTTGCTGGCCAGCCTTTTACGCCCCGAGGAATGTCGGCGTCATTGAGGTTGCCACTGGCAACATTGGCCAAGTGTTTACGGATTTCATCCCCCGTTACCCGGAAGTGGCGGTCCCAATTGGCGCAAGTGAAAGATTCTGTTACGCCTGCCAGAGAGATCGGGCCGGGCCAGAAATCGTTCCGGCTATCACTGCGATAGTCTTGACAAGCCAATTTGAGGTTCTTGCCCGGGTCAATACCACCCAACCAAACGGCACCTGCAAAAATGGACGAGACTTCTGGTTGCCCAGATGCGGGGTCCACTTTTGGCACAATGTAGCGCCCTCTATTTAAGTCCCACCAGCAGTCGCCGCCGCCCAAAAGACGCGCTCGAACGTTGTTGATGGCCTGGTCAATTTGGCTCTCGGAGTTCGAACAAATATCGCGGTATTGTGCTTTTTTGGAGGTTTTAGGGGCATTTCGTGGACCATCCGGCTCACGTGCCTGGAGGCTCCATACCCCCAAAGCCAGCAAGGCTATTATCCAAAGTCTTTTGACACGCATGGTATTTGTATTTTTCAATTTTTAAAAAAGTTTGTGATGGTTTGGGTTTGGTCTGTGCGATAAATCGTCTTGATCGCATCGCACAGACTAACCCTTCTTGCTTTGAAAGGTTTAGAAAATGAAATAAGCTCCAACATAAATGCGGCGAGGTTGCGCAAAATTGTTGGGATTGCGCACCAGCCAAGAGTACGAATCAAGGTACGCTTGAGGATCCAAGCCGGTTTCTCCTACTTGGCGCACCACGGATTGACCGTCTGGAATCGCGAGGAAGCCATCGTCGGTAGGAGACCCTGTTGCACCGTAAACATTCAATATGTTGAGACGATTCAACAAGTTTGACATACGAACGTAAACGTTCAAATCCAAGGGTGTTTTTGCCTTAGGATTGAGGCGGAACGTTTTGTCTACCCGAATGTCAACATTGAAACGCCAAGGCAAACGGCTTCCATTGACAGAACCGACTGTGCCTGAGGACCCAAAACGTGTTGGCCTGAATTTGGAAGTGTATGGCCGACCAGAAGCTGCGTTGATTAGCAAGTTAACCCCAAAATCAGCCAGGATTTTTTTGCCGTTGATCATTGGGCCAGTGTATCCTTTGCCGCCGTCGAAACGGTAATCAATGGTTGTAGCTAAGTTGTGGCGCTCGTCAAAATTAAGCGGGAACAAGTAGCGGATGTTGCCGCGAGAGGTCAGGCCGCTTTGCGACTCAGAGTCAGAGCCTGTACCATCTGCAAATTGCAAGGTGTAGGCAATGCGCACCTCGGTGTTCTTGGTGCGACGAAGGTCATACTGCCAAGTGAAACCTTTAACCGTACCATAGTCAATGTTGCCATAAGTATCGTAGCTGCCGATAACGGGCACATAAAGGATTGTACGGCGCTGGATCATGTCACGGAATTCGCGGTAATAAGCCGAGAATTTGATGGCTGAACGCTTGTTGAGTTCCTGCTGGAAACCTACTTCATAGTCCACAACACGCTCTGGGAGGAGGTTTGCGTTGTTCTTCGTACCTGGGCGGTAGAAGTAAAAATAGTTACGTGGCGTTACTTCCCAGTTGTTCGGCGGGCGTTGCACCAAAATGTCATAGTGTGCGAAGAAATTCGCCTTTTCTGAGATTGGGAACGAGAATGCCAAGCGCGGCAGCCAGTTCACTTGTGGTGTATAGTCGTCAAAAGAACCGCTTGGGTCAAAATCAACAGAAGTTACGTCTTCGTTGACGTTGAACAGATAGGGGTTCACTACCCCACCGCCAAAGATGACGTTGCCGTCGTTGGCTTGACGGCCATCAGGAAAGAACCAAGTATCCCCGTTACGGTATGCTTTTATGGATGGGTCTTGTTCGCTTGCAGTGTACACTTTGAATTCATCGCCGATGGTATTCGGACGTACTTCGCCCGTTGGCACGGTTTCAAAGAATGTCTTTGCGTCCATAACCCTGTAAAGCGAGTACTGATCTTTCAACACTTTGGTGTTCAAGTCAAATCGCTCCACGCGAAGACCTAGGCTGAATATCATTTTGTTGAACGTGAACTTGTCCTTCAACCAAGCCGCTTGGTACAGGGGGCGCAAAGGGGCATTGGGGAAGTTGCGGATTCCATCTATATCACGGCTTGTGAAAAAATCATTGAATGTGATGCCGTCTCCCGTTTTGTTGCCAAGATAATCGTAGCCATAATAGCTTATAAGGTTTTGATCCATCAGTTCGCGCGGAGCAAACATGGAGAGGCTAAGGTCATTAGGGGCAATGGCGTTCACATTCACCCATTCGTTGAGCGGAATCCCAAGCTTTTCGCGGACTGCGCGGTAAAACCTGTTCTCTGGCAGATCCACCGTAGCGTATGGGTGGATATCTATCAAAACACCTGGCGGATCAACAAACTGTTGTCCGATGACAAGATTGGTATCCAAACCATTCATATGGATGTTGGCATACTGGCTTCCCCATAGATAAAGTCCGTTGGGGTTTACACGGTAAAAGCGTTGGGTACGCTGCTCATTAAGCAGACCAAACTGTATATTGTGCGTCCCGCTTTTGCCTAATTTCAGGTCGAAACTGACATTCGCATTGAGTGTGGCGATGTCCTGTTCGTTTTTTTCAAAGCGGTTGTAGGATAGGCCAACATTGGAGTACATACCGCCCCATACATCATCATAAACCTGCGAAAAGTTGCCGTTTCTCGCCTGATAAGTAAGGAAGGCAGGGAAGAGAGAAGCTTGAATGTCCTCTTCTTCCTTAATGGCAAAATTGTTGTAGGCTTCCAAAACAGTGTTTTGGGTGCCGGGGGTATAGCGCACAAAAAAGTCGTTGTACCCTTCGTGTACCCACTCGCCATTATCATTCGGGCCAAATGTGGGGACTTGCTCAAAATCGAATTTGCCAATGTAGCCATAGTCAAAAAGGCGGTCTTCGTGGCGTTTATCGTGGGTTTTGAACGTGTTGCGCTCGTAGGCAAATTGCAAGCTGTAGCTCGCATTGCTGATCGAAACACGTTTGCTGCTTGTAGCATCCTGGTTTTGGTCTGATCCGCCAAGCCGGTGGCGGAAGCGGAAGTTACCTCGGTAAGTATTCCTGAATTCTGTGGGGTTGTTCTGGGCATTCAACAAAAACCAGCCTGGATTGTCCAAAGTAGTGCCACCGTCAACCAAATCACGATCATCGGTGAACGTGCCCGTAAGGCTAACATCAATATTGCTGGCAAGGCGAAGGTCAATCTTCCCGTTGAGGTCAAGGTTGGTCCTTTTTTGGAAAGGCCGTGCATCCAGTCTATCCACATCCTCATTTGTAAGCGATTCCGCGCTGTTGACAAAATTGGAGCCCAAACGGCTTATGGGATTTGCTTCCAGATCATCGAGCACACTTTGTTTCGCTCTGTAAACAGGCAAAGCAGCAGGATCATCTTCATCGCGGGTCAAATATTGTCCAGAAAGACGGAAGCCAAGCACGGTGCGGCTTTTGCCGTCCGTTAATTTCTTCCGAATGATAGGGCCGCTTACGTTGCCTGTGGCAAGCAGATAGCCAAATGCATCCAAGCCTTTGGAATTTTCAATATCTAATCCCCCGTGGAATTCGCCAGCCGGGCCTTTGGTTGTACCAGACACGATACCGCCCGTCACGTCGCCGATTTCGGCACCCAAGCCGCTGGTGATTACCTGGAGTTGCTCCAGATCTTGCACTGGAGGCACCCCTCCCGACACCCGGATACCGTCAATATAATAGTCGGTACCATTGGCGCGAGCACCTTTGATGTTTACATCGCCACCGTCAATCGAGGTGGCACCTACTGTAGTAGCCACAATGGTGCTGATGCTACGAGTAGGCAGGTTTTTGATTTGGTCAGAGGTCAGCGTTTGGCCACTTGAAGTCTGATCCTGCTGAATGAGCGGGACTTTGTAGCCAACTATTTCGATTTCCTCAAGCACGGCGGAATTGGACATAATCACGTTCTGAGTCGTGATTTGTCCGCCCAACACCCGCACTCCAGTAATGCGTTGCGCCTGGAAACCCGTGTAGGAAAATTCTACATCGTAGGTGCCCGGGTCAAGCTGGATACGGAAGTCGCCGTTGTAATCCGTGATGGCGCCTCGCACAAAGTCTGTGCCTCTCGACACCTTCACGGTCGCCCCTATTAGTGCTTCTTTGCCATCGCTAATATTGCCTGTCAACACGGTTGACTGAGCAACTGCGACGGCAGCACCTACCAGGAGCATCGCAAATGTTAATAGTAAAGAACGTACCATAGAACAGAGATTGAAAAATTTACTTGTTAGGTTAGACGATACTGTTTTTTGTGGTGTTGCGATTCTGAAATCGCAGTATAAATCTCCCTGATTTTCCTTAAAAAGTCAGATTTTTTAGCGTTCTGAGGCTATTTTTTTCAAAAGCACCTCTGCCAACAGCCTTTTTGACTCCTGCGTCCAGCCAGCCACGTGGGGCGAAAGAACGACATTTTCAAACAGATGCAAGCGCTCGTAAAGTGCTTTCTCCTTTTCTGTGTAGGTTTGGGGCTTTTCGTTCTCAAAGACATCCAAACACGCGCCACCCAACTGACCTGATTCCAATCCTTCCACCAAATCTTCTGTACGAACATTTTGCCCGCGAGCAGTATTAATCAGCACAAATCCTTGCTTGCAATTTTGAATAAATGCCTTGTCTATCAAGTGTCGAGTCTCCTCCGTAAGCGGCAAATGTAAACTTATGATGTCCGAACGCTGCTGTATTCCCTTCAAATTTGATTCTTTTACCCAGGGCATTTGCGCCGCAAAACCTTCCGGTTTGTATTTGTCATAAGCCAACACTTCCATTTCCATCCCTGCCAATTTTCGGGCAAATTGGCTACCCGTATGTCCAAAACCCACTATCCCAAGCACTTTCCCTTTCAATTCCCAACCTCGATTGAGCTCTCTTCGCCAAATATCCTGGCGCACTTCTCGATCCGCACGCGGGAGATTGTTTGCCAATGCGAGCATCATTCCCAAGGCTTGTTCTGCAACCGCGTTTCGGTTTCCTTCAGGACTGCTCCACACTTTCACGCCGCGTTCGGCAGCGTACGCCCTGTCTACAATTTCCATCCCGGAGCCTAAGCGAGCCACAAAACGCAATTTCCCTGCTACATCCAAAAAGTCCCGGTTCACCAGTATCTTGCTGTTGATCACCAGCCCTTCGTATTTTCCGATGGCGGCTCTTGTCTCTTCCGGCGTGATGTTTGGCAAGAAATCGCAGCGCCATCCCATTTTTTCCAACCCTTCAATCAAAATTGAGTGACAATCATCGGTAATTAGCACACTTCCCATTTCGAGGTACAATTAACAAGGTCGAAAATAGACCTCTTCCTTATAATAGTATTTGCGGAATGTGTGAATGGCAACTCTGGGAGGACGAACGTAGCTCCC
This sequence comes from uncultured Saprospiraceae bacterium, assembly GCA_964589365.1. Taxonomy (GTDB): domain Bacteria; phylum Bacteroidota; class Bacteroidia; order Chitinophagales; family Saprospiraceae; genus M3007. Next base: position 13,150 of record CAZPTQ010000100.1, read on the forward strand.
CGGTTCGTGAAAGAAGTTGACATTTCGGCTTTATCTGCTGAAATTTGCGCCCATCAATTTTCTTCCACCAACTTCTGCCTTTTGCCAGACAAGCGGCAAAGATATTCAGACAAGTATATGAAGCACATCTTTTTTTCAATTCTGACAGCATTGGCTTTTTGGCATTGCCAAGACCCTGCCCCTGCCCCCAAAAATATCTTGAACTGCTATGTACGTTTCGACGTGGCTGGCCGAAATGTGAAGGCCGAGGCTTCGCTCCGAGACGGAACTACGAAAAATGTGATCGAAATGCCTGAAGGAATTCGTTTCCAATCCACTGAAATGAAGATACTGCCCGTGCGTGGCATTACCTATTCTGTCGAGTTCCCCGCAGTGTACACCGCTGAAACGGTTTTTGAATGGAAAACTCAAAAAGGGGAGAAAGGGGAATTCAAACTGGGAGTACCGTCTATTGACTCGTTTTTCTTTGACACAAAAGTCCTTTCTACCAAAACTCCTTCGATCCTCCAGTGGGCTGGAAAGCCGCTTGGCAAAGGCGAAACCCTCGTATTCATGTGGGAAAATACTACTGAAGGAAGAACCGTCCCGATGGAGGTCAGCACGACTTTGGGTGCGCCGCTCATCGAAATCCCTGCTGCCAAAATGGCGCAAATAGGGCCGGGTGATTGGTCTCTTTACCTTGTTCGCAAGCGTTTTGAAAAAACCGAAGTCGCCTATTTTTTGGTAGAAAGCTTGACAGAGTTTTACACCAAACCGATGTTGGTGAAGATTGAGGATTAAGCGTGGGGAACACGGATGACTCGGATGGGACACGGATTTTGTTAGAAGGTAAATCCGTGTCTCATCCGCGTCATCCGTGTTCCCCACGCTCTAAGTCTACGACATTAACACTCACTTCCTCCGTTTTTTCTCGTCGTCTACCTCGATGTTAAAGCTGATTTCCAATTCCCAATTGGCACGAAGCGCATCGAGTTTTTTATTGAAAATACGCTCTGGCTGACGTTGAGTCGCAAAATCGCCGGTATCCCAACGGCCATTTCCATTGAGGTCTTCCAGTAAACGGGCGGTGTAGGCCGCTACCTGCAAATGACTGAAAACAAATTTTTTGCTGGCCGTTTCTGCGGTGAACTGTCTTTCTTCTTCCAATCTGGTGCCGTTCAGAATCTGAAGGACATAGCGTGTGCCGGGTCGGATTTTTTCCAAGCTGAGCGATAAAGTGCCAAGTTGTTTTTCGGCAAGCACGTTAAAGTTGCGATTCAGTGTGTCTGCATTGGGCGTTCCCCAAAAATCGCTGACTGCGCCGGGCAGCAGCGTGAGCGCATAAATTTTTCCTTGTTTCCAATCAAAGGCAAGCGAATAGTGACGGGGGCTTGCTGAATCTGGCATTACACTGAAATCCCTCAACCGACTGGAATCCACCGTGAGTAGCCAACGCGATGTGTCAATGGAGACAATGGGAAAGTTGAATGGCAATCTGGCTGGCAAAGCCGGGGCTTGAATGATGGTCTTGACAATTTGAGGATTTGGTGGCGCGGCATTTGATCTGCCACGGGCTGAAGCAGCTGGCGGTGGCGCAACATCGCCAAAACCGATGCGGTGGTTTGTCAGAAATTCGCTACGCGAAAGTTTTTTGATCTGGATTGAATCGAATTCGGAGCGCGGAGTTTGGGACACGGAGTCCTGATTACGGAATTCTGCGGCTGAAAAAAGCAGTGTCCAAGCAGTATCTACTACGGGCAAATCATACCAAAACATCAAGGAATCGGGTGTTTTCTCGATCAAAGTTTTTAAGCCTGCTGGCGCAAAAGTTTGGGTTTCAAAAGACTTGAGCGGAATACTGAATCCTACTTTCACCAAGCCATATCGGTTGGCGTTTTGCCCCAGCAATCGGAATTTGGGTTGGTTTTTGAACAGTCTTAAATTGACCAGTTCGCGCAGCGAATCGTTCACCAACAATGCAGCATCGCGAAACGCAATGCGCTCGTTTTCACCATCCCAGCGGAGATTTAGGTCTCCGTCTTCTATCGCTATCACCCGGAAAGTGCCAGATCGGAGGTTTCTAAATTCGTACTGGCCGAGCTTGTCCGTCCTGGCAAAATAGTAGGGACGTTCTTTACGCACCGCAGTATCTGCGAAGTTTTCGTAGAGCATAACCGAGACGTTTTCGACAGGGTCGCCAGTGAAAGCATCCACCAAAAAACCTCTAAAAAGCAGGCTGTCTATAAAATCGCCGGTGGAAAAAACAAAGCGAAGGTCTTTGGCTGGGTTGCCTTCGTGCAAGTCTTTGACCGCTGTACCAAAGTTGAAGGTATAGGTGGTATTGGGGCGCAACACTTCATTTTTGTCAAAATTGACTACCACGGTTTTGCCTTTCAGCAGCACTTCGGGACGCACTGCGAGCGGCGGCGATACCACCACTTGAGTGCCCACATCGGAAAGCACCACCCATTCGTCAAACTTCAGTTCGAAACGCTTTTTGTCGAAACGGGTTGCAAAATTGGGGCTGCTCGCCAGCGTGTCTATCCCCGGCGACTTGGTATCTTTAGGGCCGCCAGTGGGGGCGCCTTGACGAGCGCAGGCGGCTAAAAGCGTGATAAGTGCTAAATAAAAAGTGATAAGTGCAAGCTTAGGCGATGATCGCCAATGGTTGAATGGATTGAAATGGTATTGCATGGCGCGGCAAAATTACAACAACGACGGCGGGGAATGTGTCGCGGCTTTTAAAGTCATTTACCTTCGCCCCGTGAAAATCATCCTTCTCGGCACCGGCACCTCTCAGGGAGTTCCCGTCATCGGCTGTGATTGCCCGGTGTGTTCCTCTACCGACCCATTGGACAAGCGCCTTCGCTCGGCTGCGCTGTTGACCGATGGCCGTACCAATGTGCTCATTGACGCTGGGCCGGATTTCCGCCAGCAGATGCTCCTGTACCGGGTAAAACACCTTGACGCTATACTGCTCACACACGAACACAATGACCATGTGATCGGGCTGGACGACATCCGCCCCTTCAACCACCGCTCAGGTAAGGCGATGGCGGTATACACTTTGCCCAGGGTAGCCAGCGAAGTACGCCGCCGATTTGAGTATGTTTTTACCGAGCAGGTCCCCGGTTTGCCGCGCATCGAACTGGTGCCAATTGACAAAGACACCCGGCTGGAATTTGGCAATATCACGATACAATCGCTGGAAGTAATGCACGGACGATTGCCCATTTTGGGCTTTCGCATCGGGGAATTGGCCTATTTGACCGACTTGAAAACCCTTTCAGCAACGGAATTAAAGAAATTGGAAGGCGTGAAATACCTGATTCTCACGGCCTTGCACCACCGGGGACACCCCACGCACATGAACCTCGAAGAGAGTCTTGCTTTTGTGGAAAAACTTGCGCCCGATCGCGCATGGCTTATGCACGTGAGCCATCAGATGGGTAAGGCAGCGGATGTGAATCCGAATCTGCCCCCGAATGTGCAATTGGCGTATGATGGACTGGTGGTGGAGTGGTGATTTCTTGAGCGATTTTCTACATGTAATATTTTTTGACAGGATGAACAGGATATAAGAGGGGTTATCGGCAAAGCCGACAAATGGAAGTCACACATCCTGTTCACCTTGTAAATCCTGTCAAAGACAATAACCTCGTAAGATATTCTCTACCACTAATATCATCTTAAAAATGACCCTTTCCGCAAATCTCGTAGACCTCCATCAGGGCCGCATTTACCCAGCCGAAATCACGCTGGAAAACGGGCGAATTCACCAAATTCGGGAAATCGTCGGTTTGCCTGTCAACTCCGGCTACATCCTTCCGGGCTTTGTGGATGCGCACGTTCATATTGAAAGCAGCATGTTGCCGCCTACTGAATTTGCGCGGATGGCAGTGGTACACGGCACGGTCGCCACCGTGTCTGACCCACACGAGATTGCCAATGTGCTTGGAAATGAAGGCGTTGCGTTCATGCTCGACGATGCCGGGCGTTCGCCCCTGAAGTTTTGTTTTGGTGCTCCGTCTTGTGTTCCAGCCACTTCTTTTGAAACTGCCGGGGCGGTACTAAACGCCACCGATGTAGAAAAACTCCTTCAAAACCCCGCCATCGGCTACCTCTCCGAAATGATGAACTTCCCAGGCGTACTGCACGGCGACCCGGAAGTGATGGCAAAAATCGCCGCCTCCCACAAACTTGGCAAACCCGTGGACGGCCACGCTCCCGGCCTGCGTGGCGAGGATGCCCGGCGTTATTTTGCCACAGGAATCAGCACCGACCACGAGTGTTTTACATACGAGGAAGGCTTGGAAAAAGCCCAACTCGGCGTAAAAATCCTTATCCGGGAAGGCAGCGCAGCGCGGAACTTCGAGGCCCTTTGGCCGCTGCTCAAGGAGTTCCCCGGGCAAATCATGTTCTGCTCTGACGACAAGCACCCCGACGATCTCGTGCAAGGCCATATCAACCAACTTGTTTTACGCACTATCGCCTACGGTTGTGACTTGTTCGACACGCTGCGGGCGGCTTGCATAAATCCCGTGGAACATTACCGCTTACCCGTTGGACTATTGCGCGAAGGAGACCCCGCAGATTTTGTGCGGGTGGAAGATTTGCAATATTTCAAGGTGCTGGAAACCTGGATTGACGGTGAAAGAGTAGCCGAAAATGGGGCGACTTTGATTTCGCAGTTGTCCGTGGACGCGCCCAATCAGTTTTTGGCAAAACCACGGAAAGCGATTGATTTTCAATTTAAAAGTAAAAGTGTGACACACCTCGCAGGTGAAAGTGTGGCACACCTCGCAGGTGTGCCACACTTGCCAAAGCTCCGCGTCATCAAAGTCTTCGACGGTGAAATCGTAACGGGCGAAGTGGAGGCTTTGGCACATGAAATGGATGGGCTGTACTTCCCTGATCTCTCCCAAGATTTGCTTTACATCGCCGTATTAAACCGTTATGCGCCTGATGCCAAACCTGCTTTGGGATTTGTTCAAGGCTTTGGCTTAAAGTGCGGCGCTTTGGCCAGCAGTGTGGCCCATGATTCACACAATATCGTAGCGGTGGGCAGCTCTGACGATGCAATTGCCCTGGCCGTAAATGCAGTGATCGAAGCCAAAGGTGGCATTGCCGCATCCAACGAAATGGGTGATGTGCGCACGCTCCCGCTCCCCATCGCCGGGCTGATGAGCCAAAGCGACGGCTGGCAGTTGGCCAAGGAATATGCGCTGCTCGATGGCTGGGTAAAATCTGAATTGGGCTGTGTTTTACGTGCGCCGTTCATGTCGCTGTCGTTTCTCGCACTGCCCGTGATTCCGAAGTTGAAAATGACGGATCGAGGCTTGTTTGATGTGGAAAAGTTTGGGTTTGTGGGGGTGGAGAAGGAGGAGGAATGAGAGAAAATTCCCTCACTTCACAGTTCCCATTCACATTCCCCGCCCAGTTGCCTTCCCTTCGGTAACTTTGCCGCCTAATTTCTGTTGTGCAGCATTCCGTCATCCATCACTGTGGAAATCAAAGGCAAAATTCTCTGTGGCATCGCCGGCATCTTTTTGTTCGACCTTTTGGGCATCCCATTTGGTGGGCTGATCGGTTTTTTCGTGGGGTCCTGGCTGGGGCATTATTTTTTTGACCAGCCAAAGGAAAAAGAGCAGTCGGAGAGCGAATTCAAAGCCTATCAGCGGCGGCAGGGGGAGTTTATTTTTCATGTGTTCAGGCTCTGTGCCAAATTGGCCAAATCTGACGGCCCTATCAATGAGCGAGAAGTATCGCACATGGAAAGCCTGATGCGCAACCAGTTCCGCATGAACGAACGCGGACGACTGCAAGCCGTCAAAATCTGGAAGAACGCAAAAGAATCCAACGATTCTTTTGACCAGTACGCCCGGGCTTTCCACGAGGGTTTTGGCCGCGACCGACACCATGTGCTGAATATGCTCGACCTGCTGTTCGCCACCGCTGCAGCCGATGGAGGGCTTCATCCCAGAGAAGAAGAAATGTTGCTTCGGGCAGCTGGGATTTTCCAGGTTGGCCGGCTACAATATGAACGTGTAAAAGCACGCTTCTACCATACCCGCTCGGGCGGCAGACAGCAACAGCCGCGCTGGAATCCGCTAGACCCGCACTACGCCATTCTCGGTGCAGAAACTACTGACAGCCTGGAGCTTATCAAGAAAAAATACCGCGCCCTCGCCATGCAGTGGCACCCGGACAAGATGGCTGCCAAAGGTGTTTCTTCAGAAGCGCTCCGCCATGCCAAAGAAAAATTCCAGCAGATCAACGAGGCGTATGAAAGGATCACGGAATCGAGGAAAGGGTGAGTTGAACTATCACTCCTCCATTTCGAAATCAAAAAGTGCTTTTGCTGGCACTTTTAATGCGGTTTATCTTTGTGTTATCAAATTCATTTATCCGGCTGCCAAGGAAAGCCCAACCAGCGCGCGTGGTAACGGATTCCC
>CAZPTQ010000101.1:0-7865 GCA_964589365.1 uncultured Saprospiraceae bacterium
GAAGCCTTTGTCGCATCAAGTGTGCCTTGCAATCGCACCATTTTGGAATTGAAACTTTTGTACCTGCATCTGTCGAAACGGGGAGCATGCATCTGACAGACCGAGGTTCGTTTAGCAATGGTATGCCTTTGCGAAAGAGCGAGGGGGTAACCGTGGCGCGGTAATTGATGCCACACCAGGCTAGACATTAAAACTTGGCTGATCTCGTACCCCGTCGTACTTTAGCCCCGTCTAATCCACCTTTATGCCTGATTTTGTAGAAGATTACCGCAATACCATCGTCCAGATTGCCACGCCTTATAGCACAGGAACAGGCTTTTTTTTGCGCGACAAAGGGCTAATTGTCACCAACCACCATGTAGTGGAGGGAAATCGTTCGGTCGTTATTGAAGGCGCGAGGTTCAAAAAGCAACTTGCCCGTGTTCGCTACATTGACTCCAAGTACGACCTTGCTTTTCTTGATGCGCCGCAAAACGGGGGAGAACTCCCTGAAATTCAGCTTGGTACCGCCAAAATCTTGCGTGAACGGGATACGGTGATGGCCATTGGGCATCCTTTTGGGCTTAAATTCTCGCTCAAAAGTGGCATCGTGTCGAACACCGCCGAACTTATGAACGGCATCCCGTACCTCCACATTGATGCGGCACTCAACCCCGGCAATTCAGGTGGGCCACTCGTTGACACGGACGGTGCAGTGGTCGGCATCAATACTTTCGTCATTCAAAATGGGGATAACACAGGGTTTTCGCTCCCCGTACGCTTTCTCGAAGAAACACTCAGTCAGTTCGCTGAAGCCAGTTCAGACAATGCCAGCCGATGCACAGCCTGTCTCAACATCCTTACCGAAGCTACCGTTGAAAACAAGCACTGCAGCCATTGCGGCAATAAAGCAGAACTTCCTTCTACCGTAGAGGAATATGTTCCCTCTGGTACTGCCAAAACCATCGAAGCCATCATACACAACATAGGCCATGACGTAATGCTCAGTCGTTCTGGCCCCAATGCTTGGGAGATCAAGCAGGGCAGCGCTACCATAATCATTACCTATCACGATAAAACGGGACTGCTTTCTGCGGATGCATTGCTTTGTGAGCTCCCCAAAAAAGATATTAAGCCACTCTACGAATATCTTTTGCGCGAAAACTACTCCAATGAGGTGCTAACGCTCAGCGTACATGAGCAAGACATAGTGCTTTCATTGCTCATTTTTGACCGGTATTTGAACGACGAAACCGGGCAATCCATGCTCCGAAATCTTTTTGAGAAAGCGGATTATTACGATAACAAACTCGTGGAAGAATTTGGCGCAACTTGGAAACCTGAATGAACGAGGCAGTAGCCGAAAGGACGCTTGTTTGCGCTTATACAAACCAAGAAGGCATATTTATTTCACGCAACGACGCAACGTTTTAATTGCTTGTCTCTCAAAACGCTGCGTCGTTGCGTCATCGCGTGAAATAAATTTTTATCAAAACAATTTCACTCCATATAGTATCAGCCACGCGATGGCAAGCAATGCGGTAGCGATGACCACTCCACGCATTGCCCGCTCCCAACGAAGGCGACGGAAACGGCTGAGCATGAATAAATTGAGCGCGATGGCCACGATGGCAAGCGTGCGCTCCCGGAAGTTTTCGGAGAAGCCTGCTCCGCTTGCTGCACCTTTTATTTCGAGGAGCGAAAAGAGGTTGTAGAGCAGTAAAAAACCTGCTGCAGGTAAAAGAAGGCCATAAAGCAGGCCTACCCAGATTTCGTCACGTTGGAACATTTTTATGTTGGATGTAGGTGAAATATGCCCGCCATTGGGTTGCTTCGGCGCGTAAAAACGATGGACGCCGTGCCTTTGGCGTTAGAATTTTTTAGCGTTTTCCAATCCTTTAAGGGTTTCAATAGCAGGGTAATTGGTCAGGTCGTGCATGGAGGGAACAACAGAGATGTATCCGTTTTCCAATGCCCACACGTCGGTATCAGAGCCTGGGTCGCTGTTGGCAAATTCGCCGCTGAGCCAATAGTATGGCTGTCCGGAAGGGTCGCGGCCTTCTACCATTTTTTCAATCCATCGGGCATCGGCTTGCCGGCAAAGCCGTAGTCCGCGTATTTGGTCGGAAGGGAGTTTTGGGATGTTGACATTGAGCAGTTGCCCGTGGTTGAAAGGGCGCGCGAGCATAAATTCCATGACGTGCCGAACCCAGGGTTTAGCCGGCTCAAAATCGGCATCAAAACCGTAGTCGAGCAGGGAAAACCCTATACTGCGGATGCTTTCCAGCGAGGCTTCCATTGCTGCGGAAAGTGTGCCGGAGTAAATGATGTTGATGCTTGCGTTGCTGCCGTGATTGATGCCTGAAACGCAGAGATCAACGGGCCGGTCTTTGAGCACGACGTGCCTGGCAAGTTTTACACAATCAACAGGAGTGCCGGAGCTTTCCCAAGCTTCGATGCCTGGAAATGGATTGACTTTTTTGAGCCTCAATGGCTCGTGAATGGTGATGGCATGGCCTTTGCCGCTTTGAGGCGAATCGGGCGCAACAACGACGACATCGCCCAATGTGACAGCGACATCTACCAGGGCGCGGATACCGGGGGCTACAATGCCATCATCGTTTGTAACAAGTATGAGTGGTCTGGACATTTTGCAAAAGTAGCGTGAAAGAAGGATTAGGAGCGGACAAGAAATTGGGGTATTGATGCGTTTGTTTGCGGTTTTCAACGTATTTTTTGCCATCTTCCTGATTTTCAGGAGATTTTTTCAAAATTCTGCCATAACCTTGCAGGAAAATTTAATAACAAAGCAACCCTTCTCACCAGCAAAAATCTTTGCCATGAAACAAATCCTCCTCGCACTTGTCGCTTTTTTTACGCTCCAAATCCTCCCAGCGCAGGACGTCACATACGTCCTTTTCAACCGCGCTTGCATGAATCAGTTGGAATACCGCTTTTCATACCCGAATATAAAGGGCGAAAACGCAGTTTGGGCTTACTCTGTGAAGCCCAATGTGCAAGAGCATTTCCTTTTTATGACCGAGGGCGCTGGCCACTACTCACCCGAATTGCCTGAGGGCGCGGCGTCTTGCCGAGACCTCGACCTGGATGACGCTTTTGTCGCAAACATCAATCGGGGAGCGTTGCAAATGCTCATCGTTTTCCAACGTCAAAGCGGCGGTTATTGGCTTATGCCTGTGGAATCGGCCACGCTCGTGGCTCGAAAGGGCGCGAAATACTGGGTACGTGCACGGCAGAGCTCCTTCCAGTTCGATACGCTCCGTTTGGTGAACGAACAAAACCTTGCCGTGGCAGGCTCGCCAACGGCGGCTTATTTTTCTGGGGCAAAACTCAATAATTGCCTCATGGAATATTCCTTCCACTGCGAACCCGTGAAAGCTGGGCAAATCCGCTCCGACTTGCAGTTCATACCGGACATAGGAATTGTCAACGACCGCACAGGCAATAGCGCCTCGCAAGCCATGGAAAATGAACTCCAACTCGTGAAAGTGAACGGCAAGGCATTGGACGATTTTATAACGGAAGCATGTCCCGAAGGCTCCGGCAAGATTGCCATGTCGAAATACCAAAAGCCGGCAGCTTACGGCGACGGGAATTTTGAAGCCGACAAGGAGATCAGCTCCATCATGCAAAAAGAACAGGTGGGGGGACAATTACCTGCCACTTATTTCACCGATGCAGATGGCATCCACTGTATAGAAGAATGGGAAACTGGCACACACATCGTGCAAAAAGGCGAAAACCTACGCGCTATAGCCCGCACCTACAAAGTAACGGAGCAACAACTCGTCACATGGAACAAAATCCAAAACCCTGACCGCATCGAAATTTGTCAAAAGATATGGCTCAAACAACCTCCTGCGAGCCGTACTTCAACCGCGAATAAAGGTGTGAAACCCCAAGTGTACGACGCACAGCCCGAAACTGGAAAAACGGTAAAAATTCAAGGAAATAGCCAGAGCCAAAAAGGCCTCCAGAAAGTTCAACGCCAAAAAGGCCTCACCCGAAAAAGCATTGACCCCAACGCCCCTGTGGAGTACGCATTTGGCCCTGCTGACCTGAATGATTATGAGTACTTTGAGTCAGAAAAAACGGTCAAAACTGGTCGGCCAAAAATACACACGGTACGCCGCGGTGAATACCTGTACAAAATTGCCAAAATGTATGGCTGCCCCGAAGAGTGCATCCGCCATGCCAACGCAATGCCGCTCGAAGGCGACGAACCGCTCACCATTGGCCAGGAAATCATCATCCCGGAATGCAGCTGCACAATAGATGGCGAAACGTTTAAAAAAGCCCCCAATGCCGTCCCCTCAAAGACTCCTACAGTTAAAAAACAGACCAAAATAACTGAAAAAAAACCTTACGCTACTACTAAAAAACCTCGTGCCAGCATTTTAGACGAGACCGAAAGCCCTGCTGAGTACGGTTATGAGGACGGGTATCCGGAGCCAGAGCGTGTTAACAAAACCAACCGCTACGAAGAAACCTCCCTTTACGAGGACGAGAGTACGCGCACCAGTGGCAATAAAACCACTGGCACTAAACCCAAAAAAGGTGAAACGGCCAAGGTGCCGCTCTTCAAGGAACACCATGTCAAGCAAGGCGAGACGCTCAATTCCATTGCGGCTAAATTTCGGGTAGACGCTTCTGAACTATCCCAAATAAATGGTCTTACACCGAAAGAGGCCCTCACTCCGGGCAAGTTGGTTTTGATTCCAATAGAAGAAGATTAAATATTTTTGCTTTCTAAAGCACTGAATATCAATAGTTTTACAAACGAATAACATTTCAAAGTATACGAATGGCATAGATTTTGGCATTTAGTGGTTGTCGCACAAAACCGATAGCGACCCTCCCACTATGAAAAAGAATAAAGCACTTGTCACCATCTGCGCTTTTGCATTCCATCTTGCCCTGCTTTTTTGGGCGTTTCAGCAGATGAACTAAGTTTCCAAAATCAAAAATAAAAGAAGGGGCAGCCATACGGTTGCCCCTTTTTATTTTCCTATGCTCCAAACCGAAAGTCGGAGCGACAACTTGTCGCGGACCATCTTTCCTACAACCTCATCGTATCGAGCATCTCCAATTTGGTGGAGATTGTTCAGCCCATGAGAATAAACAAATGCCGGCTGCAATCGCAAACGCCCCACTTTGATTTCTGCGCCTAAACCAAGGTCGAGTGCAAATCGCTCTCTAGCGATTTTTATAAGATTGGACGAACTTTCTGTAAAATTCCAACCCATTCGCCCTCCAAAAATGATACAGCCACGGAGCGGAAAGTCGCTTCGCCGCCAGTTGGTCGCAATAAAATGGAGCGGAAGTTCTGCATCCAAAAAATGGAACCCTTGGCGCCCTTCATTTCGGAAATTGATTTGGTTTTTGGTGTACGAAGCCAACAATTCCGGTTGAAAATACAATCCCTTCAAAAGTTTCTTTCTGGCGAGAACGCCTGCCGAGACCCCCATCCCAAGCCTTCCTGATTGCACCGCCGCCTCTTCTGGTTCCCGAGTGTCAAGTGGTTGTATGCCCAATGACTGGGTTTCCATCCCAATAAAAAAACCGAGCGTAAAGCGTTCGTTTTCTTTGCTTTGTGCGAGTATTTGAACGGAAAACAACAAAAAAGGAAGGACGAAAAATTTTCTCATTGGAAAAGTATTGGGCATTAATGGCCAAATGGCTCAAATTGCAAAGGCAACAATGACAAATGACGCAACAACAATCCTCCCCATGACACTCATTCGCAGCGGAGGGTTGCCTTTAGGTACGTGGACACCGCTTGCTAGTGGGATGCCCGATTGGGCAGCACTGCTCAAGGCTGAGCAACACGCGGTGGAGCAACTGCTTCAGGTTTTTGATGCTGCGCTTTACACCTTGCCCGATTCGTCTTTACGAACCGCTGTTTACAATGCCAGAAAAGATTTTTTTCAACGGCGGAAACTACCTTCTGCGAATTTTGAAGCAAGTATTCAGGCCAACGAAGGTTTGACACAACTCCTTGAGGGTCTTCGATTATGGTATAATACGCAAGCAGAAAAGCAGGCCGCGGAAATCCTTTTTGAACAAAATCTTGCGGCCAACTACCACTGCCTCCAAGCCATCACGAAATCACACGACGAAACCCTTCGCCGCGCCCTGCTTTTTGCCAGTCATGATTTTCTCGCTGCCCTCCCTGCTTTTGCAGAAAAACCGATAGGATATTTTGACAAAAAAGACCGACGCACTGCTTTTTCGCTTTTGCAATACCTGACAAGAGCGGTGTTCAAAACTTCGCCTTTGGGGCGTTTCACCACGGTTCAGGTTCGGGATTTGCGAGCCATTGACGGGGTCAGTATGCCAGAAATGCCTTTAGAGCAGATAGGGGAGGGGCTTGATTCCAAAGTGCTCATTACGCCCAATGTGGCACTTTTGCCCGCTATTTATGAAGTTTTGCTGCGCGAACCAGCCTTTTTTCAATCGCTTGATGTTTCACTGAATCCTTGTATTACCTCCCCACTTCATGCCGAAAGCGCATGGCTTTATTTTGATGGTGAGCGAGAAGCGTTTCAGCAAATGGAGCCTGATCCGGTGGCCGAATTTTTGGTGAATCTACTGATAGAAAGCCAGCGGAAAATGCCGTTTCTGGAAATTATCAGCCATCTGGAAAAAGAGGTTGAAGCAACTAAAGAACAATTGCATAGCCTCGTTAACCAATTGATAGACATCGGTTTGCTGGAATGGCAATTGCCTGAAAGAGGTCTTTCGCCGGGCTGGTGTGCGGCACTTTACAACTACCTTGGCTACCTTCCATCCTCAGCTGTGCTGACTGAGGCTGCATCCCTGCTTCAATGGCTGCGGGCTGCTGCCCGGACGATGCCTTTCCAACCAATATTGGATGCCCAACACTTGCAAAGAGCGGCTGTGCAGGAGTCGAAGAAATTTCTCGAAAAACATGGCGGCGAGATGCCGCCCATCCCGCCCGAACAGATTTTTTTTGAAGATGTGGCACAAGAGCACATGGTTAATTTGCCTCAAGGAGTGATGGAGAAATTGGCAGGACAATTGGCCGAATGTTGGCAGCAAAAGGAGTTTCATAGGTTGCCTTCATTCCGGGCGCGGATTTATGATTTTGCTGAGAAGGCCATTCCTGATGGGACAGACATTGATTTTTTGAAATTCAGTCGGGCATTTTTGGAAGCCAATGAAGGCGAAGCGCAGAGTCAAAAGACACTCGCGCGGCGGATGGAGGGGGCACGTCACCGAGGCAAAGTCGGTGCCCTGCTCCAAATTTTTCAGGAAAACGGCGAATACAAGGCAGTGGTAAACGCAATGTACCCCGGTGGAGGGAAACTATTTGCCCGCTGGCTTCCGCTATTTCCTATGGAGGTTTCAGAAGCGATCAAAAAATGGCAAAACGCTGGAAAAGTTGGAACGGCTTTTTTCCCATGGCAAGGCTGGTCGAATGCCAATTTTCAGCCAGCGATTTCGGAGGTTTCAGTGGCTGTACCCGATGGCCGTGTGATGGATTCCAAGAATGTGCGTACGATTTTGCTCGGCAATTTGGCGGTGCGAAAAGACGCGCATGGTTTTCCACAACTCGTTGAAAAACAAAGCAATCAGCCGCTTATCTTCAATGACCTTGGGCTTGAAGCCCCAGAAACGCGGCCACCTGTTATGCAAATACTTTGGCATCTGGGTGTGCCAGCAGTGTCGTCAGAATCTTTGTTGCCCAAAGCGTATAGCAGTGAATTAAATGGCGGAATTCGCCGTCGCAGTCGGCTGGAATTTCAATCGCTGGTGCTGGCACGTGCAGCCTGGGAGTTGCCGCCAGAAGTTTGGGGGGAATTATTTTCAAGAGAGAAATCACAAGCCGAGCGAATTGGTAT
>CAZPTQ010000101.1:7875-19204 GCA_964589365.1 uncultured Saprospiraceae bacterium
ATTTGCTTCTAACGGAAATGCTGCCCACGCCGGAGCAATGGTTGGGAGATAGGGTGGGGGAGTTCGTGGTGGAGTTTCAGTAGAAACTTTCTATTTTTCAATCAACTCAATCAGCCGATTCAAATCAGTGTCGTTGTCGAATTTGACCACGAGTTGGCCTTTGCCTTTTTCGTCGCGTTTAAGGTCCACTTTTGCACCGAAGAATGCTCGGAATTGGTCTTGGATATTGCGGAGGTTTTCGTTCAGGGCCTTTTTCGGCTTGGGCTGCTCGCCTTTGCGGCTTTCCTGATAACTGGCAATGAGTGCCTCTACCGCGCGAACGGACAAATCTTCCGCCACAATTTTCTGGTACACCGAGTTGCGAATGGCATAGTCATCTACTCCGGCGAGTGCACGGGCATGGCCCATTGAAATCTTGCTTTCTACAATGCCCTGTTTAATATCAGGATCGCTCTCGAAACGCAACAGACGGAGGTAATTGGTGATGGTGCTACGTTGTTTGCCCACCCGGTCGGATAGGTTTTCGTGGGTAAGTTTGAACTCCTCCGCCAAACGGCCATACGACACCGCTATTTCCCAAGCGTTCAGATCTTCCCGCTGAATGTTCTCGATCAGCGCCATTTCGAGCAATTCCTGATCGTTGGCGAGGCGAACATAGGCAGGCATTTCTTTCAGTCCGGCCAGTTGGCTGGCACGGAAACGCCGTTCACCAGAGATGATTTGGTATTCCTTATCGTGGATTCGGCGCACTGTAATCGGCTGGATAATGCCGTGAGCGCGAATACTGGAAGCGAGTTCTTCCAGGGATTCCTTGCTAAAGTTTTTTCGAGGCTGCCCGGCATTGGTTTTGATGTGCCCAATCGGCAGCTGGGCTACCGTAGTGGCCAATTCACGTACCACCTGTTCCGGATTTTCTTGTACGGCTTTTTCCAACTGTTTTGGGTTGCCGAGCAGGGCTTTGATGCCTCCTGTATTGAATTTTGCTTTTGCCATTGTTGCGTAAGCCTTCTTTTTTATGGTGGGGATGCGTTTCTGGGTTTTCTCCGAAAACCTCGAAACGCATCCCCACCATAAAAAAGAAGGCTGTGGTTTAGGTGATGCGATGCGGTCGAAAACGAAAAGGGTTGCAGACAAATCTGTCCTTGTCGCATACAACCGTTTTTTAGTGGTCGTTTGTTCCTGTAAGTTTTTTTCTTGGGAGGGGGGGCTGCTACCAGTTTGGCGAAGCCAAACGAGGAGCAGTCCCCCCTCCCAAGAAAAAAACTCCCCCAGCGGCACTAGTTCCTCCTCAGAAACTCTTCTGCCAGGTTAAAAAAATTGACCGCGCCCTTGCTGGTCACGTCGTAAAGTGCCACGGGCGTGTGCGACATAGGGGCTTCGGCCACACGACTGTTGCGGTGGATAATTGTTTCAAAAACATAGTCGGTGGCACTGTTGCGCACTTCCTCTACGATGGCGTTAGCGAGGCGGAGGCGGCCGTCGTACATGGAAATAAGGAGGCCTTCCACCTGCAAATCGGGGTTGTATCCCTGGCGAATAAGGTCAATTGTGTTTTTCAATTTTGCCAGTCCCTCGAAAGAGAACATTTCGCATTGTACGGGGATGAGCACCGTGTCGGCGGCCACGAGCGCATTCACGGTGATAAGGCCAAGCGAGGGAAGGCAGTCAATAAAAATATAGTCGTAATCGTTGCGGAGTTCGCCGACCACCCCGCGCAGCACATACTCACGGTTGGGTTTGTTCACCAACTCTATTTCCGCGCCCACCAGGTCAATGTTGGAAGGCAGCAGGTAGAGGTTGGGCGTTTCGGTCTGGACAATGGCTTCGCGCGGATCAACTCCGTGTACAAGGCAATCGTAGAGGCTAACTGATTCTTCGGTGTCCACTTGGCCTACCCCTGAAGAGGCGTTTGCTTGTGGATCGGCATCAATGAGCAGCACTTTTTTCTCCAAAATGGCGAGTGAGGCGGCTAGATTGATGGCGGTAGTAGTTTTGCCCACGCCACCTTTTTGGTTGGCAATGGTGATAACTTTGCCCATGTCTTTTAGCATGATGTTTCGAGCGTTTGAATGCCGCACCTTGTGGCACAACGCGGGCAAAGGTAGTTGGGCGTGAAACAGCGCGTGGAACAATGGTCGAGAAGTTATCCAAGTTTTTTCCACAAGTTGCCAACATGTGTGATGGCGCTCCGAAAAGTCCTTGATGGTCAATTCTGTCAATGATTGAATTATCCCATTCCTCTGATAATCACATTATTCTACCTTTGCCGCTCACAATCTCGATACATGACTCCTGCTGAGCAATTGCTGAATGAGGTCGAAGCGCACATAGCCGATTTTTTTGCGCAAAATATCTCATCTGAATACGTTTTCCACGATTTGGGACACACCATCCAAACCGTGGCTGCCACAAAAACCATCGGAGAAGGTTTCCGACTGGACCCCCAAGACATGCTTACGGTGCTACTTGCGACCTGGTTTCACGACACAGGTTATGCCGAAGGGCCTGCGGACCATGAAGACCGCAGTTGTGCCAATGTCGCGCGATTTTTGGAAGGGAAAATTCCCGCCGAGCATATCAGCGAAGTACAGGCATGCATACGGGCCACCAAAGTGCCGCAAAAGCCCGAATCCTTGCTTGGCCAGATCATTGGTGATGCTGATCTGAGCCACCTGGGGATGGAAATCTACTGGGATCGGACGAGCCGTTTGCGCCAAGAATTTGTCCTCACTCGCGGCAATGTGATGAGCGACCAGGATTGGGTGGATTTTGAAATCAATTTCATGCTCACCCACGAATACCATACTGTGGTAGCGCAAGAACTTTTCAACAAGCGCAAAGCCAAGCACATACAACAACTCCTCAAACAAAAGCGCAGGCTCAACCCCAACCTGGCCCCTACGATAGATGAAATAAGCCTTCTCGAAGAAAAAGAAAAAACCGGCGACCTCAAAAAGGTGCTGAAGGAAAGTGAAAACGAGATTAAATCAGCTCGCTTTGGGCGTGGTGTGGAAACCATGTACCGTACTACCTATCGCACCCACACCAACCTCAGTGCCATGGCCGACAGCAAAGCCAACCTTATGCTTTCGGTCAACGCCATTGTCATTACCCTGCTGGTTTCCAACCTACTTCCCAAACTTCAGGAAGGCGCCTCTTGGAAAGTGATAGTCCCGACCATCTTACTAACAGCCACTTGTCTTGGCTCCATGGTCTTTGCTACCCTTGCCACCCGCCCCAAAATCACAGAAGGCACCGTGACCCGTGAAGCCATCAAACAACGAAAAGCAAACCTATTGTTCTTCGGGAATTTTTACAATATGAAACTTGAAGATTTTCAGTGGGGTGTAAACGAGATGCTTACTGATCCTGAATTTCTCTATACTTCCATGAGTCGTGACCTTTATTTTCTCGGCATTGTACTCGCCAAAAAATATAAATACCTAAGTGCCTGTTACAATATTTTCATGTACGGACTCATCATCTCTATAGCAGCGTTTGGCGTTGCTGCAGTGATGTAGGTTTTGACTTTGGACGGCTAGAAAGGCAGGCTGTCTTCCAATCACCCAATCACCCAATCACTCAATCACCCAATCACCCAATCACTCAATCACCCAATCACTCAATCACCCAATCACTCAATCACCCAATCACCGACAAACCAATCACCAATCTCCATGGCGAGCATAGTCATCATACCGACTTACAACGAAAAAGAAAACGTGGAAGCCATCGTTAGGGCCGCGCTGGCCCAATCTGAGGAATTTCACGTGCTTATTGTGGACGATGGTTCGCCCGACGGCACGGGGCAGATCGTGCGGGACCTGCAAGCGCATGAATTCGCTGGGCGGCTTCACCTGCTCGAACGCAGCGGCAAACTCGGCCTTGGCACGGCATACATAGCGGGTTTCCGTTGGGGCTTGGAACGTGACTACGAATACTTTTTTGAAATGGACGCGGATTTCTCGCACAATCCAGAAGACCTGCCTCGCCTCCTTGCCAAATGCCGCGACGAAGGGGCAGATGTGGCCGTGGGCTCTCGTTATTGCCGCGGAGGTCATGTCGTCAACTGGCCACTCGACCGTATCATCCTCTCGCGCGGCGCCTCGCTTTATGCCAGCCTAATACTCTGGATGCCCGTTGCCGACCCCACCGCTGGCTTTATCTGTTATCGCCGCAAAGTGCTGGAAACCATGGATTTGAGCAAAATAAAATTCATCGGTTACGCCTTCCAGATCGAGATGAAATACACCGCCTACCGGCTCGGCTTTAAAGTGAAAGATGTGCCCATTACGTTCAAAGACCGCGAAAAAGGGCAGTCTAAAATGTCCTTGAATATTATCCGGGAGGCGATGCTGGGGGTGTTGCAGATGCGGTTGAGATGAATCTCCCACAAAATCCCCGCCCCAACACGGCGAGGATTTTGCATTTTTGCACCCGACCATGAACGCACCCGCCCACATATTCCTCTCCTTCGACCCTGCCGATGCCCGCACAGCGGCAGATCTGCAGCGCCAACTCGCGCTGGCCTTGCAGCCACGACCTACTGTTTTTTGGAATAAAGCCGCTGTACCGACCGAAGCCTTTCGAGTTGAGGCTGCCAAGTTTTTGGAAAAGACCGAGATATTTGTAGCCGTGCTTTCCATGCACTATGAAGATACGCCTGACGTGCGATGGGAAGCCGACCAAGCCATCCTGACACAGCGGAGCCGCCCGGCCCTGCAAATCCTGACTGCGCAGGCGCGGAGTGCAGCCATTCCGCCCGATCTTCAAGCTTTCCAAACTGCACTTCCACCGGGAGAAACAATTGAAAACGAAGGCGTTGCCCGCGACCGACAACTGCTCCGTGCTACTGCCACAGCCACTTATGTATTGGCTGCCGCGCCCCGTAGCAACGACATCGGCATCGGACATATCGAACTCCCCATAAGTATTCAAGATCTGCGCGAACGCTTGCTGGCACAAACAGATCGCATCAACCACGCCCCGCTATTGGCCTTGCTGAAACGCCTCATCCGTGATGTGCAAGTGAAACGTGGGGTGCTCGATGTGGAAGACTATTTCAAGCATTTGCGTGAAAAAACCCGCCTCTCTCAGATTAGCCTCGTCGAACTGAAGGAGAAGGCAGGCCCCATTCAGGACGATTTGTTCAACCTCATCGAGCGTTTGCAAGAAGAGGATTTGGTGGAAGATTGGAGACAAATTTTTATTCGAGACTACTATCGTTTTGTAGCCGACAGTCGCGAAGACAGTACAGTTCCGCCGTTTTTCGTCCCAGTGGATGATATCGCCATCCCAGAATCATTGAATTTGCCCGTCGGACCGCGGGAGCAAGAATCTTTGGAACAGATCGGCCTTCTTTCCTTTGAGCAAAAAACAGATTTTCGCCGCAGCCTCTTGTTGGCAAAAGACGCGATGGCTGTAAAAAACTATTCACAAGCCTACGCATATTGCGATCACGTTCGCACCAAAGTAGACCCGCAATCCGCGCAATTGTACGAGTACCTGCTCATCACTTTTCTGCAAAAAGAAACCGCACTCCGCATAATGCAAGAGGCGGTGAACGGCAACGACCGACTGCTCCAATACGTCCTCCTTTATGCCAGCCGATTGCGCGACTACGAGCGAGAAGGAAAATGCCCTTCCAGCACTTCGCTGCACAACCTGTCTATCGCCTCAGAGGGCATCTCTGATGCGGCTTTGCGGCTTTATCACGCTTTGCCCAACGACCCACTGCGCCACACCGGAAAACACGCTGAATCGGTGCCAGACAACCGTCGGCCTTTACGCATCATTTTGGGCAACACACTGAAAGTGTGCAGGTTGGTACATCCCTCGGAGGAACTTTTGGAAGCGGCGGTCATTGAATGTTGCGGGGGCGGAAAGTGTGCCTGGCTGGAACGGGTGGACGTGGTCAACGGGCAGTTCCAGTTCATCCCCAATGGTCATTTCGATTTGCTTGGCGAAATCCAGGAGTTGCTTGGTATGCTCCGCGACATTGAGATGTCCGACAAAACCAAGATCGTAAAAGACCCAGGGTTGTTGCGTGAAGACCTGTATTTCAGTCTGTTGGCAAAACGCCAGGCACTTTCAGCACAAATAGCCGAAGATGAAAAACGTCGTCGTCCGTTTACCGACATCAGGGAATCGGTGGTGCGGTTCAGTTATGCTTGCTTATTGGGTGCGGAAATATTTACCGACTTTGACAAACGCGGCAGGGGGAATTCGTTCTACCTGCTTGCCTTGGAATACCTGCTGCCGGGATTGTTGGTTTCGCCATCCCAGATCACGGGTGCAGATTTGCGCTGGTTTACACTCGATGTACTGGGCGAAGTAGTAGCACATTCCGAATGCGCGAAGTATAAATTTGATGTACAGGCCATTGTAGAAAAAATTGTGCGGGATCATGCCGGGCAAGCGGGTTGGCTTCAAGTGCAGCCAAATATTAAGCAGAGCGTGTACCTGCAATTTGTAGCCGACACGCAAGCAGAATGGGAGGCGGTGAAAAACAGCCTTGCACACACGGATTTCCGCCGGATGGACAGTTTAGATGCGCGCCGCAGGCTCATCTACTGCCTCCGGTGTTGGCGGATTATCTACCGCGCCTATCCCAAAAAGTCGGGACAAGATTATTTGGACCATTGCATCCAAGAAATCGCGGGCGAGCACCTGCTGGTATGGCTTCAATTCGACGTGACAGGCCAATTGGATACAGTGCCCGACAGTCTTGCCTTGGGCTTCGACGCGCAGACGGAATTGCGCGAATTGTTAGCGGAATCAACGCGTTACACGGAGGAGGATTTGAGGAAATCAATTTCAGAGAATATTTTTCAAAAACAAATTTTGCCTGAATACGAGGAGATAAAAACGGGCGACGAAAGCCAGCGTACTGCTTGTGCCCGGCTTTTGCGTTCCGCACTTTGTGCTTACAAACTTCAGCAAGACCAGCACTTTTTGGATTTTGTGTGGCGCGAACTGACGGAAGAAATCAAATTCCGCTGGGTAGAAGTGACGAATGAGGGGGGAGAAGTGGCATTCAAAAAAACACCCGAATTAGACGCGCTTGCCCTGCTTCGCGAGTTAAATGAAGCAATGCCGAAAAGATTCCGGCTATACCAACTCCGCGAGCGGGTGGCTATGCAACGTTTCCGCGACACGGAGGCGCGTTATTTCCACGAGATCAGCGAGTTCCGCCACGAAAATCGTTTGCCTGAAAGGAAGGTGGCGGTGGAAATTATCCGAAAAATGAAGGGGCTTTACCACTATTTTCCGCAGGCAGAATTCCTCAAATTGCCGATGGACGAACTTCACGGACGAGGTCGAGTGCGTTGGCACGCAAAGGTGTTCGGCTTCTTTCCAACTACGGAAAATCATTATGAGAATCGCTATTTCAATTTTGAGTACAAGTTTGAGCGGTATGAATTGAAACGTATGTTGGACAACCAATTTGGTGAAATGCAGCGTATGATGGGCGAAACCAGGGAGGTTTAGGCTTCAAAAAAAACCGCCCGTGACTTGCGTCCCGGACGGTCTATATTTTCACTGACTGTTTCTATTTCAATTTACTCCGAGCCGTCGGTGCGACCGCGTGTGACGGCAAATTCACCAACTTTTTTTCCGTGTTTAAGCCCGTTTTCGCTGTCAAAACGATAATGGATGCCCCCATACACCCGAGAGTCAGCGGCTTCTTGTGCCCATGCTCGTAAATCGGTTTGATTGCTTGGAAACAAATAAGACAATACTTCTGCTGCAGCACCCGAGAAGGTGGAGTGGCCCGAAGCATAGGCAGGGAAATTTGGAATGCCTGTACCAGTGGTGATACTCGGGTCAACCTCAGTAGGGCGTGGGAACATGTAATAAAATTTTGCCTCCCAACAAACGATGCCAGCGTCCACCATAGCGGTATTTACCAATGCCATAGCCCTTGCAGTGCGGATTTCGTTGAATTGGTTGTCATAAATCAAATTGGCAGCGCGACGATTCCAGTGGCCTGGTGGAGTGTAGGTGCCCGCGCCATCGGACCAAAAAGTGGTAATACGCTGCTGCTCACGGCTGCGGTTTTTGGAGATTCCACGCAGCTCTTCCAAAGCAGCCTCAAATTCGGCTGACCCTGGCCGCGGCGGTGCTTCAGGACGAATGAGCACTTTGGTTGCATCGTCAAAATTCCAGGCCTTCACGTTCCCAAAGGCAGGAAGCATTGGCGCGCGAACCGGTAGGTCAAGGCTGCGCCATTGCGTAGTGAACCCCCTTGCGGCGGAACTGTCACGTTGTGCCTGGAACCCGGCCTGATTGTTGGCCAGGCCCATTCTGTCCTTTTTAGCCCATTCGTTGAGGACGTTCAGGGCAATTATTCTGCCCAAGGAGTCGCCTGCTGAAAGGTCGCTTTGCACATTGGCGCCCGCCCAAAGGCGACTGTTTTTGTGCTCTTCCGCTTTTTCAGTAACATTGGCTACCTCTCTAGGAAAAATAAATTTGAGGATTTCGCGAGAGGCAGCAGCCACCACTGCATCCTCGGAAGGGTAGGAGGGCAGGTCGTTGGTAGGGATAATCGCTTGGATGTCCGAAGCATTTTTGTAAGGTGCCAGGCGATTGTGCTGGAACTTGCGATGCCAGCAGGCCACCAAGGCATCATATTGCGCCACAGCCAGCAGCGCGAACATACGTGAAGCGATGGGCGGATTGGCAAATGGTGCACGTGGATAAGCATCTGGATTGGCTGGATCAAATGCTGGAGGCGGGTAAACGAGCGTGCCAGAGGCGTCCGTGATATAGTTTGGCGGCACGTTGTAGAGGGCCGCCAGCTCGCGGGCGATTTCGTGCCAGCGGAGTGCGCCATTGCTGCCCCACCAAGTGGCAAGTTCTTTCTCTTCTGCTGTGGCTGCAGCCATTTTTGACCTTAAATCATTCAATTCAGTCAAATAGGCCGCAGAGCCAGCAGCATCGGGTGTTGGAACGGCCGTCTTATTGCTGTCAATCGTCAAATAAGGTTTCCAATTGCCCGCATTTGCGTCTAGGCTGGTCTCTGCGTAAGGTTCGAGAACAGCGGCTTCGGGCGGTGTTTTGTCGCACTGGCTAAAGGCGAAAATCAGGCCGAACAAACCGGCCACGAGATTGGTGATGTGTATCTTTTTCATTGAAAATGAATTTTTAAGTGTGAGGTTTGGATAATGGGATAATGGGATATTAGGGTATTGAGATATTTGGATATTGCAGGATTCGTCGAAATATCCAAATATCTCAATATCCTAATATCCCAATACCTCAATTCTGCTTTCCAACTTCTTCTTCTCCTTTTTTATTGATGTCCAAGAAATAGGTTGCCCCGGCAGTCCAGGTCAGTGCCTCGCCGACATTGCGCCCGCTGAGCACTTTGCTTACTGCTGCCAAAAGCCCCAGCCGTTTGGTGATAAAGTATTTGCCAAAAACGCCCGCTTGCCCGGCAGCCATTTTGTTGGAAGCTTGTGGGGCTTCATTGTAACGAATATCGTCGCCAGAGAGGCCTGTAAATGCATCGTACCAAACTTCAGCCTGATAGCGAGGTTTGATAAAGCCGAGGCGCGCCGAGTAATCGAACACATTTGGCACAGGCATCTCATCGCTGTAAATCAACTTGTTGTCAAAAATGTAGGCATTGTGGTCAATGGTCGTATTGCTCCGCCATGTATGTCCAGCCTGTGCTGTTACATAAAGCCCAAAGTCGGCTGTGTAGTTCAAGACGGCACGGAGCGAAGCCGTTTTGCTGTGCAGACCGATGCTGAACGGCAACAAATCAGGCGTGTAGTTGCTGACGGGTGTCGAAAGCCCGCCTGTGGCTTGCAGCTTAAAGGCACCGCCTGCGGCTTCCAACTCTAAGGCTTGATATTTCACAAAAACCGAAAGGTCTTGCAGGCCTTTTTGTCCGGTGATGTAACTCACGTCAGAACTCGTCCAAACGTAAGGCACGCCAATCATGACGTTCAGGTCTTTGGTGATGCCGTAGTTGCCCATGAGCAAGGCGCTTTGGGTGGTCAGCTCGCCGAGATTCAGGTTGGAGCGTTTCGTTTCTCCTTGCCAGTAGTTTTCCCATTTACTGTTGGAATACTGACCAAGGATACAAAGTTGGCCTTGTGGCATCATCAGCCCGTCAGTGGGCGTTTGAGCAGCAGCCGTTCTGCACAAAAGCAGGAACATAGGGAGATAAAAGTGTCGCATAAATGTTGGGTTTTGTTCAAAAAAAATCTGCCGCAAACCTAGAGCCAACCCATAAAGAAAGGCCTTAGAATATGCTTAGAATTGGAAATATGGCTCTTTTGGCATATTTTAGAAACAAGCGTGGCTGCTTACAATAATTGCAAGCTCAGGCCACTGTTCCGAAGTACGTTTTTACCTTCGCACCATGAAAATAGACGCTCCCAATGCCCCCAAACCAGTTGGGCTTTACCCACATGCTCGCCGAGCAGGCAATTTACTTTTCCTTTCCGGCATCGGTCCACGTGAGCCAGAGACGGATAATGTGCCGGGCCTTATTCGTTCGCAGTCAGGCAATTATGCTGAATTTGACTTCGAGGCACAGGTACATTCTGTATTCCGAAACGTGCGCATCGTATTGGAGGCAAGTGGTGCGAAATGGGAAAATCTGGTGGATGTGACGGTGTTTCTGGTGAACATGGAGCGCGATTTTCACACCTTCAACCGGCTTTATGCAGAATATTTCAAGGATAATCAACCTTGCCGGACTACCGTAGGCATTGACCGCTTACCGACACCGATTGCCATTGAGTTGAAATGTGTGGCCTTGGTGACCGACTGAGGTTTTACAAATTGGGCAAAAAGCCATCCAAACAAATGGTTTTGAGCAAGCTCGCCATATACTTTTTTTAAATTTTCTAACAAGCAACCGATTCTTACATACCTTTGCTCCGTTCACTGAGCATCGCAACCCAAAGGCAAGCCATTCTTACCCGGCATTTTTTTGTTCGAAGATGATTTTGCTGCAACAAGTCGATGCTCGATTTTTTTTCATTTTTTTCATTTTTTCGCAATGAACATCTTCGTAGCAAAATTAAACTACGACACTATCGAAGACGATCTCCGTGCTGCTTTCGAGCAATTCGGTGAAGTCTCTTCGTGCTCCATCGCCCACGACAAGATGACCGGCCGCTCTAAAGGCTTCGGTTTTGTTGAAATGGACAACGATGAAGAGGCTGACAAAGCCATTGACGCGCTCAACGAAACAGAACTGGATGGCCGCACCATTGTGGTCAAAAAAGCAGAACCACGCGAATCGCGTGATTCACGTGGCGGCGGCAGCGGCGGTGGCGGCGGTTTCGGCGGCGGCGGCAACCGAGGT
>CAZPTQ010000102.1:0-19189 GCA_964589365.1 uncultured Saprospiraceae bacterium
AATGACTTAATGACTTAATGTCGAACTTGCCGCGAAGGTAGAAATCAGTTCAAATTCAACAACAATTCCCGCAGAGTATCGGGCAAAATCTCGTGACCACCCTCGAAACTGCGCTCTCCAAAGTCAATTCCGTTTTTGTTTTCGATTTCCTGGACGGTATGCATCCGATCAGGTGTAAGGAATGGATCGTGGGTGCCGTACAGCAAATAGAGTTTTTTGTCGGCCAAATAATCCTTGTGCGCAGCATAATCAAGGTCTTCGGGGGGAAGCCCGGCCCAGAGCAAGAGGTCGTGGAATCGGGGCAGTTTTTCCAGCATCCAACGGCAGACGGTAGCTGTGCCCTGCGAAAAGCCCAGCAGCACGATACGTACATCAGAGGGCAATTGAGGCAGGTAATGATCGTAGAGATGTTGGAGGTAATTGGCGTAATCTTCAATTTCGGAGCGACGATGCTGGCGCGTCATCCAATTAGCACCTACAGGTCCGTCAAAGCCCTTTTTGTAAAAATGGTTCAATCCTTCAGGCGCTACTACGAGGGTGTGGTCATTTTCCAAAAGCCTGAAATTCTCCAAAAACTCGTCGGCCAATTGTGCGTACCCATGGCACACGATCCAGAATTGCTTGATCTGAGCTCCGGGTGTGCCCAATGAATAATACTGCGCGCTGCGCTGGATTGAAATGGTATGATGCTGCATCGGTCGGGTTTGAAGGGGCCAAAGTACAACAAAGTAGCGCGCGCATTCTTTACAAAATCTTTATGCCGCACTGCCTTTTGATGGTAAAATTGCGACAGAGTCCAACATTTAGATAAAAGCGAAAGGGGGTTCTGAGTACCTTTGGCGGTTGTTTGTAAATTCGATGATTCGACAACGAACACCTCATATAATCAATGCTCACAAACCGATCCTCATGCACATCTTCTACTCCAAGATCCTCGTTTTCAACATTCTATTTCTTTTTTCTGTCCAAAAATCCACCGCCTGCGGCTACGATTGGGTAGGGGAGTGCTCCTCTTCTGTTCATCTCCGCATCAATGGTACTTTGGACAGTTTTATCATCGCCGACTGCCCTTCGGGTATTCGGTTCGACGGCTTGCACATTGGCACGCTACAAAATCTTTCGCTTGCCAACGCCAGGGCCATCACTTGGGAAAGTTGTATCAACAATGTTTCGGGCATAGGACTCCAATACCGTGTGTACGAGCAGGGTGGGGCAGTGGGCAACTTCCAATCCCTGAACCTCGATCAGGACTATTTTACCCTTGTGGGACTTTACACCACACGTTACCGTAGCAAGGCCAGCAATATTGACTTGGCAGCGGGGCTGACGGTCGGTAAAACCTATGTGCTTGAAGTATATTTTGTGGCTGAAATTGATACGATTGGTGACGATTTTATCCCCGAAACCACAATGTTAAAAAACAATGGCGGCCAGAATTACCATCTGACTTTTACTTACGGCGGCCCAACAGCCACCCCTTTCGTTGTAATACCGACCAATGTAAAAGAACCAAATTGTCACGGCGAAAACAACGGAATCATTGGTGTCAGTGTCTGGGGCGACCAGACCGGGCTTTTTTACAATTGGTCAAACATAAGCCTCAATTTCTACCAACAAAACAGCCTTCCGGCGGGTTCGTACTCCGTGACAGTCACTGGCGCAAACTACACGGAGTCTGATACCATTGTGCTCGACCAACCAGATATTTTGACGGTTCAAACCAGTAATATTCAACCTGTTAACTGTGGGGGCGGACTTGGTTCTATCACGGTGCAAGCCAGTGGAGGCACAGCGCCCTACCACTATCTCTGGGAGAATGGCCAGACGACAGCCTTGGCCACATTCTCCAACAGTGGCAATTATGCCCTCTCCCTTACCGATGCGCACAATTGTATTGCCATTCAATCATTTAACCTGCCAGGAGGAGGCAGTGTGCAGCATAGTATTTCACAAAAGATCTGTTCAGGGGAGAGCATTGTCCTGTATGGGACAGTATTTGATGTTCCGGGCGTATTTAGTTTCATCGTAGCCGGTAATGGCGGCTGTGATACCCTCGTTACACTGACCATCACGGAGATCGCCCCGGGAGCCTTACTGGCCAACCTTCCTTCCAATATACTGGTCACCTGCTACACACCTTCCGTAAACCTCTGCGCCGAAGCTTCGCCCGATGCCGTTTTCCAGTGGGCGAAAGACGGAATTCCAGCAACTGAGACACAATGTTTGCTTGCTACTGCCGGGGGTGTTTACACATTATTGGCCTTTTTAGATGGCTGCGTTGCTTCAAAGAACATTCATTCCGAAGAGCATTTGGTGTCTTTACCTGCTCACTTTGTCGGATTCGACACCTTGACTTGTAGTGGTTTAGGCAATACCCCCACACTTTTCCGCGCCATCACAAATGCGGAAAGCCCTTCCTTTTATTGGACCATCAATGGCCAATTCCTTTCTTCCAATGACTCGTGTTGGTTTGTGATTTCCAATGGTGGTTTTGCATTCCCCGAGCTCTTAGTGACAGATGTTTTTGGCTGCACTACACAAGCGGCCAATATGGTTGTTATCACACAAGACACAAACGTGCCAAGCGTTTCTATCAACACCACACTTGCTTCAGGCCCAAATATTTCCGATGGCTCTGCTTTCGTTCAGGTTAGCGGAACCGGTCCATTTGAAATTATTTGGAGTACTGGTCAATCAGGGCAGGAAATCCAAAACTTACTACCAGGCACCTATTGTGTCACCGTAACTGGTGCTAATGATTGTAGCAGTGCTGACTGTGATGAGGTAGGCTATACAGTTGGCTTGGAGGAAAAACTTGTTGCCCCGCTTCGCATATCTCCCAACCCTGCTGGCTCAGGCGATTGGCTTGAAATCGAGCTGCCCAAAATTTTTTCAGGTGCAATAATTTGGCTCGAACTTACAAATGTTCAAGGCAAAACGTTCAAGGCTGAAAATTTGAAGAATGCGTTGACAACCATACGTTTCCAGTTGCCCGAAACCTTAGTGCCAGGTATTTTCTTCCTGAGGATTTTGTCAGAAAACAACCAGGCAACAGGCAAAATCCTGTTAGAATAGTGGCAACTATTTAGTTGAATATTTGTTTTTGCTGCATTCAGTAGGAATAATATTTCTTTTGTTACTTCCTTATGGGGCGTTTTTTTACCTTTGCCGCGAACAATTAACAACCATTCCATCACCTTTCACAAACATTTCCAAAACATGAGCAAAAAACTCTTTATCCTCCCACTATTTATTTTTGGCGCTTTCCTCGCCGTTACTACTACTTCTTGCGGCGACAAGTGCAAAGACGTTGAATGCAATGCAGGCACTTGCCTTGACGGCACCTGCGAGTGCGGCGTTGGCTTCGAAGGCGAAAACTGCGAAATCGAATGGTCCGCCAAATTCTTAGGCTCTTACCTTGGCCAAGACGTTGTGACGGTTAGTACTGTAATTCCTACCAATGTAGGTACATATAATCTCACCTCACCAGCAGTTGTAACGCGCATCAACGAATCTGAAATTCAAATTGCAAATTTCGGAGGGTTCAATTCTATTTTGAAAGCAACCATTGAAGACGGAGACCACGTCCACATTAGTTATACTGATCCGGCCGGTCGCGCTTTTGCGGGTGAAGGCCAGATTAACGGCAACACGATTTCAGGTAGTTACCGTGTGACTTATACGGATGCAACTTATGATGACGCCACTTTTACTTATAACAAGTAATTCAGCAATCTGAACATAAAAAAAGTGCCTGTCGAGCAATCGACAGGCACTTTTTTTATGTTTGGAACGCAATTATTAGTTACCTCCACCTTGCTTAACAGCGCCGCCCCGCTTTTTCTGTTCTTCTGGAGCGGTAGGAGAAGTAGGGTTGATAGCACCACCCCGCTTTTTCTGTCCTTCAACATCACCTTCTTTTACAGCACCGCCACGGGTTTTTTGCGGGTCGGTAGGTTTTGTACCATTGGGCAATGGGTCTACTTTCGGGCCTTTTGAGCCGCTTTTTTTCACACCACCTTTACCAGGTGCTGGTGCGGCAGCCATTTCGGCTTTCCATGCCTCCACGCGCATGTTGGCTTCTTCTTGTACGCGTGCATCGCACTCAGCAGTCTTTTCAGTACGAAGCATTTCAAGTTGTGCAGTCACGGCGGCAGCTATTTCCTCTTTTTGTTGGGCGAGGGTTTTGCCGTCGAATGCTGTGAGGGTAAAAAAGCCAGCAACAGCTACTGCGCCGGCAAAGAGCAATTTCTTATTCATTGTAATGGAAAAAATTTCGGTGAATGTTTTGAGAATGAACGGATTTTGGATTGTTTTCAAACGGCTTACTTTTTATCGGCGGCCATTTCAGCTTCATGATCAGCTATGGCCTGGTCAACAATAGCTGACACGCGCGTCTCAAGATCAGCCTCGCATTTTGCGGTCATTTCTTGTTCGACGGCAGCTTTGCCAGCTTCGTAGCCTTTTGTGATTTCAGCCTGAACCTGCTCGTCAGTGAGCAGTTTTTCGCCGCAGGAAGCCATGGAGAATATCAAGGCTGCGCCAGCGAGAATCCCTAAAATTGATTTTTTCATGTTTGAGAAAACGATTTTGAATGGTTAAAAAAATGATAGCAAAGGTAGTGGTTGTAAACGTTATGGCACTTTTAGAACGAACACTTTTTGAAAAAGTGTCAGAACTAAAAAAGTCGACTTTCAAACGAATCTTTCGCCCTAACATTGTTTCTGAAACAACCCGGCTTATGACGCACGCAACTGCCATTTATACACAATTTTTGAAAAATATATTTATTCATCGCTTATTGGCGGTTCTCCCTTTCATCCTGCTTTCTTTCTTTTTGAACGCCCAAACAGATGATGAGCTGCTAGAAAATTTCTTCCGGGACAATGAATCTGCTTCCGAATCTGATGCCCAGCAATTTTTGGAAAACCTCGAGATGTTCCGCGACAAGCCCATGAACCTCAATTCGGTAAGCCAGGAAGATTTGCGCTCATTGCGATTGCTCAACGAACTTCAAGTGGAAAGTTTTATCGCATACCGCGACCAGTTTGGGCCTTTTCTGAATGAGTACGAACTACAGGCCGTGCCGAACTGGGAAATTTCAGACATTCGTAGGGTACTGCAATTTTCCCGTATCAAGACCGGTTTGGATACTCGGAATACCACTATCCTACAAGGATTTTTACGCGGTGAAAATGAACTGTTCCTGCGCTGGGGCTATTTTAATCCGCCAAATTATGACACGGAGCAGGAGTTGGCAACTCGTTTGAATTCCACATCGGATGCGGCAGACTCGATGAGTTATTACAGGAATAGGCCTCAAGGCGGTAGAAGTGCCCTGGCACTACGCTACCGCCACACATTCGACAATCGCTTGCGATTTGGATTCACGATGGAAAAAGACCCAGGCGAAAGTTTTTTTTCCAATGACAGCATTCTTTTATTTAACACAGAAAAGAGGCCATACGACACCATCGTTCGCTGGCAGGCATTCGATTATTACAGTGCCCATATCTTCATTCAAAATTGGAATCAGACGGTTCGAGTCGTCGCATTGGGTGATTATTCTGCCCGAATGGGACAGGGGCTTTTGTTGCAAACGGGTTTCGCTCCTGGAAAATCTGCCGAAACGGTGTCTGTGGCACGTGGTGGACGAAAATTGAATGCGTACGGAGCTTTTGGGGAAACCTATTTTTTTCGTGGAGCAGCCACCACGCTCGCGTTTGGCAAGCACTTGGAAGTTACAGCAATGTATTCCAATCGCCGCCGCGACGCTAATATTCAAGTGGCGGATACCAGTGAATTTGATTCGCCGGAAATTGAGTTTTCTTCGTTGCTCAGCTCTGGCTACCATCGCAACGTTTCTGAGATAGAAGATGAAAAAAAACTCCACGAACAAGTCGGTGGGCTGACGGCCACATGGCAAGGGCAACGTTGGCAGGTCTCGGCAAATGCTCTCCATATTGCATACGACAAGGCTTGGATATCCTCTCCGCAACCATACCGAAAATTTGCATTCCGGGGTAAAAGTTTGACAGGGATAAGCCTCGATTACAACTACCGCTGGCGTAACCTCTTTCTTTTTGGTGAAACGGCCCGGAGCGACAATGGTGGAGTTGCAGCTGTAAATGGCTTGCTTTTTTCTGCAGATCGTCATGTAACGCTCACAGCAGTGCACCGCTCTTTGGGCAAAGATTACCAATCTGTTTATGGAAATCCTTTTGCAGAAGTATCGGGTTCAAGCAACGAGCAGGGGCTTTACCTCGGAGCGGATATCCGTTGGATAAGACGTTGGCAGATAAACCTTTACGCAGATGTGTGGCGGCACCCTTGGCTTCGTTTTGGAGTGGACGCGCCTTCAAATGGCCGAGAATACCTGGCAAGGGTGTTGTGGACTAAGAGCCGCAATTTTTCGGTGTATGCGCTCTGGCAGTCAGAAACAAAGCAACGGAATGATGATTTGGAAAAACCGTTTGGCCTCGTTAATGCAAGGCGAGATCGGCTTCGCTTGCATTCGATTTACAAAGTCAACAAACCTATCGAACTCCGAAGCCGGATAGAGTGGACAACTTACCAAATTGGTGAAAATGAATCTTCCTTAGGATTTGTTGCCTATCAGGAAGCGGTGCTGAAACCGCTTGGAAGCCCCGTTTCTGCATCGCTACGATATACAGTATTTGATACGGAGGACTACGATTCAAGGGTGTATACCTTCGAAAACGACCTTTTTTCGGCGGTTTCTATCCCTGCCTTTTCGGGACGTGGCGCACGATGGTATCTCAACCTTCATTGGAGAGTGAACACTTGGCTTCGGCTGGATGCTCGCATGGAAGAGACGAATACACGCCAGGCAGTGACGGATTCTGGCACGATAGGAAAGGAAAGGGCTTGGAAGGTACAGGCGAGGGTTAAATGGTGATATTGGGATATTATGAAATTTTCATAATATCCCAATATCCCAATATCTTATCAATTCACCGCTTCCACACCCATTATTTCAGGGATTTTGCTCTGTACGGCTTCCTGAATGCCTGCCCGGAGCGTCATGCCCGACATGGAACATGATTCGCACATGCCCATCCATCGGATTTTGACGTGCATGTCATCTGTTACCTCTACGAGTTCCACATCGCCACCATCTACCCTAAGGTGAGGGCGTATGGTTTCGAGGGCGGCTTCTACTCTTTCATTTAGGTTCTTCTTGTCGTAAATGGCTGTCATTATTGCTGAATTTGATGCAAAAGTAGTCAAAATTCATCGCTTGGTTTCTTTCCTTTTCCCCCTTTTTTCTCTTCGGAGTCGTTTGATAGAGACGAATAAGCCCCAAATTGACAAACATGAAGCAAGTGCTCCCAAAACAATCAATTCGCCTGTCCCGCCCAAGCTGGCTATCAACAAAACCATTGCCGAGGTGTCTGTATTATAAAAGTACTTGGGAGAGCGTGAGTCTTTTGGTAAAATAAGCGAGGGAGTTGTGAGCGTTTATTTTTACACGCTTACCACTCCCTCGCTTTTAAAATTAGTAGAATGTGAGCATCGGTAATAACGCTCACTACAAAATTTAATTCCCTAGTAACAAACCGTTGCGCAGGCTCTGCTTTCCACCTGAAGAAGCAGGTTTTTTCTCGCGCTTCTCGACCCTTTCAATCACAATGCTGGTTGGTCCGGCGGTGATTTTGAATTCAGTACGGCGGTTGAGTTGATGTTCTTCTTCAGTGCATTCAACTCCATTGGTACATTTGTTCTGGGGTTGTTTTTCGCCATATCCTTTCGCTACGATCCGGTCGGATTTAATGCCTTTTGCCACAATCCATGCCACGGCACTATTTGCACGGCGCTGAGAAAGGTCTTCATTGTAAGCATCATTGCCTCTTGCGTCTGTGTGTGACGAGAGTTCGATTTTCATATCAGGGTATTTTTTCATCAAATCCACTACGCTTTGCAAATCAGGCTCAGCATCTGGGCGGATGTTGTCCTTGTCGTAATCATAAAGAATATTGTCGAGTCGGATAGGTTCATTGATACGGAGCGTGTCAAACTCGGGTTCGCGCTTTACAAGTCGTAAAGTGAGTTTTTTCTCGATACTCGTACTTTTTTTGACCCCCAAGGTATTAAATGACGCTGTATCGGGCTTAAAGCCTTCGGCGTTGGCTATTACCATATAGGATCTTTCGGGCTGCAGGGTGAACGGAAATTCATTGGAAGCGAGATTGGTTTTTTCGTCCACATTGGTTGCTTTTTTTTCCGTTACGTCGAGCATGGTGACAATTGCTCCCTTCAGTGCTGGGTTTTCTTTTTCGCCTTTCCACTTTATTCGGAAGGTCTTAGCGAGCAGCTCCACTTTGATGCGCTCAATTTCCCAAGCATAAATATCGTCACAGCAGGTTTTGCTTTTGAGATTGTTTGGCCCTGGCCGGTTGCTCTGAAGGAATCCTGTGAAACCATCTGAAGAGCGGGAATAGTGGAGGTCGTCGAGGCTTGTATTTATGCCCAAGGGCAACATTTTTGGATCGCTCCAAACAGCTCCATTCCATTGGCTCTCAAAGACATCGTAGCCACCGATGGTGGGTCGTCCGGTGCTGCTGAACCACAATTTGCCATCCTGGTAAAAAGGAGAGGCCTCGTCGCCGGGGGTGTTCACTACATCGCCAAGGTTGACAGGTAGGCCAAAGGTGTTTTCTGATTTTTTTGTTGCATAATACAGGTCAAAACCGCCTTTCCCTCCTGGCATATTGGCAACGAAGAAGAGTACTTTTTCACCAAACAATTCGCCTTCGCAGGGGTGTTTGGCAATAAAGTCGCCGTTGACTCCCGTGGCTTCATTTGCCCCTCCCCAACCGTCAGAACCTTTCTGCGAGACAAATATTTTACTCGTCCCAATGTCTTGGCCTTTTTCGGTGAGTTCTACACGGGTGAAATACATTGTTTTCCCGTCTGCGGCAATGCTTACGTTGCCTTGGTGCCAGCCTTCGCGATTGATTTGTGTGCCTAATGGTTCAGGCTCTCCGTATTCTGCTCCCGACCGGGTGGTGGTATAAACTTTTGAGTGCCAGTCGCCCTCTTTGCCATTCAAAACGACCACTTCTTTGGAGCGGATGGAGGTGAAATACAATTCTCCGGCGCTGTAAGAGGGTGAGCCGTCCGTTTGAGGGTTATTGGCCGTTTTACCAAGGTTGCCCACAATAAGGTTATCGGGTTGCTTGAGTTTTTTTGCTATCTCGCAACCGGCGATTTCCCGTTTGGAAGCGGTTTTAAGGGCTTCGTCGGCACCATCGGCAATATATTGATTGAACATATCAACGGCTTCGGCGTATTTGCCATTGTACTTCATACTCAGCGCGAGCCAATATTTAAGTTCTGTAAACTCAAGTTTGCGGTCGCGGGTTACAAGGCGGGCAAAGGCTTTTTCAGCCTTTTCGTAGTCTCGTAGTTCGAAATTAAGTTTGGCTACTTTTGCAGTAATCTGCTTGTCCGTTTTGTTTTCGGAAAGGTATTTTTCATACAAGTCCAAGGCAGCGTAGGGATTTCCATCGGCCTCGGCTTCTTGTGCCGATTTAAGGTTTGCTTCTGGCGTAGCGCGGTTGATCGGCTGGGCTTTAGCACCGATGGCCGAGAAAGTGGCAAGCGTGAGGAAAAAGAGGATTTTTTTCATCGTATCGTTTTTCCCAGTCAGACCGGGAGATTTTTTTTAAAAATGGAGAGGATTCTTGGTTTAGAACCTGGGGCAAAGCACCTTGGTTTTCACCACCGCCGGCTTGTAAATTTTGACGATATAGTTGGCGGCTATCTCAAAACCGCCGCGATAGTTGCTGACTTGGTTTAGGTCGCTGATGTTCACGTCGTATGCGAGGCCGACACGGAGGTTTTTGTAGCGTGCGCCGAGCATGGGGTAAATGGCGTCACCCCCAGAAAGACGGTATCCCAAGCCAAAATTGAGGTCAATATCCTTCTCCGCGTTGAAGAGATAAGATGCAAGTGCTTGAAGGCTGATCTCATCAGCGCCACTCATAGTTTGGTAGATAAAGGATGGTCCCACTGAAAGTTTATTGTTCAACTTGATGTTGAACAAGCCCGTGATCACAGAACGGCGGGCAATTTCATCGCTGCTTGTGTTGGGTGTACTCGTACCAGTACTGGTGCCCCCACCTCCACTGCTCGTTACAAGGCCGTACTTGCCTTCGCCGATGTGGTACATGGAGTAACCAATACTCATGTCCATGCGCTTGTTTAGTTTGGCGCGAAGCACCACGCCACCGTCTATGTCGCTCCAGTCGGATTTTGCTTGTGTTGCATTTAGAAAGTCAACTTGTGCGCTTGAGTTGTAACCGCCGGTAGGAGTTGGATTTAAAAAACCTTCTTCAAACTGTAGTTTTGACGGATCGAGCCGACGGCTGGCCTGGCCATATTGAGCGCCAACAGTAAGGTAGGCATTGCCCTTTTTGTCCAAGGAAAGGTGATAGGAGGCCCCGAATTTGGCCGCTGTGTGCGTAAGGCCACCCGCGCCCGCTTTGTCAGAGAAGAACACGAGCCCTACGCCAACCCAGTCGCGTTTGCGAAAACCCCGAATGATTGGTGCATCTGCCCAAAGGGAGGGTGTTTTGTATTGGCCCTTGTTGCCAATAACGCTGGCCCATTGGCCGCGATAGATGCCTCCAATGCGTACGGTACCCTCAAAATTCCCGATGTTGGCCGGGTTGAGGGTCATGGGCGACATGTTATATTGAGAAAAGTGGATGTCTTGGGCGTTCAGGGAGGAAAGGCTCAGTGAAGCAGCAAGTAGGAAAAGTAGTTTTCTAATGTTCATATTAATTGACATTGGACAGATTGACGAGATGTTTGTCGGCGAAAAGTAGCGCAAAATCCAGATTCAGCAACAAAGATGGGCCTGCGTTTTTCTGAAAACAAGGAATTTGGCAGTTTGAAGGCAAATCTAGTAGTATTTGGTGCGGGTTTTGCCGGGTGAAGGTAGACTGT
Source organism: uncultured Saprospiraceae bacterium (assembly GCA_964589365.1). GTDB lineage: Bacteria > Bacteroidota > Bacteroidia > Chitinophagales > Saprospiraceae > M3007. The sequence goes on from CAZPTQ010000102.1 coordinate 10,975, forward strand.
GTAGCGGAAATGAGCAAGCTATTGCGCTGCGCTGCCAAGCATTTGCACATCAATTTCCCGCATACATTTGAAATGGCCTTTAGGGCAACGGTCGAAACCAATTTTTGAACATGGGCGGCAACCCAAGTCCAACACCTCAACAGACGTGTTCAAATCTATGCCCGTTGGGTAAAAAGGCCACATCCCAAATTTGGGCACTGTGCTGCCCCACACGGAAATTATAGGCTTCCGTAATGCAGCCGCGACATGCATCAAGCCCGTGTCGTGGGTAATTACTTTGCTAGAAGCCCGAACAACACACGCTGATTGATGGAGGTTAAGCGCGGCACAAAGATTTAGGACTTTAGGGCCACAGGCGAGCGCAATACGCGCACCGATTTCCATTTCGGCTTTTCCACCGAGGAGCACAATGGGTTGGGTGATACGCTGGCAAATTGCTATGATTTTTTCTTCAGGCAAGCGTTTCGTGGCGTGGGTGGCACCGAGCACCATTGCTACAAATGCTTGCTTAGGGAGTTGAATGTTTTCCAGGTTTTCCCCTTCCGGGATAAAATAATCCAAGCCTTCCCCGTCATAATTTACGCCCAAATGCTTGACCGTTGCCATATAGCGATGCACGATGTGGGTATCGGGCATGTGGTCAATTTTGAAATTGACAAGCAGCCATTTTTCCCAGTTCAATTTATCGAATGAGCGCGAAGGGCGGCCCAGTGCAAGTTTCAGTCTTAGGCTACGGAGGTTGTGGTGCAGGTCTATAACATAGTCGTACCGCTCCGATTTCAAACCAAGCACCATTTCCGAAGGAATTTCTTTTTGAAAAGAAAAAACCTTGTCAATGTAGGGATTGGCCTCCAAAATGGGTGTGAATGCCGATTTGGTGAAAAAATGAACCTCAGCGCCCAACTGCTTTTTAAGGCAACGAACCACGGGGGTAGTCAGCACAATGTCGCCAATGGAGGAAAAGCGAAGGACCAGAATTTTCAATGTAAACATTTATTGTTTACCACAGCCTTAGAGTCGGCCTAAGGCCCCGGCCAAAGCCGTGAATTGGAAGGGCCATGCGACCCATATCCACTCGGGCAACCAAATGAGGAGGGCAAACATGCCTATGGTGCTGATGATGAACATAAGCCAGTCGCGCCCTGGGTTCTTGACGTATTCTTCGTTCTTTTTCATGTAGTGCATTTCTTTATTGATGGGCAAAAGTAAAAACGTTTTGGAAAACCGCTTGCTCCGCTACGATTATTTGGAGTGGTTTCAAATTCGGGTGCGTTTATAGAAACCTTCAAAATCTCCATAGAGATTTTCTGATAGCATCTAATTCTCCCCAAATCTGTTCCTTTGCAGCCATGATACAAGTTTTTGTAACTGGCGGAACTTTTGATAAAGAGTACAATTACCTGACAGGTGAACTCTTTTTTAAGGATACGCACCTCAGCGAAATGTTCCAACTTGGGCGATGTGGGGTGGAAATTGAGATCCGAACGCTCATGATGGTGGATTCTCTCGAAATGCGCGACGAGGATCGCGCCCTGATTATCCACAGCTGCGTCCGAAACCCGGCCAACCGAATCCTCATAACCCATGGCACCGACCGGATGGTAGAAACGGCCCGCCATTTGGCAGAGGCCGACATAAAAGAAAAGACCATTGTGCTCACGGGCGCTATGGTACCCTACGCCTTTGGTACTTCATCCGACGGGTTTTTCAACCTTGGCAGTGCGCTGGCTTTTGCACAGGTGTTGCCGCCAGGGGTTTACGTGGTGATGAATGGACGCTATTTTGACTGGGACAGGGTGCGAAAAAACCGCCAAACAGGCACTTTTGAAGAATTGCCCGATGCGGAACAGGACGACTCGTTTTCGATTTGACATTATCGGGACAAAAAATCCAGATCCCCGCCCAAAAGGGTCAGGTAAATTGCAGCGGCCACAACAATGGATAAAATACTGAGCACCATGACCTGGAAATATTTTTTGGGCACCTTCGAACGCTCAATGGCTTCTGCGATAAGCGCAAAGATCAAAACTGCCGATACGATGGAGCCAATTATGAGCGTTAGAAGTGCTGCAACATAGTCGCTGAGCAGCCAAAGGCCAAGCCATCCGATGGTTTGCAATAAAAATATTTCTATCAAAGACAAGCGTAAATTCATTGTTCAGTCTGTTCATCATGAAAAAAAGCATTTTCGCGCTCATTCCCCTCCTGCTTTTCCTTTTTCAAAACGCTTTTTCCCAAACGGAGAAAGAAGAAAAGGGGCCTCCCAGTACAGAGGCCGAATTCGAGCAGCAATATCAGGAACGCATCCGCAAAGAAGTCGTAAATGGTGTTTACGTCCCCAAAAATTTAGAAGATGCCATGCTGGAATTGGACAAACGTGTCAGTGTGGAAGCCCGTCTGAAATTTAAAGATTTGCCTGAAGACAGTGTTTGTGCCATCATGCACAATCGCTTAGGACAATGGATGATACTCAATTGGGGGTTCTATGGAGGATCCCGACTTTCGCACTATCTGCGCAGCGCGGGCGTGACTTTCCCGGATGATATGGCAGACTTTCTTATCCTTGCCTACCACCGTCGCCAGAATGCCAAGCCTATTGGTATCAAAGAGCTCGCTACCGAGTTTAGGGAGCGGCGCAAAAAACAGTACCAGGAAGAAATGAAAAAAGGGAAGATCATCCATGAAGAAGTGCGGAAGCGAAATTGATGAGCATTTCAAACCCAACTTCCAGCATTCTCCACTAAAAAAACATGAGCCAACCCGGAGACCGAGATGACTCATGTTCGTTGCTGAGTGTGTTGTTTGTTCATAGCGGGATCGTACCGCCTATACTACTACGTAATCCAGAAATATCTGACAAAGGCTTTTTAGCCTCTTTTCCACCTTCCACCTTGCTTAAGTCCGACTTGTTCAAAACAATTAATTCGGATTCTAATGCGTCGAGAGAACTGTTTTTTTTGTCCTGCCCATGAGCAGGGCGGTCGTCTTTCTTTTTAAAAGGGGAAAACATAAGCATCTAATACTAGTAAGGAAGGTGAAAAGTTGGTCAAAGGTATTGCGTTTTTGCAATTCACCAAGGGAACGGTGGAAATATTAAGGGAACGGTCGTGTGTTTGGCATTTCAGGTCATTTTAGCCCTGAGAGCGGTAGATTGCTTGTTGCTTCAAAATTTGTGCCTAATACCCTGAAAGGGCATAGTGTAGCAAAAAATTGTGGAAGTTTTTTTTATAAACATTTAACAAGACGGTCTGTTTGAACACCTTTGTGGCGAAATAAGCAACCATCCATGGCGATCTACTCCATACGGGATTTGGAGAAACTTACAGGCATAAAGGCCCACACCATTAGAATATGGGAGCAACGCTACGGCCTTGTCAGGCCAGCCCGTACAGAAACAAATATTCGATATTACACGGACGAAAACCTTCGCCATCTTTTCAATATTGCGCTTCTCAATCGCAACGGCCTTAAAATCAGCAAACTGGCGCAAATGTCGGCGGATGAAATTGCCTCCAAAGGAGCTGCCATCGCTCAAAACAACCCCAATCCTAACGCTCAAATTGACGCGCTCACACTGGCCATGATTGACCTCAATGAGGCCACCTTTGAACGTGTTTTTGTGGAATATGTAGATGTCAATGGATTTGAGCGCGGCATGTTGGAGTTAGTATATCCTTTTTTGGACAAACTTCGATTGCTTTGGCTTACCAATAGTATCAGCCCGGCACACGAAAAATTTGTAGGACAGATCATTCGCCGCAAATTGATGTGTGCAATAGACAAGGCCTTGCCAGGAGCAGATACGCCTGTTTTTTTACTGTACTCCCCAGAAGGCGAAACCCAAGAGTTGACCCTTCTTTTTATCCAGTACCTGCTTCGATCTCGAGGCATGCGTGTTTCTTATCTTGGGGCAAATGTTGCCATAAGCGACCTCCGTGATGCATGCCTTGCACTCAAGCCGGATTATGTATTTACCAATTTACAGGAACCGCTCCCACGCCACCCTATACAAACCTATGTTGACAACGTGGTACTATCCATCAACGGCAGCGGGTTGTTGCTCACCGGGCAACAGTTCTTCGTAGGGCCAGTGGATATTCCAGCCAATGTGAAGTTGCTAAACGGCCTGCCGGGTACTTTGCAATTCCTTGATAGTCTTAAAGTTAAAGGGCGGTGACTTAAAGGTATAGATGTCTAATTTTCAACCCAGAACTTTCACCCCCCCCCTTTTTTCAACAGAAATCAATGCAACCATATCTCGCCAAAACCCTCGCGGGTCTCGAACCCGTCCTTGCTTCGGAACTGCTTGCGCTCGGCGCATCGGAAATTCGACTGCTCAAACGTGCGGTGGCTTTTACTGGCGAGCTCAGCCTGCTTTACCGAGCCAACTATGAGTTAAGGAGCGCCCTGCGTGTACTGGTCCCTATTCATTCCTTTTCGGCCAACAATGAGCGCGATATGTACGAGGCCGTTCGTGAAATCAACTGGGCCGTTTATATGGATGTTGGCGACACACTTGCGGTGGATGCAATTGCGCAAGGGGAGGTGTTTCGACACTCCCAATACCTTGGTTTGCTTACCAAGGATGCCATTGTTGATCAATTCCGAGACCGATATAACCGCCGTCCCAACGTGAGTACCATCGGCCCTTCGTTGCGTATCAATGTACACGTGCAGGGCACACATGCCGATATTTCCTTGGATGCAAGTGGCGACTCCCTGCACCGCCGCAATTACCGCCGCGATACGGTAGAAGCCCCGCTCAACGAAGTCCTGGCAGCTGGGATGGTATTGCTCTCTGGCTGGAACGGTCAAGGGTCTTTTGTGGACCCGATGTGCGGCTCTGGCACATTGCCCATTGAAGCAGCCATGCTTGCAACGAACACACCACCTCAAATAAAACGGGAGTCATTTGGCTTTTTCAAATGGCCTGATTTTGACCAAAAACTTTGGAAAATCATAAAATCCGAGGCCGATGCCAAGATTCAACCTTTTGAATTTCAAATACTTGCAGCCGACAAAGACCCGCGTGCCCGCAATGCAACTGCGCTCAACCTGATGTCTGCTGGCTTGGAAACGGTAGTTCGGGTTGAAAAAACGCCTTTTGAAAAATTAGAAGCCCCGGAGCCTCCTGGCACCCTGATAATGAATCCGCCTTACGATGAGCGACTCAAAATCGAAGACACGGTCGCTTTCTACAAAAACATTGGAGACCTATTGAAAAAACGATGGCCCGGCTGGTCGGCTTGGGTTATTTCTTCCAACCGAGACGCGTTGAAACACATTGGTCTTAAATCTGCCCAAAAAATTCCGCTGATAAATGGAGCGCTCGAATGCAGTTATCAGAAATTTGAAATGTATTGAGTATGAAAAAAAACCGCCTTGATTTACTGCTTTGTCTCGGAGTTTTCGGTGCGCTATGCGTACTGGCAATCGTGTTTTATCAAGAGCGGATTATCAATCTGGATATGGCGTTCCAGACTTTTTTAATCCTCAAAAGTGGCAGTGTTGAGATTCAAAGTGGGCGTTTTGGGGCTGCTGCCACGCAGTTTTGGCCTTGGGCAGCGCAGGCGGTTGGATTGCCTTTGAAAGGTGTTCTGATGGCCTATTCCTTAGGTCATGCGCTTTGGCCGGCCATTTTGGCTTTTTTCTGCTGGCGCATCGGCCAGTGGCGTTGGTCGCTCGCGATTGCCATGGTGGCCACGCTAATGACAACCCACACGTTTTATTGGCTGTCAGAAATGCCTGCGGGACTGGTTTTTCTTTGCGCAGTTTTTGCCTGGATGCACGCTAAAGGTTCGCTCACTGCATTTCGCTGGTGGGAGTTGCCGATTTTGCTGGGGGCCTTGGTGACAGCTTTTTACTTTCATCCTTTGGTGTTGTATGCCCACGCTTTTTTATGCCTGTTTTTCCTTTTGGATTGGAATAAGCCTCGCAACTGGGCATGGATGCATCTAATTGCACTGGGTGTTTTCGGCGCCTTGGCGATCCTCAAATATAAGGTGCTGAAGTTGGACTGGTACGATGCTATAGCAATACAGCGGCAAGAAGCATTTGGTAAATTATGGCCACATTGGTTTGATATTGAGAGCAATCGGAAGTTTCTAGAATGGAGCGTACAGGATTATTGGTTGCTGTGGACGGTGATTGCGGTTTGTGTGGCTTATTATATTTGGAGACAGTCTTGGGCAAAAGCCCTGTTCGTGGCATTTTGGCCACTGGCATTTGTAATCATGGTGAACGTTCCATATTTCGAAGCAGTAGGACAACAGTTTTATATGGAAAACCTGTACCTGCCACTGGCGGTTTTTGCTTCCATTCCCTTGATATTTGACGTGCTACGAGATCAAATAAAAAGCGACCAACTCGCTCGAAGCGGGATGGTCGCTTTGGGTATCTTATTCTTGCTCAATCTATTCCGTATCACTCAGGCACATCAACTTTGGACAGAAAAATTGCAATGGAAAAAAACATTTTTGAAAGAAACCGCCAATCGCTCTCAGCGAAAAATAGTACTTTCTGAAAAACAAATCCCAGCAGACACGCTTATAATGACCTGGGGCAGTTCTTATGAATTTTTGATGCTCTCTGCTTTGGCACACCCGGACAGTGCCCGCTGCCTGATCATTCACGACAGCCCTGAACGGTTTGACAGCCTTCTGACTCGCCCACACTTGTTTTTTGGAGCGTTTAAGAATTATCCTTTTGAGGAGTTGCCTAAGGAATATTTCAATTTTAGGGATACGAGTGGATATGTGCGGTTGTGAGGGGCTACCACATCAAAATGGCTGATGATCGCCGCAAAGCAAAGCACCGCTTCTGTGTACCCAATCCTGTGCAACAAGGCGCGGCAGGTCTGCTGTTAATAGAGACATCAACAGCACAAGAGAATTGCTCACAAACCATACCTTTGTACCATAATGTTCATAAAATCACTCTGCATGAAGTCAGTAATTTTCCCTTTCCTGTTTTTACTCGGTATTCAGTTTTCTTGTACTGCCCAACCGGCCCCGGGCAATGCCAGCGACCTTAGCTGGTATACGGACCTCGCCAAGGCCCGGGAGATTTCCGAGGCTACCAAAAAGCCCATTTTTGGCTTTTTTACAGGCAGCGATTGGTGCGGCTGGTGCCATCGATTGCAAGCGAATGTTTTTGCGAAAGAGTCTTTTATTGAGTGGGCCAAGAAAAACGTAGTTCTGCTCGAACTGGATTTCCCTCGTCGCAAAGAGATTCCCGCCGAACTTGCGCAGCAAAATCAGTCCCTTCAACAGGCATTTGGTGTTAGAGGCTATCCAACAGTCTGGCTTTTTTATGTCACCGAAGACCAAAAGACCCACAACCTCAATCTAACGGCGCTGGGTTCTTTGGGCTACCCTCAAGGAGCAGAGGCGGGTAAAGAAGAGGTCAAGTTCCTGAATGATGCAAACCTTATTTTGGCAAATGGGAAAAAGTAGGGTAAAGCGGATCGGCGACAATCATTCGGGCGATTCAACAGGAGGCTATTGACTCCCGAGATGAAGGGGAATGGGCCCCGGCTCCAGCGGCTTAGCGGGGTTTGGCGCCCATCTTTAAGGCCTTAGCCATCATTTCTTCTGCAAGCACAGTATCGCACTCGGTTTGGGTCGTCGGTAAAATAGTGCTTTGAAGTGTCATCCCATTTAATCCGGTCACTTCTCCGTTATATGCTTGTTGAGGGCTGTAAACTACCTTTTTCAGGACTTGCCAATAATTGAATATTCCATGCCTAACAAGGTAATCCGGGAACCAGGCATTGTACTTGTAAAAGGATAGAGTTTGGAGAAGTCGGAGCCTCCTACTCTCGGGCACGCAAAGTTGTAATGTTGAATACTAAACTTTGGGGAGGGTATTGAGATATATAGATCAAGGGTAAATAATTCGGCCAGGCTTGAGCCCAAACCGTGCCCGGTAATAATGAATTTGTTGGGGTTGAGGGTCGAAATAAAATTAAAGAGTTGATCCTTGTAAAAATATCCTGCCGGAGGATTGTGCCGGGCATCCTGGCCACCTCCTTTTAAACAATCCCGATGCCTCCGGAGCCCTAAAACGCAATGGCATTGCCCTAATTCGTCTTCTGTACTTATTAATTCTACTTTGTCACATCAGCCCCTATGGGGCAATGTCGTTGACTTAAGGAATTTGACCACCACGAAGTGGTTGAATTTGAATAGCCTCCGATGCAATCGGGGGGAATATA
>CAZPTQ010000103.1:0-18322 GCA_964589365.1 uncultured Saprospiraceae bacterium
ATTGGCGTAATAGATACTGTGCCACTCACACCCAATGCCACCGTGATGTCCTGACAAACTGCCGTTGGAGGCGTTTGGTCAAGTGCAGTCACAATGAACTCTTCCGTATCTGTACAAGCACCGAGCGTTGCAGTTACAGTAACCGTTACAGAATATGCCTTGGAATTGAACACGGGAATTATTGGCGACATAGCCGTGGTGGTGCCATTTGGCATACCTACCTCTGAGCCGCCGGTCCAAGTGAAGTTTGCGCCCCAGGTAGTGGTTTGCAATACAATCGGACCCACCGCGCTGCCTGCCTCTACGTTGTAGTCTGGTATCGGAATGATGCTGAACACCGTTCCGTCTTCCACTGCTGCTGTAGCTGTAGCCGTACAACCATTGCCGTCGGTCAGGGTCACTGCGTAAGTACCTGCGTTCAGGCTGTTGAGCGCGGTTGAAACCGTCGTCAATGGGCCTTGAACCAAGCCGTTAGACCAAACGAACGTGTAGTCAGCCGGTCCATCGAACACGGTTGCCGTTACTGCACCCTGGCCTGCGCCGGAGCAAGTATTGTCTTGTGCCGTGAGCACTAAGCCTGGGTTGCCATATACGCTGAGTTGCAGTGCATCCACATCGTAGCAACCTGCCGCATTTTCCACACGCGCCCAGATTTGCTTGGCCGCCGAAGTGTAAGCCGTGGCAAGCGGGTTGATGCCGAGTTCTGCGTCTGTTTGCGATGCGTAATAGGTCACGGTCAAACCTGTTGCATTACCGGTCACTTTTGCGTTGGCATTGTTCAAGTCGAACGCTGCTGTTGGGCCGTCGAATGTTTCTGGACAAGCACCAATTTCAGCAGACACCGCCACTGGAAGTGCAGCCACTTGCAGGTTCACGGTATGAACTGTCACGATTGTGCCTTCCTGTACCCGAGCGTACACCTGTGCTCCATCTTGTGCCGTGTAAGGGCTGGACAGGATGCCGTTGCCGGCTTGTGCATCGCTGTGTGTTGCGTGGTAAGTTACGGTGGCCGTTCCAGTTGGGTCAACAATGTCGTTGGCATCCGTCAGGATAAACTGGCCTTGAGTCGAGCTGGCATCCAATGCGCAAACGATGATGGTGCAAGTCGAATCGGCAATAAAGCCTGCGTCGAAAGTATGGTCCGTGCAACCAGCCATGCCCGTTGTGAGCGTTATGGTCGGGTACTTGTGCCAAACCGAAGTAGGCGCATCGGCGATCAAAGCGTCGGAGTCGTTCCAGTCTTTGTGCCAGCCCGCACCTACGTTTGCGAGTGTGAGGTGGTATTTGAAACCGTTGACTGCCAACTGGCTTTCCGTCGTGTCGAACTGACTGAGGTTGGCATTTTTACCAAACACAATCTTGTACGGATGGAAGGCGTGAACACTGTCGCGGCCCGGAGTTGCAATCCAAGCCTCGTTGACAGTGCCAATGCCCGTGAAGTAGTATTCACCGTTCTGGCCTGTGATCGTGCTGGCGACCAGGTTGCTGGAGATGCCGTCGAAGAGACTCACGAGCACACCCGGAATCGGGTTTTCGCAAGCATCCTGGATGCCGTCTTCGTTTGCGTCGTTCCACACAAAGTTGCCAATCTGGATCGGAGCCTCGTCGCACATGGCTTCAAGATCGCCGATGGTATTCGCCATACCGATGCCGACGCTGTTGTTGACGGGATCAAGCAGGGTAAGGTCATTGCGTGTTGCCGCACCTGTGAGGAGATCGTAGTACACCACACCACCACCGAAGTTGTACTCAGAAGTGTTCGGGTTGTTGATTGCACCCACAAGTTCGTCTCTGCCAGGTACGTACAACAGACCACCTGCTTCTGCATCAATGTGATGATAGCGTGTGTTGTCGTAGAAGAATTCTCCACCGCCAGGGCCGTCATTGGAGTTCGGGCCAAGAGCGCTGGTGCGGTTCAGACCTGGGATCGTGCCGTTGTTTTCCAGTGTCCACACACCGTTTACAGGATATGCTGCGAGGATGTCGCCGCCAGCAGTTGCCGAAATCGGGTTGCCCTGTGTTGTGCCTGGGCGGAATTGGCGGTAGCCAAACTGGTGACCCGTGCGATCCATCATCGCGATAACCATCATGCCTTCGCGGGTGATTTCGATGTCGGAAATCAAGGCCTGGCCGCGGCAACGGAATTCTGCGCCGGTTGGGCCGCCACCGATGATCTCAAAGTTGCCATTGAAGATCGCGGCAGGTTCGCCTGCACCGGTGTTTGCCACTTGGTTACGCTCGGTGTACAAGTCGGTCCAAGTCTCCCATTCTTTGCATTGAGCTAGGTTCGGGTTGACGCTGCCCACGATATCGCCGTGGTTGTATGCAGGTGTATGCAGGTCCCATTCGAGCACTTTCATCCAAGTGCTGTCCTTCGTGTTGAATACGTGGATAGACGCACTCAGATCATTTGAAGTGCCGTTGGCGTTTTCACCCGTACATACACCGCCGACGTACACTTTTTCACAATCAATCTTCAAACCGAGCGGACGGAACACACCGTTGCCACAGTTTGGAGCAGAGGTGATCGGAATTTCTACAGAAGTCGTAAGCGCAGTATCCTGAATGTTGTTCACGCGAACAAGGGTACGGTTAAACAAGTTGACCGTCCAGAGCGTGTTGTCTCCCATGATGTCGAGGTCGCCGAGACCCACTTTACCGATTTTGCCGAAGGCATCGGTGTCCATGCTTGGCACGTTGGGCGCACTCAGATCAGCCGGACGAACTACATCGCCTACGCTTGGTACGATGTAAACGCCCGTTACGTTAGGCGTGTTCGTGCCTTGGTTGTAGTCAATGCGGTAGATACCGCCAAGACCCAATTCGCCAAGACCCACGTGGCGCTTCAAGAATGCCGAAGCGTAGAGGAACTTGTTCGAGCGGTCGTAAGCCAGACCGTACACCGAACCGATGAGGTTGTTGTTGGCCGCCACATCGCCATAAAGTTCCGTACGATCCACCGCATTGTATGGGATGAGCGCTACTACTGGCGAGCTCACTTCGTCGGTTTTGCCCTGTGCGAAGCAGGAGAAGGCAATCTCAGGATCCAACTGACAGTAGTCTGCTGGGTTGAGGAAGCCCACTTTGATGTCGCAATTTGCTTCGTTGATGAACTGAACCGTAGTGCCCACACCTTCGCAAGCAAGCGATGGTTTGAGACAGCAAGAGTCTTTAATCACCACAAACTCAAGGCGATATGGATAATTGTTCAAGCTTGGGAACAAGAAGTTGCCCTGAGCATTGGTCCAGATCGAATCTACCGGAATCGGGTTGTTGCACTCAAAGACGTATACCAACACACTGTCCAGGCCAAACTCTTCAGAACCGAAATCGCAGTTGGCGTTGAAGTCGTTGAATATGGTACCTCCGATGGCGCCCCCTACGATTTCGCAAACGGTTACCGTACAGCCATTCGCGTCCGTGACGGTCAGGCAGTAGTTGCCAGAGGCAAGCCCTGTGATGGTAAATGGTTCGGTAGTCGAAGTGCCGCCGCTGAGGCCGGTGCCTTCCCAGATGTATGGGCCGGTGCCATTGTCAAGGTTCAGCGTTATCGTGCCGTCTGTGCCACCGCATATCACTCCTGTGGAACTTGCAGCGACTTGCAGGAAGCTGATGTTCTCGATGGTCACGGTTACACTGCCCATACACCCTTCCTGGCTTTTTACCATGACGGTGTAAGTACCTGCTGTGAGGCCCGTAATATCGAACGGATTGCCAGAGCCTGTTCCTGTTCCAGTATTGCCATCGCCGTCCACCCAACTGTAAGTGTAAGGCATCGTGCCATTGAAGACACCCACGCTGATTTTAGCATTGGTACCACCACATATGGTCGCACAAGTCGGCACTGCACCAACAATAAGCCCCATTGGCGGATCTACCGTAGCACAGAAAACAGCGATACAACCGGTTGCATCTGTAACAGTTACGCAGTAGTCACCGCTACCAAGGCCGTCCACTGTGATGGGTTCGGTTGCTGAAGTACCGTTGCCAGTCGTGCCGTTCGGACCAGTCCAGTTATACGTGAACGGTGCTTGTCCGCCCGAAATATCAAGCAGGAAGTAGCCATCCAATGCGCCACAATTCGGAGCACAGATATGGAGCGGAACAATTGCAAACGTACCACTAGCATTCACGGTAGCACAAGCAGTGGATATACAGCCCGCACCATCGGTGATGGTCACACAATAAGTGCCAGCACCCAATCCGGAGATTGTGAACGTAGCGTTTGTCGAAGTGCCGCTGCCAGCGGTGTTGTTCGGGCCGTTCCAGAGATAGTTATAGACAGGAACGCCATTTGTAACAGTGACTGTTACGGAGCCATCCGTTCCACCACATGCCGAAGCGTTGTTGGCAGTCGCCGTTGACTCACAGCAAACAGGGGATGTTACCGTTGCACAGACAGTCGCTGTACATCCGTTGGCGTTTGTCACTGTCACACAGTAGGTGCCAGCGGCAAGTGAGCCAATGGTGAAGGCGGTGTTCGGCGAAGTGCCGCTGCCTGATGATGGGCCGCTGTAGGTGTAGGAGTATGGAGCACCACCTCCCGTCAGTACGGTCACTGTGATAGAGCCATTGGCCAATCCGCAAGACGCTGGTGTAGTAGTAGCAGAAAGTGTTACAGGATTAGGACCGTTAACGGTTACGCAGGTAGTCGCCGTGCAGCCACTTCCATCGGTCACCGTCACGCAATAGTTGCCTGCAGGTAGCGAGGTGATGGTAAACGGCTCACCCGGAATCGGGATGCCGCCGTTGTTACCCGTTGCACCTGTGCCTGTGTTGACCCAGTTGTAGGAGTAGTTCGGAACACCACCTGTGACATCTACTGTTATGGTGCCGTTGGCTGATGTGCAAGAGGATGCTGGCGTGCTGCTGGAAGTCGCTGTAATGGGTGAAGAACCGCCCACGGTTGCACAAGCCGTAGCCGTGCAGCCATTTGCATCTGTTACCGTAACACAGTACTGGCCTGCTGCCAGGTTGTTGATGGTAGCGGTTGTGCCGCCGTTCGACCATACATAGGTGTATGGTGCAGTACCATTTGAACCAGAAGCCGTTGCAGTGCCGTTGGCCAAGCCGCATTTGGTGTTGGTCGCTGTTGCCGTAGCGGTGATGCTCGGCGGTGGAGCGATGGTCACCGTGGCAAATGCCATACAGTTGTTGCCGTCCGTAACTGTGATGGTGTACACACCCGGAATGAGGGTCGGGATGGTATAAGGATCGGTATTCGTCGGACCGAAGTTGCCATTTTCTGGACCAGCCCACTGGTAGGTGTATTGCGGCGTGCCGTTTATTACATCTACCAAGATTGAGCCTTCCAATTGCCCACAAGCCGGCGAATTCGGTGTAGCCGTGATGGAGATCGCAGAAACGGAGTTCACCGTCACCTGCCCCGTTGCCGTACAGCCTGTGCTTATGTCAGTTACCGTAATGTTATACGTTCCAGACATGAGGCCGCCAATATCGAATGGATCAGACATTGCCATACCGTTGTCAGAACCGCCACCCACTCTTGTCCAGTTGTAGTTGTAATCAGGTGTTCCACCTGTAACGTCCACCGTGATGGTGCCGTTGTTGTCACCGCAGGTTGCTGGTGTTGAAGTCAGTGAAATGCTGAGTGGTGTGCTGGTTGGCACATTTACACTCACCGTTGCCGAACATCCAGAAGCGTCCGTTACTGTAAAGGTGTGTACTCCACCTGGTACGCCAGTAATGGTAAACGGTTCGTTGGCGGAAGAACCACTCGTGCCGTTTGGCCCAGTCCAGTCGTATGGCCCAGTGCCACCTGTTACATCAATGGTTACGGTACCGTTAGCCTGGCCACAGGTTGTTGGTGTAGCACTTGCTGTCAAACCAATACTGCCGGAACCATCAACAACCGCTGTGGTGGTTTTTGTACAGCCGTTGCTGGCTGTCACAGTAATGGTGTAATTGCCCGGTAGTAGCCCTGTAATGGTGTACGGATCAGCCTGGTTGTTTGCATTGCCAGATACTGGGCCGCTCCAAGCGTAGTCATAGGTGAACGGCGGAACGCCACCATGTGTAATGTCTACCGTGATGCTGCCGGGGTTGCCGCAACCCGCTGGGGTTGTAGAAGTTGCCAGCACGATGTTCTGTGGTTGAGAAACCACAAACGTGCGCACTCCCTTACATCCACGGCTGTCCGTAGCAGTCACTGAATATATCGCTGAGCAAAGGTCCTGGAGATCCTCGATCGTCTGGCCTGACGACCAAATGAACGTAAAGCCGCCTGTTCCACCCGTTACAGTGAGGTTGATTTCACCATCGCAATCGCCGAAACAAGTAGCTGGTGTGACATTAGCCGACAACTGGATCGGCCCAACACAGGGTACATTTACCGAAGTGATTGCCACACAACCGTTGCCATCTGTCACCGTCACGGTGTAAGTATCGCAAGTTGGGAAACCAATCAGGTCCTGGGAAGTTTCGCCGTTCGACCATTCATAGAAGTAAGGCGGAATGCCTGCTGGCGTACCCCCTGAAACAGTCAGGTTGATATTAGCCAAAGGTTCGCAAGTGATGTCCAACGTTGTAGACAGGTTGAGCGGCGATGGCTGCGAAACCGTTGCGCATATAGACTTCGTACAACCGTTTGCATCCGTAACCGTGACACAATAGGTGCCCGCCGTGAGACCCGAAAGGTCTTCCGGATCGTTTGATCCAGGAATGTGTGCCCAGTTGAAGGTATATGGCGCCGTTCCTCCTGTTGCGGTCAAGTTCACTGCACCGTTGTTGCCACCGAAGCAGCTGACATTGGTAGCAGTAGTAGACAGCACGAGCAGTGGCGGCTGCGTAACGACCTGAGAAAGCGTGCGGGTACAACCGATGGCATCCGTAACAGTGACCGTGTAGGTTCCTGCCGTGAGGTTGTTCAAGTCCTGCGTTGTCGCGCCATTGCTCCAATTGTAGGTGTATGGAGATGTGCCGCCAGAAACCGTCAGATTGATGCTGCCGTTGTTGCCGCCGAAACAGGAAACATTGACAACAGTCGCGCTGAGTATGATTTCCGGGTTTTGCAGAATGGTTGCACAAACCGATTTGGCACAAGATTTACTGTCAGTTACGGTCACACAGTACGTACCCGGAGCAACATTCAACAGGTTTTGTGTGGTCGCGCCATTGCTCCACAAGAAGGAGTAAGCTGGCGTACCGCCCGATACGCTGATGTTGATGTCGCCTGTGTTGACCCCGAAGCAAGAGTTCGTCACTTGCGTGATCGTCACCACCAAGAGCGTTGGTTGGGTAATGGTGAATGAACCCGTCCGAGTACACCCATTTGCGTCTGTAATGGTTACTGTGTAGGTGCCTGCGGAAAGGCTGTTGATATCCTGGGTCGTTTGTCCACCAGGTGCCCACTGGTATGTGTAGCCAGGTGTGCCGCCATTAACTGTGATGTCAATTGCACCATTGTTGCCTCCATTGCACGAAATATGTGTCACGATGGAACTGAATGTGATGGCTGGTGGCTGTGTTACGGTTGCCGAGATGGTTTTGGTGCAATTGTTTGCATCCGTTACCGTCACGGTATAAGTGCCGGCATTCAAACCAGCTGGGTCTTCACCCTGGAAACCGTTGGACCAGTTGTAACTGAAGCCGCCATTGCCACCCGTCGCTGTCAGGTTGATGCTGCCGTTGTTTCCGCCGAAACAGGAAACGGGGCTAGGTACCGCTGTCAGGTTGATAACCGGGTCAATGAGTGTCACACTGGTAACTGCTGTACAACCGTTCTCGTCCGTTACTGTGACCGAATAGATACCAGCAGGAAGGTTCGACTGGTCTTCAGGGTTGTTTGGCCCTGGAATGTTGGACCAGTCAATCACATAAGGTGCAAGACCGCCGTTGATCGTCAGATCAATAGTCCCGCTGTTTGTGCCAGCACAAGTCGGGTGGGTAAAGTCAACATCCAATAGGAGGTCGCCGAATTGAGCCACCACAAAGGCTTCAACTTTGGTGCAGCTGTGCGAATCCGTTACTGTTACTGTATACGTTCCTGCGGGGAGACCCGATATGTCCTGAGTAGTAGCGCCATTCGACCATGCGTAACTGTAGGCTGGGGAGCCACCTAACACAGAGAGGTCTATCGCACCGTTGTTCCCGCCTGTGCAGCCTATCACGGTTGTGATGTCTGCGTCCAGTTCCAGTGCTGTTGGTTGACCCACTGTTGCGCAGATGGTTGTTGTACAACCATGTGAATCCGAAATGGTCACGCAGTAATCACCTGCGACAAGATTGCCAATGTCTTGCGTCGTTGCGCCATTAGACCAAATGTAGGTATAGCCCGGAGAGCCGCCAGAAATACTGAGGTTCACTGAACCATTGTTGCCGCCAAAACAAAGCACATCGGAAACATTCACGCTAGGAGCGAGCGGACTTGGTTCAGTTACAGTTCTCGTCAACGAAGCCGTACAGCCGTTTTCGTCTGTGACGGTCACGGTGTAAATGCCTGCCGTCAAGCCATTGACGTCTTGTGTGGTTTCGCCGTTAGACCATTGGTAAGTGTAGTCGGGTGTTCCGCCGGAAACCGTCAGGTTGACAGCACCGTCTGAACCGTCGTTACAATTTACGTTTGTCACTGTTGCAGAGAGGCTCAATGCAGTTGGTTGGCCAATCGTTGCCGTAACAATTTTCTGGCAACCTACTGCGTCAGTGATGGTCACGCTGTACGATCCGGCCGGGGCATTAATCAAATCCTCGGTTGTGCGGCCTTGATACGACCACAAATAAGTGTAAGATGGTGTGCCACCCGAAACCGTAAGGTCAATATCGCCGTCAGAACCACCGTTGCAAAGCACGTTGGTGACTTCGAAAGTTGCCTCGATGGTTGAGCTTTCTTCAACAACCGCCTCAATTACTTTGGTACAGCCATGCGAATCGGTTACCGTCACAGTATAAGTACCTGCTGTGAGATTTGAGATGTCCTGCGGGTTATTCGCACCCGGAATGTTAGACCAATCGTAGGTGTAGCCAGGGGAGCCACCTGAAACGCTGAGGTTAACCGCACCAGTAGCGCCGCCGTTGCAAGCAACATGGGTAATGTCAGTGCTCAAAACAAGATCGGCAGGTTGTCCTACGCTCACACAAGTGAACGCCTCACATCCATGCGAATCTATCACCGTAACACAGTATGTGCCGGCCTCCAGGTTGCTCAAGTCTTGTGTTGTTGCGCCATTGTCCCACAGATAAGTGTAGTTTGGCGAACCGCCCACCACGAAGAGGTTAACAGCACCGTTGTCACCACCGAAGCAGGAAACATTGGTCACCTCGTTGTCCAGAGAAATCACTGGAGGCTGCGTAATGGTGGTGCATAGTATTTTGGTACATCCATTTGCATCCGTTACCGTCACGCAGTAATTGCCTGCGGGAAGGTCTTCCAAGTCTTGCGTCGTCTGGCCGTTGTCCCACAGGTAAGTATATGCCGGTACGCCGCCTGAAACGTTCAGGTCAATCGAGCCATCACTACCACCGTTACAAAGTACTGATACTTCGGTGCTTGTTACCACAAGTGCTGAAGGCTGGGTCACAGTTCTGCAAAGCGAAACCGTACAGCCGTTTGCATCGGTTACCGTAACACAGTAAGTACCTGCAACGATGTTGGAAAGGTCTTCCGTTGTCATAGCGCCCGGATTCCAGAGATAGGTGTAGCCAGGTGTGCCGCCATCCACCGTCACTTCAATCGCTCCAGTGGATAAGCCGTTGCAAAGGATATTTGTCACTTCTGCGGAAGCGGTCAACTGTGAAGCCTCTTCTACCGTTGCGGAAATGGTTTTTGTACAACCGTTCGCATCGGTCACTGTCACCGTGTAAGTTCCTGATGCAAGCGCAGAAATGTCCTGCGTGGTCGCACCATTGGTCCAAGCGTAGGTGTATGGAGATATTCCACCTGTAACTGAAAGGTCAATTGCACCGGTGTTGCCTCCATTGCAAGAAACATTGGTTACGTCTACATCCAGTTGAAGTGCAGGTGGCTCTGTCACGGTAGCACTGGTCGTAGCAGTGCAACCGTGCGCATCGGTCACAGTCGCCGTATAAGTACCCGCAACAACGTTGGTCAAATCTTGCGTGGTCACACCATTGCTCCAAGCATACGTGTAGGATGCCGTCCCGCCAGAAACGGTCAGGTCAACATCTCCATCCGAACCGCCGAAGCAGCTCACAGGTGACGCCATAGCAGTTGGCACCAATGGGTCCGGTTCGTCAATCGTTGCACTTGCAGTCTTCGAACAGTTGTGTCCATCTGTAACTGTCACCGTGTAAGTACCAGCAGGCACGTTGGTCAAATCTTGCGTGGTCGCACCATTGCTCCAAGCATAAGTGTAAGGAGCAATTCCGCCCGTAACTGTAAGATCAATATCACCATCCGAACCGCCGTTGCACTGCACATCTGCCGTGATGGGGGTGAGTACGAGTGCAGGAGGTTGTGTAATCGTTGTGCTGGACGTTGCGGTGAAACCATTAGCGTCTGTTACAGTAACGGTATAGGTTCCTACAGACAAATTCGTCAGATCTTCCGTAGTCGCGCCATTGCTCCATAGGAACGTAAACGGTGCAGTACCGCCTACAACCGTCAGGTCAATTGCGCCGTTCATGCCTTCGTAGCAGGAAACATTTACTACAAAAGTAGTCAGGTCAATATCCTGGTAGAAGCCCTGATCCCAGCTCAAATCGCTTTCGCCAGACACCAGCACGGTGTTGATGGTCATCAAGGTGCCAGGATTGCCATCACTGTCAGTCAAGTCGCTGCCGCCTTGGTCTTGTGGCGAAGGAATGTAACCTGCACCGGGTGATGTAAACGTGATTTTGTAAGTACCAGGAGGCAGGCCGTCGAACAAGTAGAAACCATTAGCATCAGTGGTGGTGGACTCATTCACAGGATTGCCCGCACCATCTGTACCAGTAAGTGTTACTGTCAGGTTTGGAATACCGGTCTCGTTGCCGCCATCTTGGACACCATCTTTATCAAGATCGTACCAGACGAAATCACCGATTTCAGCAGTTTGGATGAAGCCTGCGTCCCAAGTCTGATCCGATTCGCCAGACTCCAGCACAGTGGTGACGGTCATCAACATAACTGGGTCAATATCACTGTCGAGGTCATTACTGCCACCTTGGTCCTGTGCCGTTGGCGCATATCCTGCAGGCTGACCAAAAGTCAGTTTGTAGGTGCCGGGCACGAGGTCGGTAAATTCATAGAAACCGTTGCCGTCAGTCGTGGTATTCTCATTCACAGGGTTGCCAGAACCATCGGTGCCGGTCAATGTAACAGTCACGTTCGGGATGCCCGGTTCGTTGCCGTCTTGAATACCGTCGCCGTCCGTGTCTTCCCAAACGTAGTTGCCGATTTCGGCTTTTCGGAAGAAGCCGGCATCCCAACTCAGGTCAGATTCGCCTGCTGTGAGGGTAGTAACGATGGTCTGTTGCGTACCTGGGGCAGCGTCGCTGTCCAAATCTTCATTGCCGCCCTGGTCTTGCGGTGAGAGCATATAGCCACCAGCCGGGGTGCCGAACGTTACTTGGTAATCACCAGGTACTAAGCCGGAGAACAAGTAAAGACCGTTCGCGTCAGTAGAGGTATTCATATTGACTGGCTCGCCGTCAATATCGGTTCCCGTAAGCGTGACAGGCACGTTCGGGATGCCCACTTCGTTGCCATCCTGGATACCGTCAGCATCTGTATCTTCCCAAACGTAATTGCCAATCTCGGCGCAATGGTCAGGGTCTACTGTTACAGTCACTTCGTCCATGTTGCCCACATTACCAACAAAGAATTCATCGCCTGTGATTGGATCCACATACCATACTTCAGCCATGTCTTCGGCGATGTTCACCGTGGTCTGATCAATCGCAAGGGTGTAGCTCCACTTGAATTCTTCATCAGAAATACCGTCGTTGTTGGCATCTACAAAGTCAAGCACACAGTCGCCGTCAAGGTCGCACAACACGCCTCCATTCTGAGGACAGGTTACCCAGTATTGGCCATTGCAGACAAAGGTGCCAGGCATGTTGTTGTCCATGGCCATCACATTGCGAAGTTCAATACCATCAGTACCACCCAACATCCTGGTGATAAGCGTATAGGTAACTTCTTCGCCCGCGCAGATTTCTGTTTTATTCGCCATTTTCTCCATGTTAATGAACACGCCTGTGTAGTTAGCAGGGTCTTCATCGTCCACCGGAGGGCCATAAGGCGTATCGTCTGGAAGCACGGGTTGGCCAATTACGGTTGCAAGGTTGGTATGCAGACCGCGCAATGCCGGAACGGTGAGGGTACAAGTGTGGGATGCACCCGGCGCCAAAGAAGGAATCGTGCAGATGAATCCATACACATCGTCCGTAACCTCCACGTCGTTCAAAGTCATGTTGCCCGTGTTGGTCGTCGTGAAGGTGAACGTCACATCTGGAGGTGTGTTCGGTACGATAATGATCACACCAGGGGGGGTGTCAGCATCTTCACCATTCACGTATTTCTCTATATCAATGCTAGGATCGGGTTGGTAGAAGCCAGCGTCCCAAGTCAAGTCAGACTCTCCAGGCGACAATACGGTATTGATGGTCATCAAAGTGCCCGGTGCAGCATCGCTGTCTTCGGCGTCGATGACACCTTGGTCTTGTGGCGAAAGTTCGTAGCTGGCCCCTGGCGAACCAAAGGTAAGTTTATAGGTACCCGGCACGAGGTCGTCGAACAAGTAGAAGCCGTTGGCATCCGTAGCGGTGTTCAGGTTCACAGGATTGCCCAGTTGGTCTGTGCCTGTGAGGTTTACCGTCACGTTCGGGATACCAACCTCGTTGCCATCTTGTATACCATCAAGGTTCAAGTCTTCCCAAACATAGTCGCCAATCTGGGCAGTATAACATTCCAATGGCGCATCATAAGCATCCATATAGATGTGGAAACAAGTTGCATTGAAAGCAGCTTTAACATCAATATCCTGTACTCCGTTAGAGGTCAAACCCGTAATAGTAGTGGTTTGTGTGCCAGAAGAGCCCAGTGCAATGTTAATGATGGAAATGCCACCTTCGGTAGTGGTAACCGTGATAGAAGTCGTTGGAGCATTTGTCCAATTTACTGTGACTTCAACGGAATAAGTATTGTCCACTGGGTTACAAAGCGATGGCACAGCAGAAACCACCAGGATGCTTGGCTGCAATACAGTTGCAGAAGCGGTCTTCGTGCAGCCATTTGCGTCTGTCACTGTAACGGTATAGGTACCCGCTACCAAGCCCGAAATGTCCTGCGTCGTAGCATTGTTGCTCCATGCGTAGGTGTAAGGCGAAACGCCACCCGAAACTGTCAGGTCAATCGAGCCGTCGTTCCCGCCGTTGCAAGAAACATTGGTAACCACTGATGCAAGTACAATGGCAGGCGGCTGAGTAATGGTTGCCGAAAGCGTTTTCGTACAATTGTTTGCGTCTGTAACGGTCACGGTGTACGTGCCAACGGCGAGATTAGTCGGGTCTTGCGGATTGTTATTGCCCGCAATGTGCGACCAATCGTATGTCAGAACGCCCGTGCCACCGCTTGCCGTCAAGTCTATAGAACCCGTGCTTCCGCCATTGCAAAGCACATTTACATGGGTTTCGGAAAGTGTGATTTCCGGAGGTTGAACTACGATGATACCAACTGCTTTGGTGCAAGCATTTGCATCCGTAACGGTTACGGTATAAGTACCAGCAGTGAGGTTCATCAAATCTTGCGTAGTAGCGCCATTGCTCCACAAATACGTGTAGCCAGGCGTTCCACCAGTTACCGACATGTCAATCGCACCATTGTTGCCACCATAGCAAGTCACGTGGGTAGTCAGGAACACCGGTGCAATGTCGGCAGGCTGTGTTACGGTTGCCGATGTAGTTTTGGTACAACCATTTGCATCGGTTACCGTCACGGTGTATGTGCCAGCAAAAAGGTTAGCAATGTCCTGAGTTACAGCACCGTTGCTCCAAACATAGGAATAGCCCTGCGTACCACCAGAAACCGTCAAATCAACCACACCAGTTGGAACACCGTAACAAAGCAGGTTGGTGACAACCGTTGAAAGCGCAAGCGCGGGTGGTTGGGTTACGGTTACGGAGGTGGTTTTGGTGCAACCAACATTGTCCGTTACGGTAACCGTGTAAGTACCTGCAGTTAAGCCTGTCAGGTCTTGTGTCGTAGCGTTGTTTGACCACAAATAAGTGTACGGAGAAACGCCGCCGGAAACTGTCAGGTCTACTGTACCGTTTGAGCCGCCGAAGCAACTTACCGGTGTGGAGTTTGCCGAAACCATGAGGTTGCCGTTTTCCGTAACCGTTGCAGAAGTTGTTTTAGTACAACCATTTGCATCCGTCACAGTCACAGTGAAGGTGCCTGCCGTCAGACCAGAAATATCCTGGGTCGTTGCACCATTCGTCCAGGCGTAAGTGTAAGGGGAAACACCGCCAGAAACCGTGAGGTCAATAGCACCAGTTGCAGCACCGTTGCAAAGGATGTTTGTTACAAAAGTGCTGAGCACAATAGCCGGAGGCTGGGTTATTGTTGCAGAAGTTGTTTTGGTACAACCATTTGCATCCGTTACCGTAACGGTATAAGCCCCCGCAGCAAGGTTTGTGACGTCTTGCGTCGTTGCACCATTCGTCCAAGCATAAGTGTATGGGGATACACCGCCTGAAACCGTCAGATCCACAGCACCGGTGCTTGCTCCATTGCAAAGCACATTCGTCACGGAAGTACCAAGCGAAAGTGCGGGTGGCTCGGTTACCGTCGAAGAAGTTGTTTTCGTACAGCCATTTGCGTCCGTCACGGTAACGATGTACGTTCCTGCAACAAGACCAGAAATGTCTTGGGTCGTAGCACCGGTCGTCCAGGCATAGGAATAGCCAGGTGTGCCACCTGAAACTGTCAGGTCAACCGCACCAGTCGAATTTCCGTTGCAAAGCACGTTCGTAATCGAGGTGCTGAGCGAAAGGGCTGGTGGTTCACTAACCGTTGCCGATGTTGTCTTCGTACATCCATTTGCGTCCGTCACAGTGACGGTGTACGTTCCTGCCACCAGGCCAGAAATGTCTTGCGTAGTAGCGCCGGTCGTCCAAGCATAGGTGTAGGGGGAAACGCCACCTGAAACTGTCAAGTTAACGGCCCCTGTTGCTGCGCCGTTGCAAAGAACGTTCGTGACAACCGAGCTGAGTGCTATTGCGGCAGGTTGTGTAACCGTTGCCGACGTTGTTTTGGTACAACCGTTTGAATCGGTTACCGTAACGGTATAAGTCCCCGCTGTCAGGCCAGAAATGTCTTGGGTGGTCGCGTTGGTTGACCACAAATAAGTGTATGGCGAAACGCCACCTGAAACTGTCAGGTCAATTGCGCCAGTAGCAGCGCCATGACAGAGCACGTTTGTCACCGAACTGCTAAGTGCCAGTACAGGAGGCTCATTCACTGTTGCAGAAGTTGTTTTGGTACAGCCATTTGCATCCGTTACGGTGACAGTGTACGTCCCTGCTGTAAGACCAGAGATGTCTTGCGTAGTAGCACCCGTCGTCCAGACATAGGTGTAAGGCGAAACACCACCCGAAACCGTTAGGTTAATTGCGCCGTTGTTCCCGCCAAAGCAATTGACATTGGTCACAACGGTAGAAAGCGCCAACACTGGAGGCTCCGTCACAGTTGCGGAAGCCGTTTTTGTACAACCAACATTGTCGGTCACGGTCACGGTGTAGGTACCAGCTGTCAAGCCAGTCAAGTCTTGCGTCGTAGCACTGTTTGACCACAAATAAGTGTATGGCGAAACGCCACCAGAAACAGTGAGGTCAATTGTGCCGTTCGAGCCGCCGAAGCAACTTACAGGAGTTGCGGTTGCGGAAGCCGTAAGCGTTGAGTTTTCGGTGACCGTTGCAGAAGTTGTTTTCGTACAACCATTTGTATCGCTCACAGTCACAGTATAAGTGCCCGCTGTAAGACCAGAAATGTCTTGTGTCGTAGCACCTGTAGTCCAGGCATAGGTATAAGGCGAAACACCCCCTGAAACCGTTAAGTCAATCGCACCCGTAGACGCACCAGTACAGTTCACATTTGTAACGGTTGTCGTCAGTACAAGCGCTGGCGGTTGTGTAACTGTTCCCGAAGCAGTTTTCGTACAACCTTTTGCATCCGTTACGGTCACCGTATAAGTGCCCGCAGGAAGGTTAAATGGATCCTGAATTGTTGCACCATTCGACCACAAGTAGGTGTAACCAGGTGTACCGCCAGACACAGAAAGATCAATCGAACCTGTTGCGTTGCCGTTGCAAAGTACATTGACTACAGTAGTGCTGAGTGCAAGCACAGGTGGCTCGGTTATGGTTGCAGAAGTAGTTTTCGTACAGCCATTTGCGTCCGTCACTGTCACCGTGTAGGTGCCGGCAGCGAGGTTGGAAATGTCTTGCGTTGTGGCGCCGCCAGTCCACAAGTAGGTGTAGGGTGAAGTTCCTCCAGAAACCGTCAGGTCAATTGAGCCATTGTTACCGCCAAAACACGAAACGTGGGTTACTGATGTCGAAAGTACGAGTGCTGGCAGCTCAGTAATGGTTGCCGAAAGTGATTTGGTACAGCCGTTCGCGTCCGTAACGGTCACGGTGTACGTGCCAGCAGCCAAGCCGGTCGGGTCTTGTGGGTTGTTGTTGCCGCCAATATGAGACCAATCGTAAGTCAAAATGCCTGTGCCGCCGCTTGCCGTCAGGTCAATCGAGCCAGTGCTCGCTCCATTGCAGAGCACATTGACGTGTGTTTCAGAAAGTATAATTTCAGAAGGCTGTACTACAATGATACCCACTGCTTTTGTACATGCATTGGCATCCGAAATGGTCACCGTATAGGTACCCGCAGTCAGGTTAGCCAAGTCCTGCATCGTCGCACCATTGCTCCACAAATAGGTGTAGCCAGGGGTGCCACCCGTTACCGACATATCAATTGCGCCATTGTTGCCTGCGAAGCAGGTTACGTGAGTGGTCAGGAACACCGGCGCAATATCCGGTGGCTGGTTGATGGTTGCCGACAATGTTTTTGTACAGTTGTTCGCGTCTGTAACCGTCACCGTGTAAGTACCAGCCATAAGGCCTGTGCGGTCTTGCGTCGTGACTCCGCCACCCCAGTTGTAGGTGTAGGGAGCAGTGCCGCCAGATACCGTCAAGTCAATAGACCCCGTGGAAGTACCGTAGCACAGCAGGTTGACGTGCGTTTCCGTCAGCAAGAGATCGGCAGGTTGGGTAATTGTCACGCAGAGTATTGCGGCACAAGCATTTGCATCTGTCACTGTGACGCAGTAAGTTCCTGCTGCGAGGTTCGAGCGGTCTTGCGTAGTCGCACCGCCTGCCCAAGCATAGGTGTACGGGGAAGTCCCGCCTGTCACCGTCAGATCAATCGAGCCGGTGCTGTTGCCAAAGCAAAGCACGTTTACGTGCGTTTCGCTCAGGTTAGGCCCGCCTGTGTTATTCACGGTAGCAGAAGTAGTTTTGGTACAGCCATTTGCATCCGTCACGGT
Organism: uncultured Saprospiraceae bacterium; assembly: GCA_964589365.1. Classification (GTDB taxonomy): domain Bacteria; phylum Bacteroidota; class Bacteroidia; order Chitinophagales; family Saprospiraceae; genus M3007. Next base: position 17,502 of record CAZPTQ010000103.1, read on the forward strand.
TGCGGTGTAGGTGCCGGCCATAACGTTGCTCAAATCCTGGGTCGTTGCGTTGTTCGACCATAGATAGGTATAAGGAGAAGTGCCACCTGAAACCGTCAGGTCAACAGAGCCGTTTGGATTGCCACAGGTAGAGTTGGTTGTCGTAGCGCTCACAGTCAAGGGTTCGGAAGGCTGCGTGATGGTAGCAGAAAGGGTCTTGGTGCAACCGTTCGCGTCCGTTACCGTCACCGTGTAAGTGCCAGCAGCGAGGTTCGAGCGGTCTTGCGTCGTGACGCCACCGCCCCAGTTATAGGTATAAGCAGGTGTGCCGCCAGAAACCGTCAAGTCTATCGAACCGGTGCTGTTTCCGTGGCAAAGCACGTTCACATGGGTCTCGCTCAAAGCGAGCGGGTCTGACGGGCCGTTCACGGTCGCAGAAGTTGTCTTCGTGCAGCCATTCGCGTCCGTTACAGTCACCGTGTAGCTGCCAACAGCGAGGTTGGAAATGTCTTGCGTAGTGGCGCCGCCAGTCCACAAGTAGGTATAAGGCGAAACTCCACCAGAGACCGTCAGATCAATCGCGCCAGTGTTCCCACCATAACACAGTATATGGGTCACTACCCTGGTGAGCACGAGTGCTGGCGGTTCGGTGATCGTTGCCGAAAGGGTTTTCGTGCAATTGTTTGCGTCTGTCACCGTGACCGTGTACGTTCCGGCAGAAAGGCCGGTCGGGTCTTGCGGGTTGTTGTTGCCGCCAATATGCGACCAATCATAAGTCAAAACGCCCGTGCCGCCGCTTGCCGTCAGGTCAATCGAGCCAGTGCTCGCTCCATTGCAGAGCA
>CAZPTQ010000103.1:18422-19127 GCA_964589365.1 uncultured Saprospiraceae bacterium
TACCGTAGCACAGCAGGTTGACGTGCGTTTCCGTCAGCAAGAGATCGGCAGGTTGTTGTACGGTTCCGCTTCTTACTGCCGAGCAACCGTTGGCATCTGTAACTGTTGCGGTATAAGTGCCTGCAGCGAGGTTTGACAAATCTTGGGTCGTTGCGCCGTTTGTCCAGGTATAAGTGTAAGGGGAAGTTCCACCCGTCACCGTCAAATCAATTGCACCGTTAGTGCCACCAAAGCAGGCGACATTGGTGATAGTCATGTCCAAAACTGGTCCGCCAACATTATTTACGGTGGCTGTAATGGTCTTGGTACAGCCATTTGCATCCGTTACAGTTACGGTGTAGGTGCCGGCAACAATGTTAGGGCGATCTTCTGTTGTCACACCTCCACCCCAGTTGTAGGTATAAGGTGAGGTGCCGCCGGTTGCCGTCAGGTCAATTGCACCGTTGGCATTGCCGCAAGTGGAATTGGTAACGATGGTTGAAAGCGACAAGCCATTAGTAGGTTCCGTGATGGTGACCGAAAGGGTTTTTGTACAGGAATTCGCATCTGTCACCGTAACCGTGTATGTGCCAGCAGCGAGGTTCGAGCGGTCTTGCGTCGTGACGCCGCCCGTCCAGGAATAAGTGTAAGGCGATGTGCCGCCAGAAACAGTCAGGTCTATCGAGCCAGTGGAGTTGCCGTTGCACAGCACGTTCACGTGCGTCT
>CAZPTQ010000104.1:0-19032 GCA_964589365.1 uncultured Saprospiraceae bacterium
AATAAACGCGGGCAACTGCGGTTTTCCGACGGCCCACGGCATTTATCATTTCCATGTTACTAATGATGAATTATGAATGATAAATGATGAGTGTATTTAAATGATGAATGTTGAATGATAAATGATGAATAGGCCAGTTTTGCCATTGGATTCATCATTTATCATTCATAATTCATCATTCAAATCATCATCATTCAAATGTTAGTGCTTCTGGTTTTTGTGCGGCGTGGGGGTGATTGGCCCCTTTGTACACAAACATTTTCTTGTACATGGCGCGGCCCAATTTGGTCTTGGGCAGCATGCCTTTCACAGCGATTTCAACAATGCGCTCTGGGAATTTTGTGCGCATCACGTCTGCAACGACCACTTTCAAGCCACCTGGGTGGTGCGAGTGGTGTTTGTATTCTTTCAGGTCCCATTTTTTGCCCGTGAAGCGAATTTTTTCGGCATTGATCACGATGACATAGTCGCCCGTGTCGGCATGGGGCGTGTAAGACGGCTTGTTCTTTCCGCGCAAGATTGAAGCGATTTCGGCGCACATACGACCCGTGACCTGGTTTTCAGCGTCAACGATGTACCACTTATGCTCCGCTTTTTCTTTGCTGACGGAAACCGTCCGATAGCTCAGTGTATCCATTTTTTTGTAAAAATTTGTAACGTTTGAAAGGGAGGCGGGAATTTTGGATTTACGATTTTGGATTTACGATTTTTTCGAATCGAATAAGGGATGATTTATGCCTTTTTCGAATCGAAAAAATCGTAAATCCAAAATCGTAAATTGTAATTTTTCACCTCCCTTTCCTCAAAGAGGGCGCAAATATAAAACGAGCCAGATTGCTGTGCAAGGTTGGCTGAAAAGTTTTTTCATAAAAAACACCTAACTTATTGAAAATCAATCAAAATAATGCTCAAATATTTTTTGTTGATAAAATATCTGAGCGGGTTTTGCAGTGAAAATCAATGCTTTGTGAGCGGCAACCGCTAAAAATGCCTTTTGAAGAAAACGCAGGATGCAGACTACTGGACATTTTCGGAAATTGAGACCTATAAGGTTTTCGGAAACCTTATAGGTCTGTTCCCAAAGCAAAATTGTCCACATAGTTTGCGCAAGATGGCACAAGGGCAGATTTGTTTACTCCATGCGCAGCATCCGTCCGGCCAATTGGCCACTCTTTCCTCGGATTTGAAGGAACAATACAGCGTTGCCATGCCACGGCGAGAGGTCTATTTGACTTTGAGACTCTGTTAGGTCTACCCGCCCCAATTCGCGCCCTTGGGGATCGAAGATGCGCAGCATGGCAGGGGTTTCATCCAGCGGCATTTCCAAGGTGATATTGCCAGAAGTCGGATTTGGCGAAAGGCGCAACGCATTGTTGAAGTCTTCCGGTTCAAAAGTGGCTACTGCTACGCTGTCGCAAAAAATGGCATTCACCGTACTGTATAGTACTTGGTTGTTGTAGCGAAAACATTGCAGTTGGCAACTCACATCGCTGATTTGGAGATTGGCATACCCGCCTAATAAGCCGAAATTGGAGCCGATTCCTTCAATCCAATAATAGGCATTGAGTGGGTGAAAAACAAAAATCCGTCGCCAGGTTCCATTGTCCATCTGGATAGAGTCGATTTTTAGTACCACATTTGGTTCTGGTCTCCAATGGAGCGTATCTCCAACTTTTAAATCGAAATCGTACAACAAAGTGTATTGATTGAGCGGAAATGAATCAGCATCAACACAGATTGGGAAGGGCGCAGGGTCAGCACTCAATCTTGTAAAATAGACTTTCTTGTATTGAACACTCTGGTCTAGCAATCCAATCAATTTGAAAGGCTCGTGGATTATTTGAACGCTATCGGCAGGACTACAAAAGAAATTAGTATAAGTATTTCGGAAATAGACCTTTTTACCTGTACCAACGCCCCAAATTACGGAATCACCTTCCACCTTGTATTGGTAGCCCCAGTAACCGCACCAGCCGCCATAGGTTTGGCTCCACACCGAAGTGCCAAATTGGGGGAAGCCAACATAGGTAGGGTCATAACCGAGTTGGCAATCCTGCTGGGGGTATTCGTTGTCGCGGTAGCAACCAAGGGAATATTGGATTTCGGTCAAGGGAGATTCATTGTCCCAATAAATCAGCTGAGTACCGCCAAGCCTTTCGTAAACACGTGTGTCAAGGTAAAAGGTATCGCCACCGGGCCAGGAGGGAGAATCCGATAGTCTCAAATCTTGAAACCTAAGGGGAATGCCATTCCAAACCGTGTCTCCAATATTTAGCACGAGGCCCTGGTCGTAGATGCTGTTCGCGAGTGAGAAGGTATCGCCTGCTGTACGGTTGAAATCGTACAGCAGGTTGAAAGAGCTTCCATTCCAAAGAAAAACCGAGTCGTTGCGGGCAAAAAAATATCGAAAGCCCAGATCAAATGGTCCGGACACCCAACCTGATTCATAGCCGTGATAGTGTAGTTTGGCGCAAAGCTCGCCGCCTACCGTTTGATGGCCGACCCAATCCAGATATTCTTCGCCGGGCCCGCCTAGACTTTCATACGAATAGGCCCATTTTGCCCCTGGAACAAACCAGCTCGTGGTGTTTTGAGCCAATAGAAGAGCACTGCAAAAAAGAAAACCACTTGGAATAAGGAGGGAAATGTACTTCATAAAAGTTGATTTTGTTTCTCACAAATGTATGGGTTAAAGTCTCCCCGAGGTCTTTTAACAATAGGTGTTTGTCGAATTTGAGCAGAAGGAATAAGCGGGGGTTTTCCACATGCTCCAAAACAAAGCACCGATTTTTAAACCCTTTCTATCCCGAAGGGTTTTCTATTTTTGAGCCGGAAAACTTACCCTCTCTTTGGATTTTTAGACCGCTTAAAAACCAATACTAACTGTAAATGAAGCATTTAATTCCGTTTTTACTATCAGCACTCCTCCTTTACTCCTGCGGGAAAAACGACAAAAACACGGGTGCTCCCAACGCTGGAGCACCGCCTAAAGGAGCGTCGCTCAACGTCACAGCCGTAGAAGGTTTTGTGGCAAAGCCGAGTGTACTCACCGAGCGTGTGACTGCCAGCGGCAACCTATTGCCTGCCGAAGAAACCGAACTGCATCCAGAAGCATCGGGGCGCGTTGTGCGCCTCAACTTGCCCGAAGGACGAATTGTGCGCAAGGGCGATTTGCTCCTGAAAATCTTTGATGACGACCTCAAAACCCAACTCCGCAAACTTGAAACACAACTCAAGCAGGCGGAGATTACGGAACAGCGCCTCGCTGAACTGCTCAAGGTGAAGGGCGTGAGTCAACAAGAATACGACCTCGCCGTGCTGCAAACCCAAACCTTTCGGGCAGACATAGAATTGCTGCGCGTCAACATCAGCAAGACTGAACTCCGTGCGCCTTATGATGGTATCCTGGGATTGCGGCGTATCAGTCCGGGGGCTTACGTCACACCAGCCACTGCCATTACCACGCTCCGGTCTGCTTCGGCGCTGAAGCTCGATTTTGCAGTACCAGAAAAATACAGTCAGCAGCTCCGCATCGGACAGCCCTTGGAGTTTACCGTGGAAGGCAGCGCGGCCACGCATAAGGCAACGGTGCAAGCCACCGAACAACGTATTGCAGAAGGATCGCGAGACCTTCAGGTGCGGGCTACCGTGGCCAATAGCAAGGGTCTGTTGCCCGGTGCGTTTGCCGAAGTCAGCCTCTCGCTCGGCAGTAACACCGCGGCGTTACTCATTCCAAATCAAGCAATTATCCCACAAGCCCGCGACAAAAAAGTGATCCTTTGCAAGGACGGGAAGGCAAAGTTCGTGGTGGTAAAAACGGGTGTTCGCCAAGCTGGTATGATAGAAATTACGGAAGGCATTCAAGCCGGCGACACGGTATGCACAACGGGGATTTTGTTCCTGCGTCCGGATGCAGGTGTAACGTTTTCAAAAATAGATTGACGTTAAAACATGAGTCATGCGAATCAGGGGTTGAATTATAGTAAAGCTATGCTTTCAGCTTATAAAGACCTATAAGGTTTTGCAAACCTTATAGGTCTCAGAGAAAATTCTGTGATTTTGAATGTTATTGCCCAACCTCTGATTCGCATGACTCATTTTGCCTCTTTTACCTTGAAACTCAAGTAACTTATGATTCAATCCTATTTCCAAGCAGAAAAACTGGGCGGATTTATCGCAATGGCGATTGGAATCGCCGCTTGTGCCGTAGGTGGAGGGGTTTTGCTGAGTGCGGGCGCTCCATTTTACACGGGTCTTTCTATCCCTTTGGTGGTGATCGGCATTGTACAAATCATGGTAGGTGCTACCGTAGCGCGGCGCAGTGACTTTCAAGCGGATGATCTGGAAAAATTGAGGGCTGACTCGCCTGCTGAATTTCGCAGACTGGAATCTGCGCGCATGGAGGCCGTCTTGCGCAATTTTGTTCGAATCAAATGGGTGGAGGTGGTTTTCATTGTGCTTGGACTGGCCATTATCCTGCTAAATCAGGAACTCAATTTTACCAAAGGACTGGGCGTCGGAATGTTTGCACAAGGGGCTATCATGCTTTCGTTTGATTTTTTTGCAGAAAAAAGAGGCCGGGAATATGCCGCGTTTGTCCAAAACCTATAACAGGAAATTTCTCACGTCTCTCACCCTCTCACATCTCTCACCCTCTCACGTCTCTCACCCTTGTACCTAACCAACCGTTTCTTTTGGCTCTTTGGCATATCGGCAGCGGTATTCGCGATGGCGTACCCGTTTGCTTGGTTGTTCCCATTGGCACAGACTGCATTTGTTGGGTGCTTGGCATTGGTGCTGACGGACTGGATGCTGCTTTTTTTGCAAAAGCCAAAGGTGGTTTGCAGGCGAGAACTTAGCCCTGTTTTTTCCCTTTCCGACCCTAATCCGGTAAAACTTTTTGTGGAAAACCAAGGGAACATTTACCTAAACCTCAGCATTGCCGACGAACTTCCGGTGCAGTTTCAAAACCGCGATTTTGAGGTAAAAATAGCCTTGCCCCCTGGTCAGCCGTATATCGCCGAAAACAAACTAGTGCCGCGCACACGCGGTGTTTACTCGTTTGGCAATATCAACGTTTTTGCCTCCACACGCCTCGGCCTGGTAGAACGCAGACTAATTTTCGAGCAGCCACAAGACGTGGACGTTTACCCAAGCATCATCCAGATGAAACGCTATGAACTCCGGGCCATGCGCCACATTGCACACGACACGGGCATCAAAAAAATGCGTCGCATCGGCCATTCCTACGAGTTCGAGCAAATCAAAAACTATGTGCAGGGCGACGATTTCCGCAGCATCAACTGGAAAGCCAGCAGTCGGCGTGCCACCCTGATGGTGAATCAATACGAAGACGAACGCAGTCAGCAGGTGTATTGCATTGTGGACAAAAGCCGCGCCATGCGGATGCCGTTTGAAGGGCTAAGCCTGATGGATTATGCAATCAATACCGCATTAGCAATCAGCAATATCATTCTGAAAAAACAGGACAAGGCGGGACTGCTCACGTTCTCCGATGTAATGGGCGCAACGCTCAAAGCCGAGCGCGACACTGGCCAGCTCAACCGAATACTGGAAAGCCTTTACCGTGAAAAAGAGCGCCCCGGCGAATCGAATTACGAACTGCTCTACGAGGCGGTGCGGCGGCTCATCGGTGCGCGTTCGCTGCTGATTTTGTTCAGCAATTTTGAGAGCAGTTACGCGCTGGAGCGCGCCCTGCCGACTTTGCGGAGGCTGAGCCGCGCACATCTATTGGTGGTGGTGTTTTTTGAAAATACCGAAATCCGCAAACTCTCCGTCGAACCGGTACACACCACCGCCGACGTGTATCGCCAAACAGTGGCACGGCAGTTCCTGCAAGACAAACGGGAAATGGTGACCAAACTTCGCCAGTATGGCATTCAGGCTGTGCTTACGAAGCCCCAGGATTTGACACTGAACACCATCAACAAATATCTGGAATTGAAATCGAGGGGCTTGATTTGAACTTTGGGTAAGAATCTTTGGCTGCGGCGATATAGTTAAGCAGCGTAAACTTTCTAAACGCTTCTCTCTATGAGCTCTTTCGAAAAAATATTGAACATTTACATGTGGATCAAAATTTTTCTTTCTCCTTTCGTGGTTGGTTTGTTGTTGGCTTTCGTATCCTGGTTCAAGTACGACAATCTCTATGGCCATATTGGAGCCATGCTCTTTGTTTCAGCGGGCACTATGGTCGGCATTCGATTTGCGGAGAATATGCGCAAAAATTATGGCGATGCCTTTGCCTCGGGATCGCACGTTGTGCCAGAAGGCTATGAGAAAGAGTATCCGAAACTATAACCTGAATATCAATTTTCGTCAAACACTTTATGGACGTTTCTAAGATACCCTCCCCCTGCTTTGTACTCGAAGAATCACGCCTGCGCAAGAACCTGGAAATTATAGACCGCGTACAAAAAGAGGCCGGCGTACAAATCATTCTGGCTTTCAAGGGCTTTGCCATGTGGAGCGCATTCCCTATAGTGCGGGAATATGTGAACGGCGCTGCCGCCTCCTCGCTCCACGAAGCGCGGCTTTGCTATGATGAAATGAACACCGAGTCGCACACGTATGCTGTGGCTTATATTCCCAGAGAATTTGGCAAAATCCTCCACTATTCCAGCTATATCACGTTCAATTCGATTGGGCAGTGGCGTAAATACCAGAAACGCGTGCTGAATTATGTCGAGAAAGTCAGCCCGGGCATTCGGGTCAATCCCGGTTGGTCGCCCGTTGGCACGGCTTTGTACAATCCTGCTTCAGCGGGGTCTCGTCTGGGTGAGCCTGTGGAAAATTTTACAGGAAAATTGCCCGATGGCATTGAAGGCTTACACTTCCATGTGCTTTGTGAAAGCACGAGCCATGATTTGGAAAAAGTGCTCGAACACTTTGAAAAACAATTCGGAATATTCTTGCCCCAATTGCGCTGGGTCAATTTTGGCGGAGGCCATTTGATGACAGGCAAAGGATACGATGTGGCCCATTTGATCTCGGTTTTGAAAGCGTTTCGGAAGCGCTGGCCGCATTTGCAGGTCATACTCGAGCCGGGCAGTGCTTTTGCCTGGGATGCTGGCGTGCTGGTGGCCACCGTGCTCGACATTGTGAAAAACGGGGGAGTGTGCACGGCCATTCTCGATGTGTCGTTTACTGCCCATATGCCCGATACCTTGGAGATGCCGTATCGTCCGCGCATACAAGGCGCAAAGGAAAATGTGGAAAAAGGCGACAAAAACGTGTTTCGCCTCGGGGGAGTAAGTTGTTTGAGCGGTGATTTTATGGAGGCGTACGCATTTGCCGAACCTTTGAACATCGGCCAAAAAATTGTGTTTGAAGACATGATTCACTACACAATGGTGAAAACCTCGACGTTCAATGGCGTGACACACCCCAGCATCGCCATCCTTCGCCCCGACGGCAAGTTGGATATTGTACGACGGTTTGGGTATCGTAACTACCGCAACCGACTTTCTTGAGTATTTTTGTGACGTAATAGTGGTGGGGTTGTGTAAAAAGGGTTGATGTTGACAAAGCAACAAATTTTAGTTTTATTCGAGTGCAAAACCTCATAGGTTTTCAATACCTATGAGGTTTCAAGCCAAGAAAACGAAAAAAAATCGTGTTGTTTTGAATGCCTACCCTTTTGACATAACCCCATCATTCTCTTCAATTTTGACCATTTCCCTAACTGATATGCACAAACGACTTTCTCTCCCCCTTGCCCTTGCCATCACCATGGGCATTGCACTCTGGTCGGCTTGTAAAAAGTCCGACTTCGAAAATGTTGAGCTTGGCGACCATACCGCTGAGTTTGCCTTCCCCCTGTTCACCACTGATTTGCTGTTGAAAGACCTGCTTTTCAATCTCCTGAACGATACCCTCTCCACCGACACGATTTTCGTGAACCCCGACAATACCATGACGCTCTTCTATTCGGGCGATGTGGCGGAAAAACCGGCGAGTGATATTTTTAAATTTCTCGAGGGCACAGTCCCTATTTTGTTGATAGATACTGTAGTCAACAATCCTATTCAATCTCCTGACGGGGTAACGATTCGTGTGGCCGACATCCTTTCTGGTAAAATCGGTTTTTACTTACAAAACACGACACCAGACACGCTTCACGGATACTTTGAAATACCTCAAATGAGTCTTGCTGGGGTGGTGTTCCAATACCCATTTGTAGTGGCACCAGATTCGACATTCTTAGTAACGGGTATTTCGCTCGCAGGTTATCACTTGGAATCAAGCAATAATACGCTGACGTTCAAGTACTTTGCATATACCCCAAATAATGTCAGGGTGAAAGTTCCTGGCTTTCCTTTTGCCGCCACCTCAGAAATGAAGTTCAGCTATGTGGAAGGCTATTGGGGTTTCCAATGGTACAAACTTACCCGCGATACCATTGAAATTGACATCAACCAAACAGATCTCAAAGGTGATTTGAAGGTGAAAAACCCAAAGGTCACCATGCGAATCAGCAACTCTTGGGGCTTCCCCACCCGTGGGCAAATCAAATACCTCAGTTTCATCGGTCAAAATGACGAAGTAATACCGCTCATAAGTACGGGTGTTTTTGAGTACGATAGTTTTTACTATAAAGACTTTGCATACCCTTCATGGCTGTTGGGAGAGGTGGGCCAAACAAAGTACACGGACATCACGCTGGACTCGACTAATTCCAATATTGCCCAAATCTTCAACAGCCAACCAACCCGCCTGATTTATGAAGTTGACGGCATCAGCAATGCCCAACTTGATCCCAGTCTCATTGGTTTTATTACGGACAAAAGCACGATCAAGCTCCAACTCAGGGTAGAACTCGTGCTCGAAGGCTCGGTCAAGAACTTTGGCGCAGAGCAAACGATGAACCTGGATTTTGGCGAATTCGGCAGCCTCGATTCCGCAAATGTGGAGGAGGTTGAGTTCAAACTTGTCACCGAGAACGGAGCACCTATTTCTTCTACGATGCAGATTTATTTCCGCGACAGTTTACAGAACTACGTTGACTCTCTCTTCCTCGGCGGACCAAAAGAAGTCATCCGCGCTGCGCCGATTAACGGCAACGGTGTGGCTACGGGCATCACCCGCACCGAGGAGTTTATCAAAATGTCGGCTGCAAGATTTGACCTTATCAGCAAATCCAAAGACGCTTTCCTCAAAACCTCCTTCACTACCGCCAATGGCGGCAATACCTTCGTAAAACTCCTGGCCACTGACAAAATAGTGGTGAAAATGGGGATTAAAGTAAAGAAGAGATTGTAGCACCGAGAGTGTTCAAGAAAGTGTGGCACAGCTCGCCAACCATGTTGATCAACAATACTCTATTTTAGGTGTGCCACACTTTTCTGAACAATTTCTATGATTGAAACCTGGCGGAATGAATTTCGCCCCACTTTTAATACAAACAGGACCATTCATGTTTTTTCAACATAATTTACTGAAAATCAATTCATATCGGATGCCACAACTTCCCGAAAGTTTTAAACTTTCGGGAAGTTTGATGTTGGCACTCTTCCTCAGCCTCCAACTTTCTGCCCAGCAAGAACTGATGCTGCATTCCCTCCCCGATGTTTGGCACAGCAATTCTACCAACCCGTCGTTTTTCCCTGAAAACAAGATCATCGCCATCGGGCTGCCCGGCATAGGGCTGGACGCTGCGCATTCAGGCGATATTTCGTACAAGGATATTTTTGTGAAAGACGGCGACCGCACCAAAATTGATTTTTCCAAGGCGCTCGACAAACTGGATCCCACCAACACGGTCCAATTTGAACAACGTATAGAAACGGTCTCGTTTGGCATTCGCTTGCCCGGCAAAATCTGGCTCCAAGCCGGGCACGCTAATCGGCTCAGCGGATCCATCGTTTACCCAAAGGCCTTGCCCGCGCTTATCTGGGACGGCAACGCCCAATACATAGGCCAAACCGTGGACATCGCCATGAAGACCAATATTTCTGACTGGAATGAATGGAGCGTGGGCCTGGCCAAAGGATTTGGGAAACTCCACATAGGTGTTCGAGCCAAGTACCTCACCGGCACCAGCGCGCTTCTCACCGACGACGCACACCACTCCGCCACCCTCACAACCAGCAACGATATTTACCAACTCTCGCTCGCTACTGATTACGGTTTTCACGCTGCCTCGCTCATTTCAGCCATTGATACTGCGGGCTTGGGTTTCGACCTGAGCGTGGGAAAATTGAAAGGAAAGGCATTTTCCAAAAACACGGGTTTTGCGTTCGATCTCGGCGCACAATTCAAAGTAAACGAACAGATTACGATTGACGTCGCGCTGCTTGATATTGGCGGTAAAATCAAATGGACCGAAAAATCCAATTACTTTATCAGCCAAGGCGAATACGAATATACAGGAGCGACCCTTCCCGGTGCTGACATCATAAATGGTTCAGACAGCCTTGATTTTGCCACCAAACTTGACACCCTGAACGACATTTTCAAGTTCCAAAAAACGCCACAGGAATTTGAAACCACGCTGCCGTTGCGCGGCTATGCAGGCGGGACTTTTGAACTGAGCAAGCGTTGGTCGTTTGGCCTGGGTGCGTATTTCCAGAAACGCGCAGAAGAAAAAGCCTCCGTCGCGGTGGGCGTAAATGCGCGTTTGAAATTGTTCAGATGGATTTCGCTCGGTGCGATGTACAGCGTGAACGAACGGTCTGCGGCCAATCTTGGCTTCCACCTTGTGCTCAAGCCAGGCCCCGTGCAACTCTATTTTGCTTCCGACAATCTGCTCAATGCCTTCTCCGTAAAAAGCAGCCCAGCGGTGAATTTGCGGACAGGACTGAGTTTGATTTTTTAAGTAAATGCCGCTCATTCCCCAATCCTCCTATCCAGGGCCACCCTTTTTGCAACGTGGCGGGCATTTGCAATCCATACTTCCCGGGCTTTTTCGCCGGGTCAAGGGGGTTGATTATCAACGAGAAAGAATTGAAACGCCCGATGGGGATTTTCTTGACCTGGACTGGTTGCGCAAACCAACATCAAGTAAGCGCCTCATGATTGTGTCGCATGGACTGGAAAGCAATTCAGGGGCCTCTTACTGCCTTGGCACGGCCAAACTTTTCGCTCAAAATGGCTGGGATGCCTTGGCTTGGAACTGCCGCTCTTGTTCCGGCGAGATGAACCGTAAATTCCGAATGTACCATCACGGCGACACGGAGGATATTTCGACCGTCGTGAACCATGCACTGGCGACGGGGCACTACGACATAGTAGCACTGGTGGGCTTCAGTATGGGCGGCAACATCACACTCAAATATGTAGGAACGGGCGGAGAGAACCTGCCACCTCAAGTCCGAGCGGCAGTAGCTTTTTCTGCACCCTGCGATATCCGCGCGGGATCTGATGTACTCGACCATTGGGAAAACTGGATTTACAAAACACGCTTCATGGCTTTTTTGAAAAAGAAAATCCGCCAAAAAGCCCGGCAATTCCCTGGTCGGCTGGATGTTTCAAAATTAAAACGGGTAAAGCGCTGGTACGATTTTGATGAACATTTCAGTGCACCGATTTGCGGTTTCGCTTCGGCGGATGAATTTCACCAGCAAGCTTCTGCCAAGAATTTTGTGGCGGGTACGCGCATACCCACTTTGTTGGTGAGTGCGCTGAACGATCCGATTCTCACGCCGGAGTGTTTCCCGGTGGAGATTGCGCGGGAACATCCGTTTTTGCACCTGGAACTATCTTCCGGGGGCGGACATTGCGGGTTTCAGTCGCGGGGAGGCGGGGAGTTTTCCTGGGCGGAGAGGAGGGCGTTGGAGTTTGTGGAGGGCGTGTTAAACCGCAAAACAAGAAAACCGGAGAACAGAAAAATATAAAATCACCAAGCGTTTGATCTCGATAAAGTGAAGGTTTTGGCCTTCTTCGAATCACAATGCATGATCTTACATTTTTCTGTTCTTCGGTTTTGCGGTTTAATTTCTCTTTCTAAATAATCTGTATTAACTTTTATCCCAAATATCCCCGCACTCCTTCCACCGCCTCCTTCAACCCTCCAGCTTCCGTTCCGCCCGCCGTAGCAAATCCAGGCTGGCCGCCGCCGCCGCCTTTCAGGAATTTCTGGGCCAGCTCGCGAACGATGGTGCCAGCATTCAGTCCTTTTTCTTTCACAAGGTTGTCGCTGATTTTGATGGTCAAGGAGGGCTTGCCGTCGGCGGAAACAGAGCCGAATGCAATGACAGCACTGCCTACTTCGCGCTCGAGTTCGACCGCAAGGTTTTTCACCGCGTTGGCATCCGAAACGGGTAAGATTTCGGCCAGATATTTCACTTCGCCTATCGCAACAAATTTTGAGCGCAGGCCATCGCGAAGCCCATTGGCTTGCTCCTGCACCATGCGTTCGAGCACCTTTTGGAGGCGTTTGTTTTCCTCGTTCAAATCAGCAACTGCTTTGCCGGGGTCGCGCGGATTTTTGAAAGAATCGTCGTAGACGGAAAGCCGTTCCAACTTTTTTTCAATCCATTGCTCCGCTCCTTTAGCCGTTACCGCTTCGATTCGCCGCACCCCGGCGGCGATAGCCGTTTCGGCAGTGATTTTAAAAAAGCCGATTTGGCCCGTGCGTTGCACATGGCAGCCGCCGCAAAGTTCGCGGGAGTATGCAGGGTCGAAGGTGATCATGCGCACCGAATCACCATATTTTTCACCGAAAAGCATCATTGCGCCAGACTTTTGAGCTTCTTCTATGGGCAGGTTACGGGCTTCTTCGAGCGCGATGTTTTCGCGGATCTTTTGGTTCACAATGCGCTCGATGGCAGCCAGTTCGTCATCACTGAGTTTCTGGAAATGTTGGAAGTCGAAACGCAAGGTCTCTTCATTGAGGAAAGAGCCTTTTTGCTGAACGTGGGTGCCGAGTACCGAGCGCAGCGCAGCATGGAGCAAGTGCGTGGCGGAGTGATTGGCTTCTGTGAGCCGGCGTTTAGGCTCATTAACTTCACAACGAACGGTATCGTCGTCTATCTGCTCAGGCAATTTTTCCACGATGTGGTAAATGAGGGTGTTTTCCTTTTTGGTATCCAATACCCTGATGCGTTCCTGCCCTGTGCTCTCGGAGCCAAAAATCATCCAACCGATATCGCCCACTTGCCCGCCACCTTCGGGGTAAAAAGGGGTGCGATTTAGTACGATCTGGTACTGAACCTCCCCTTTTGCGGTTACAGCGCGGTATTTTGCAACATGAGAAGCACGGGTTTCCAGCTGGTCGTAGCCTACAAACTCAACCTCCGCCCGGCTCCCTCCTTCAGAGGGGGCGTCTCGGAGCACCATCCAGTCGCCAACTTGCTTCACGGCGTCTTTGCGCGAGCGGTCTTTTTGTTCTTGCAGGGCAATTTTGAATCCTGATTCATCCACATTCCAGCCTTTTTCTTTGGCCAGCAAAGCCGTCAAATCGTAGGGGAAACCAAAGGTGTCATACAGCTCAAAAGCCTGTGCGCCACCCAATGTAGTCCCTTGAATTTCAATGTTTTCAAAGCGTTTTAGACCAGATTCCAAAGTGCGCAGGAAGCCTTTTTCTTCTTCCAAAATCACTTTAGAAACGAAGTCAATCTGTGCTTTCAATTCGGGAAATACATCGTGAAATTCCTCCGCCAAAATCGGCGCCATGCGGTACATGACGGGTTCTTTGATATTGAGTACGGAGTAATAATACCGCACTGCCCGGCGCAAAATGCGGCGGATGACATACCCCGCGCCACCATTGTCCGGCATTTGTCCGTCAGCAATGGCGAACGACACGGCCCGCAAGTGGTCGGCCACTACGCGCATCGCGATGTCGGTTTTGAGTGCCAGCGAATCGCTGCCAGGGTAAACATCCAGATAACTGTGGCCGGAGCGTTTGCCCAAAAAGTCGAACAGTGGCTTCCAGAGATCTGTATCGTAGTTAGAGCGCGCACCCTGTACGGCACGGCAAAGCCGCTCGAAACCCATGCCGGTGTCCACGCTTTTGGCCGGGAGTTCTTCAAGCGAGCCGTCGGCTTTGCGGTTGAACTGCATGAACACGTTGTTCCAGACCTCGATCACATTCGGGTCGTCATTATTCACCAGTGTTCTACCGTCCACTTTAGCACGTTCGGCATCAGAGCGAAGGTCTACATGAATTTCAGAACAAGGACCGCAGGGGCCTTGGTCGCCCATTTCCCAGAAATTTTCCTTTTTGCCAAATTTGAGGATGCGGTCTTCGGGCAACATGGTTCGCCATACATCATAAGCCTCCTGGTCAAAAGGCACGCCTTCGGCTTCGTTGCCCTCAAAAATGGACACATAGAGCCGATCTTTCGGAATTTTATAAATATCGGTAAGGAGTTCCCAGGACCAAGCGAGCGCCTCTTTTTTGAAATAATCGCCAAACGACCAGTTGCCCAACATCTCGAACATGGTGTGGTGGTAGCCATCCATGCCCACGTCTTCGAGATCATTGTGTTTGCCGCTCACCCGGAGGCATTTTTGGGTATCAGCGATGCGTTTCGAGGGTGGGGCCTGGTTGCCGAGAAAAAAATCCTTGAGTGGCGCCATTCCCGAATTGATGAACATAAGCGTGGGGTCGCTCTTTGCCACCATGGGCGCAGAGGGGATGATTTTGTGGCCTTTGGAAGCGAAAAAATCGAGAAATTGGCGGCGGATTTCGCGGGATGTCATGCGTTTATGTTGATTTGTGTATCTGTTGATTTGTGGATTTGAATGCGCGAAATACGTCATTTCAACATCATAACAGGGCCTTCTGGGTGAGCAAAAGTGAGCATCTGTCGGGTCGGGTTGAGCCACAAATCCATTTCTTCCATCGGGATGGCACCGAGCAAAACTTCCGAATCCTCTGGAAGTACGAGTGCATTGGTGGTACAAAAACGACCTTCAAAACGTATCTCGATAGTTAAATATGGTTTTGTGGTTGAAAGTTGCGTAAAGCGGCGCAAAAGTAAGGTTTGCCCCACGCTATTCAAAGGTCGGTGTAACACAACGTACGTTACAAAAAATTCCTTTCCACTAAAATCCCAGAAATTCTACCTTCGCCACTGCCCTTTTACCCGACGAAGCCTTTACATTTCACAACTTTTCATGAAGACCCGTACCCTCTTCCTTGCCCTCATCGCCGTTTTGCTCGGCATGTGGTTTTTCGCCTCAAAATCAGGCAATTCCGCTATCCCTATTGCCCGACCCAACGACCCTTGGGTGTTTCGCTCCGTGATGGACAAACAGCCGCGCATGATCACTTTCGCGCTCAGTGAACATATGTGGGCCTCTTATTCCACCGACTCCTGTTCGCTGTATAAAATTTGGTCGGGCAGCACCGATTTCACAGGGGCGGTGTACAATATGCGCCACGGCCCGCAGCCTATGAGTGTAGGAGCGGCCTGGTTTGAAAACGCCCAGCAGCAGCCATGGAGCGTCACGCTCGGTGGCAAAACCGAAAGCCCGCGCACTGATTACAAAGGCCACCGCTACACCAAAGACGGCCATGCTGAACTAATGTATGATCTCGTGCTCGCCGATGGACAGCGAATTCGAATCAACGAACGGCCAGAATACTTCGAGCGAGAACGCCAGCATGGATTCGAGCGCACATTCATAGTGGAAAATGCACCTTCCGGTGTAAGCGTTTCTTTGAAAACCAACGCAGCCTCCATCGCTGCCGCTTCCAGCATCGAAACCGATGGCGTTTGGAAACAAACGGGATCGAAAACAATTCAAACCGACGACAATTTGGAGGCCCTTGAAGTGGAGGGCGAGCTGACGCTAAAATCCAGCGGGCGCACCCGTTTCCGCACGATGTTTGTAAATAGGCCCTTGATAACCAATCCTTTCGATGCCGAACGTTATGCTCAAGAATCAGGCGCATCGGAAGGCAAGCCCATCAGCCCAGGTGAAAAACTGATGGCCAAAAGCGATTGCCGTACCTGCCACAACGCTGCGGTACAAACCATTGGCCCGAGCTACAAACAAATTGCCGAACGTTACAAAAGCACGCCAGAAAACCTCGAACTGCTCACACAAAAAGTGATGAAAGGCGGCACGGGCGTGTGGGGCGCGGCGGCCATGAGCGCCCACCCCGACCTCCAGCCAGAAGATGCAAGAGCAATGGTGAACTATGTACTCTCGCTTGATGAGGGTGAAGATGATGGCGAAGGCGGTGGGGCAGCCAAAAGTATTGCTGAAATTCCTGACAACCAATGGCTCAAGGCGGATAAATCGGTGGGTGACAAAGATCTGTCGCCCGGCCTTTTGGTTAAAGTATGGTCCTCCGAAAAAACCCTGAGCGCCTTAGCAGATGTCAACTTGAGCGTAAAGCCCAATCTCGTGGCTACCGCAGCCAAAATACAAGCGGAGGGAACGGAATTTGGCGATTTCAAAGACCATTTCGGACTACAAGCCATCGGGTATCTTTTTTTGGAAAAAGACGATAACGTAGTCTTTCAACTTTCGAGCGACGACGGTAGTCGTTTGTTGGTGGATGGGCAAGAAATTATTCTCCATGATGGCCCACACGGGATGCAGCCCAAAGAAGCCGAAATTGCACTCCGGGCTGGCTATCACCCCATTCGGATTGATTATTTCCAAGGAAGCGGTGGCAAGGGGATCGTGCTCAAATGGGCGCGTTTTGGCTCCCCCGGTTTCAAGGTTATTACCGATGGAAGTTTTTTCCACAAAAAATCCGACAATGTGGAGGGCATGACTTCTTTGTCGAAGGATGATAATGCCATACCCGGCGACGGCGCCCCACTGGCAGAAGTTCACCCTGCTTACGACCTCACGCAGGCTCGCCCTGATGGCTTTTTGCCCAAAGTGGCTGGTATGGATTTTCTGCCCGACGGGCGTTTGGTGGTCTCGACCTGGGATGCATCTGGTGCGGTGTACATTTTGGAAAATGTGTCTTCCGGTGATCCTAAAAAGATAAAGGTAAAACGAATCGCCGCTGGCCTGGCTGAGCCTTTGGGCTTAAAAGTCGTTGAGGGCCAAATATTTGTCCTTCAAAAACAAGAACTCACCAAACTCGTGGATACGAATGGTGACGACCTGATTGATGAATACCAGTGCTTCGCCAAAGGCTGGCGTGCTTCTGCCAATTTCCATGAGTTCGCCTTTGGCCTGGTGTACAAAGAAGGCTATTTCTATGCTGCATTGGCCATTGCCATCAACCCCGGCGGCGCGAGCACCCGCCCACAAGGCCTTGATCGCGGCAAGGTGGTGAAGATCAGTGCCAAGGACGGCAGCATCGAATTTATTGCGCGCGGCCTTCGCACCCCTGACGGCGTGGGCATCGGCCCAGACGGCGAAATCTTCATCGCCGACAATCAGGGAGATTGGCTACCCTCTTCAAAAATCCTTCACGTGAAGCCGGGCGCATTCTACAATTCATTCGCGGTGGACAGTGTAGCCGTGGCAGGGATGCCCATCCAACAGCCCGTAGTATGGCTCCCACAAGACGATATCGGCAACTCGCCTACTCAACCCACATTCATCAACGACGGCCCTTACAAAAACCAACTCCTACATGGAGACGTGTGCTATGGAGGCCTTCAGCGGGTGTTTATGGAGAAAATCCCCTCCTCCGGCAAGCCTACGGCGGGCAATGAAGGCGATTATCAGGGCTGTGTGTTCCGCTTTTCACAAGGATTGGAAGGCGCGACGCATCGGCTCATTTGGGGCCCGGATGGCGCATTGTACGTCGGCATGATCGGAAACCCCGGCAATTGGGGTCAGCAAGGAAAACTCTGGTACGGCCTCCAACGGATGAAGTACAATGGCGAATCCGTGTTTGAGATGCTCGCTATTCGAGCCAAAACCAACGGCATGGAAGTTGAATTCACTGAACCGCTGCGCGAGGGAGACGGCTGGGATGTTTCGTCATACCTCGTGAAACAATGGTGGTACGAACCGACTGTCAACTATGGCGGCCCCAAAATGGATGAGGAGACCATGAACGTTAAATCAGCCACGGTTTCTGAAGACCGCAAGAAAGTATTCCTCGAAATCCCGGGCTTGAAACCCCAGCATGTCGTGTACTTCAAATTGCGCAACTTGCCGCTTTCAGATCTCGGCCACGAAATCTGGACCACGGAAGCCTGGTACACCTTGAATGCCATTCCTTCGGACAATTTGGGGGTCGCCGCCACCCACCCTGTATTTACCCCTCCAGCAGATAACACCTTGACGGAGAAAGAAAAACGCGATGGTTGGCAACTTCTTTTTGATGGCCAAAACATCAGCGGCTGGCACAACTATGGCAAAACTACCCTTGGCAAATCCTGGGTCATCGCTGAAAATTCAATCCATTTGGAAGCACAACCTAACCCCAACGGCGGCTGGCAAGCACCTGATGGCGGCGACATTGTGAGCAACGAGGAATATGGAGATTTTGAACTTTCAATAGATTGGAAAATTGCTGCTTGCGGCAATTCAGGGGTCATCTACCACATTATTGAAGACCCTGGGAAGTATGGCTACGTTTGGATGACCGGGCCTGAAATGCAGGTACTCGACAATGCGTGTCACCCAGATGCCAAGTTCCCGAAACACCGCGCGGGCGATTTATATGACCTGGTAGAATGTAAATACGTGACGGTGAACCCTGGCGGCGAATGGAACCACGCCCGGCTTGTTTTCAAAAACGGGAAAGTGGAACACTGGTTGAACAACCGGAAAGTAGTGGAACTCAAAATGTTCGAAGGCGGCAAACCCACCCAAAAATGGCTTGAGCTCATCGCAGGAAGCAAATTCCCGAAGCTAAGCGCTGATTTTGGGCTTTCGCAAAAAGGAAAAATCGCACTGCAGGATCATGGTGATCCGGTATGGTATAAGAATATTAAGGTTCGGAAATTATAGGAGGGTGTCTCACAAGTACACTTAGTCCAAAAGGTGCGGAATAATATTTCTTTTACCGCAGAGATACAGAGAAATATCACGCTGCGCCTCTGTGTCTCTGCGGTAAAAGAATTTCCAGTGGATTTCTTCGCTTAGGAACGGTGTCAAAATAACTTCCCAATTTGATGCCATTCTTTTGCCGCC
>CAZPTQ010000105.1:0-18983 GCA_964589365.1 uncultured Saprospiraceae bacterium
TTCCCCTCGCACACGGATGAGACACGGATTTTGGAGATTAGAAAATTCAAAAAAAGTCTTTATTCGTAAGGCATTTAATGGTCAACACTCCCTAAAATCCGTGTCTCATCCGTGTCATCCGTGTTCCCCTCGCACACGGACGGCACGGATAAAAACATCTTATGCCAAGAATCGCTTTCAAAATGCAACTCCATCCCGGCCAGACCGAGGAGTACAAACGCCGCCACGACACGCTCTGGCCGGAACTCGCTGAGCTGCTTCGAGAAACGGGCGTCCGCGACTACTCCATTTTTCTGGATGAAGAAACACATGCGCTGTTCGGCGTTTTGGATATTGATGAACCTGCCCGTCTGGATGATTTGCCTAAGCACCCAGTGATGCAACGCTGGTGGGCTTACATGGCTGACATTATGGAAACCAACCCAGATCACTCACCAAAGAGCTTACCATTACACGAGGTTTTTTATCTAAAATAATCTAAAAAAATCCGTGTCTCATCCGTGTCATCCGTGTTCCCTTCGCACACGGATGGCACGGATGAGACACGGATAAAAAATAAAAACGCATGTTTATCTCCACCGAGATTCAGGAACACAACCATAAAAATCGCGCTGCCCACGACTTTCATTTTCAGCACCTCGCCGAGTTACTAAACCGAAAAGGCATTGAAATTCAAGGAGTTATTGAAAAAATAAAGGCGTTTCAGATTGCCATTCCTTCCTGGGCGCTAGGGACGGGCGGCACGCGCTTCGGGCGATTTCCGGGGGGCGGCGAGCCACGCAGTTTGGAGGAAAAAATTGAGGACGTAGGGCTTTTGCATCAACTCAATAGGTCCTCGGATTCTATTTCGCTGCACATCCCCTGGGATATCCCGCGCGACCCTGCGGCATTGCAAAGCCAACTGAAATCATTCGGTTTGAAAATAGATTCCGTCAATTCCAACACCTTTCAAGACCAGCCAAACCAGCCGCTTTCCTACAAATTCGGTTCGCTGTGTCATACTGATGCTGCTGTAAGCAAGCAGGCGATCGAGCACAATATCGCTTGTATTGAACACGGTAAATCTTTGGATTCCAAGGTGTTGACTGTTTGGCTGGCTGACGGGTCCAATTTCCCCGGACAGCAACATTTCCGTCAGGCTTGGCAGCGCACCGCCGATTCGCTCGCAGAGATATATCGAACCATGCCGGGCGACTGGACGATGCTCATTGAGTACAAACCTTACGAACCGAATTTTTACTCCATGGTGATTCCGGATTGGGGCACCTCGTATTCACTTTGCCAGCACCTCGGAAAAAACGCTCATGTGCTGGTTGACTTGGGCCACCACTTGCCCAACACGAACATCGAACAGATCGTAGCCCGGCTCATGCACTTCGGACGGCTCGGTGGGTTTCATTTCAACGGCTCCATGTATGGCGATGACGATCTCACTACGGGCAGCATCAAACCCTACCAGTTTTTCCTGATATTCAATGAATTGGTGGATGCTATGAACGATTCGACGGTGAAAAATCCACCTTTGGCCTGGATGATTGATGCCAGTCACAACGTCAAAGACCCGCTTGAAGACCTGCTGCAATCTGTACAGAATATCCTGAGTACTTACGCCAAAGCCTTGTTGGTGGATCGAGTAATGCTTTCTGCGGCTCAGGAACAGAACGATGTAGTAACTGCAGAGGAATTGCTTCGAGACATCTTTGCGACGGATACTCGAGCACTTGTGGCCGAGGCTGCCCGTCAGGCTGGTGCTGCGCTGGACCCAATTGCAGTGTATCGCGATTTGGGCATTCGGGAGAAATTGATTGGGCAACGGGGTAAAAAAAGCCTGGCAACTGGACTCTAAAATCCGTGTCTAATCCGTGTGATCCGTGTTCCATTCGCACACGGATCACACGAAAGGGACACGTTTTAACACAAATTATGATCCTCCTCCTTGACATCGGCAAGACCAACAAAAAATGCTTCGTTTTCGACGAGGACTATCGGATTGTATTTGAAAAAACGACCCAACTTGCCGAAACCCAAGACGAAGATGGCGAGTCTTGTGAAGATTTGGATTTGCTGCAAAATTGGGTTTTAGCCTCTGTCCGGGAAATTTTGAGCGACGAGCGTTTTCAAATCCGTGCAATCAATGTCACAACTTATGGCGCGAGCTTTGTCCATCTTGATTCCGAGGGCAGGCCACTCACACCCTTGTACAATTACCTCAAGCCCTTTCCAGAGGCGCTGCGAAAACAGTTTTTTGACACCTACGGGGAGGAGGGAAAAATCGAGATCGAAACGGCTTCGCCCATTCTGGGAAGCCTGAACTCGGGCTTGCAATTGTACCTGATACAGCATCATAAACCATTGATTTTTAGGCAGATAAAATGGTCGTTGCATTTGCCGCAATATGTAGTTTACATCGTCGGAAGGGTTTTAAACCCTTCCGACTATCCAGAATTAAAGGCCAGCGAGATCACCAGCATCGGCTGCCACACTATACTCTGGGATTTTCGGAAAAACGACTACCACGATTGGGTTAAAGCAGCGGACATCGCTGATAAATTTCCACCTATAAGACCTTCAAATACTACTTTCCCAATCACCAATCACCATTTACCAATCAACATAGGCACAGGTTTGCACGACAGCTCGGCTGCCCTAATTCCCTATCTAGCGTGTTTTGAAGAACCCTTCGTGTTGATTTCCACAGGTACCTGGTGCATTTCGCTCAACCCATTCAATCAGGAGCCGCTCACACCAGAGGAACTCGCACAGGATTGCTTATGTTACCTGAGCTATGAGGGGAAACCAATAAAAGCCGCCCGGTATTTTGGTGGGCACGAGCATGAAAAAATGGCGAAAAAAATGGCGGAGGAATTTGATGTGGCGGAGGATTTTTACCGGCAACTTACACTTCCCGTCCCGAGCACTCGGGATAAAATTTCGGGAAGTTTGGAAACCAGTTACTTCAGTTTCATGCGCCAACTCATTGAAAAACAAACCGTTTCGACAAGATTGGCTATCGGAAACACACCCATCCGGCGTATTTTTGTGGATGGCGGTTTTTCCAGGAATGAAATCTACATGGCCCTGATGGCAGCGGCTTTCCCGGAAATGGAAGTCTTCGCGGCTGAAGTCGCCCAAGCTACGGCACTCGGAGCAGCTATGGCAATTCACGGTAGCTGGAATGAAAAGCCGGTGTCGAAAGACTTGATCTCGCTCAAAAAAATCCGTGTCTAATCCGCGTCATCCGTGTGCCAATGGAACACGGATCACACGGATTTAAAAGACTTTTTATGAAACTGAGTTACAACTCGAACTACCCCTCTATTGACGACTTGCGCGAACGCGCCCAGCAACGCATCCCGCGTTTCGCCTTTGAATATCTGGATGGTGGCTGCAATGAAGATGTGAACCTGCACAAAAACACCGCAGAACTACGCGAGGTAGAACTGAAACCTTATTACTTAACCAAACACATCGGGTCGGACTTAAAAACCGAGCTTTTTGGCCACGTTTACGATGCTCCTTTTGGCATTGCGCCTGTTGGTTTGCAAGGCCTTATGTGGCCCAATGCGCCGGAGATATTGGCCAAAGCCGCCAGGGAGCACAACATCCCATTCGTGCTGAGTACCGTCACTACATCCAGCATCGAAAGGATCGGTAAATTGACAGATGGCAATTTCTGGTTTCAACTCTATCATCCTGCCGACAACGCCCTGCGCGACGACCTTCTTGACCGCGTTGAGGCAGCAGGATGCAAAGTCCTGGTCATTCTTAGTGACGTGCCGACATTTGGATACCGTCCCCGTGACATTCGAAACGGATTGGCAATGCCGCCCAAAATGACTTTGCGCAATGTGTTGCAAATCATGGGAAAACCGAATTGGGCAATTCAAACCCTGCTGCACGGGCAACCCAACTTTGCCAACATGAAAAAGTACATGCCCAAAAACTTGGATATGAAACAGTTGGGTGTATATATGAACCAGACCTTTTCTGGCAGAATGAACGAGGAAAAAATCGCTCCGATCCGTGAACGCTGGAAAGGAAAAATCGTGCTGAAAGGAGTGGCAAGCGAGGAAGACACAGCCCGGGCAATACGCTTGGGTTTGGACGGTATTATTGTGTCCAATCACGGTGGCAGGCAGCTGGATGCTGGTCAGTCCTCTATCAAGTCGCTCGCCCCAATTATTAAGAAATATGCCGGACAAATCAAGATCATGCTGGACAGTGGCATTCGCTCCGGCCCGGACGTGGCCCGGGCGTTGGCAAGCGGGGCAGAATTTACGTTCCTCGGCAGGTCGTTCATGTATGGGGTAGCTGCATTGGGAAAATCAGGCGGCGATCATACTGTTGCCATATTGAAGACCCAGTTGAAACAAGTTATGGAACAAATTGGCTGTGAGCAGGTTACAGACCTTCCCAAGCATTTGATATGAACGATGAACGATGAACACCGGGCGTGTCCAGTTCATCGTTCATCGTTCAATGTAATAGTCCCAGAATCCCCGCAAGCATCAGCACCACACCCGAAATAATGCCCGCATAGTGCTCCAGTGCGTGCCAATTGGCGAGCGAAAGTCCGTGCCACACCAGTTGCACCCACACTACCATACCACCCACTGTGGTAACGGTGTAAAGTGCTGACAAATTGAAAACCGCCCATCCGCCGTGTGTGCCAGCCACGAGAAAAAACGCTCCAATTTCGAGGCAAGGCGAGAGGAACATCGCGGAAGCGAGCGCAACAATCATTTGTTTTTCAGGGAGTTGCAAGGGCAATTGGCCGTGCAGGTGAAAGTGTCGGTGGTAATAGTGCCTCCAGATGAATACTACGCCAAGGGTGATAAGCAACACAGGCGCGGCGGTTTCCATAAAAGTTTCGGCCCAGGAAGAAAGTTGCCAGCCTGCCAGACTGATCAACAGGCCAATCAGCACAGTGCTGAGCGCATGTGCGCTGCCAGCCCAAAGGGTGATGCGCGAGGCTTTGGCAGCTGTCCAGCCCGCCCTCTTTCCAATAGCAACGATTGGAAGCCAGTGATTGGGGATGGCAGCATGGAGCAGGCTGAGGGCAAGGCTTCCGAGCAGGAGGTCAGTGGTCATTTTGTTGCTTCAGTTCACGTTTTTAGTAGGATAAGCAATTGACTAAAATGCAAAAATAGCGCGTTCCTGCTGGGCAGAGTTGATTGTTTTTTAATTCGCAATTGATTCGCAAATGAAACGCATTGTGCAAAACTTGCATTTCAAAGCACTTTTTTACCATAAAACCAATCCCAATCTCATGAAACTCACCAATTGGGTCAAAAACATCGCTGTAGAACTTTGGGAAGGCGTGATGCTCAAAATCTGGAGAGGACTTAGCCCCGACAAATTTTTTCCCTTCGTAGGCCGACATTTCTTTTACCTCATCTGGATACTGCTCGTTCCTATAATCCTCTATTTTATGGCGCAGGGACGTGAGCTGTTCACGGGTCTTTTTGACGATACCAACTTTTTTAGCGGTTTTCAGGCATCTTTCCTGCTTGCGGTCTATTTCGCGCAGGCGATGGCTATTATTTTGCTTCCCCGCCCATTGTTCAGATCAGTAAAGTTCCAGGATTGGGGCAAGCTTCGCTATCCGGCGGCCCTCAACAATCCCGGTCTAACCTATTTGCTCAGCGCACTGCCCGTAGTGATGTTTGGGCTGGTGATGATAAAAGTTCAAATTGACCGAATCCCCCATTGGGCCTGGTGGCTGATCGTGCCTACTTTGGGACTTGCGTTTATCTTTTCAGCGCGTTTTGAAGCCAAATGGAAACTCAGGATGCGCACGACCTTGCTTATCATGCTGGCAAACATCGTGGTCTGTGGGCTTTTGGTAAGTTGGATTGAGAAGCGAGAACCGTTTTGGAATTACTTTATCGTTGGCACCTGCCTGATGATCCAAATGGCCCTCATTGGCGGGCTGAGCAAGCGCATTAACGAAGATTTCCGATTGGCCACCAATGCCGACGACTCTGTTGCCACAACGGGCCAAGTAAAAATCCGTGCTTATGACAAGTTATATTTCTGGAGCACTATTCCGATATTGGCACTGGTGATTTTTTTCATGACCTGCCCAAATTTGGAGGCGCCCACTCCTACCTTCATGTTGCTGCTGCTTACAACCTTTTACCTGATGTTCACACGGGTTATCAGTGCGTTGTATGTATATCGAATCAAATGCGCGGGATTCAAATGCCTCAAAGTATGGGTGTTTTTTGTGCTGATGGCCTTTTTTCTGGGGGTTGTCTTTTTTGTAAAATCGGGCATACACAACATCCGAACGATTCCTTGCACCGTTATGGAATGCAAAGACCGCGCCTCGCTCGACGAGTGGTTTGAGGCCTGGTGGGCGCAAAACCAATTCGATACCGCAGCGACAGAAATTCCGGTTTACCTCGTGGCCGTTCAAGGCGGCGGAAGTCGTGCCGCCCTCTGGACGAGCGAAATGCTCAACCGATTGGAGGTGGAAAGCGGTTACGAGTTCCACAAACATTGTTTTGCCATTACATCTGCTTCTGGTGGCTCGGTCGGCACCGGGGCAACCTTGGCCTTGTGGCGCTTTGCCGAGGAGAACGAATCGCTCGTAAACAGCAACCCGGGGGGGCAGCCCAAAGACAGTCTCTACTTGAATTTTGCGAAAGGGGCCTTCCAGCGCAATTACCTCAGCGGTTCATTCTTCGACATATTTATCTGCGAAATCGGAAGTCGGTTTATGTTTGGGAAAAAAGACCGCGGCAGCCGCAACTACCGTCTCCAAAAAGACGAAGCGCTGGGTTTTGGAGCTGGCCTGGAGCGGGGGTTCTACCCGGAGCCATCGAAGCTTTCGATGCGCATTTACCAACGACTGCGCCTCTGGGACAAGGGCGACGCACCCGAACTTTCCGTGGATGGCTTCAAGGTGAAGAACTACCCATTCATGGAATACCTGAGTTGTTGGTACGATGGGCCCAAAAAAACAAAAGCCACCCTGCCGCTTTACCTGCCCATCAGCACCAACATTCAAACAGGAAAATCTGCGTTCAGCAGCCCTGTCCGAATGGACTCGCTCGTGTTCACCGACGCGATTGATGTGTTGGCTGCCGTGGAGAGATCAGACCCGGAACGCAAAAACAGAACACTCAGCATGGTAGGTGCTACCAACCTCAGCGAACTTTTCCCATTGATGAGCGCCTTCACCTATATTCCAAAATCGGGCAATTATATTGACGGCGGCACTTATGAAAATATGGGCTTGCAATTGCTTCAACAGATATATTTTTGGCTCGACAGAAAGCGCGAACGTGACCCCCGCATGGCGAAAGTCCGCGTCCGTGTTATCTATTTGATCAACAATCAATTGGAAACAGCCAATTTCCCCAAACTCGACCGCGTGTCGCAAGCGGTATCTCCGCTCAAACACGCGAGCAGCACCACCATCAATGGACGAACCACTTATTTCACCAAACGAATGGCCTACGATTTGAGTCCGCTCGACACCCTGCATACGCTCTTTTTGCAAGCCCGCGAGCCAAAAGAAACGGACTTGCGCATCCCGCTCGGTCGCTGGCTTTCGCGGCGTTCGGTGCGGCTTACAAAAGAGCGTGCCGACTTCTTTAGCGATGATATAAAAAAAATAGTTGCGCCGCTTAAGTAATGCCTAAACCTCGCAGGTTTTGAAAAACCTACGAGGTTTCAAAAACTTTATCAACAATTGTCATGGACATACAAATGAACATCAAGCCCATAGTGATAATGCTCCTAACCGCATCGCTCTGGCTTGCGGCGGGCTGCAATCTTTTGAAAAACAATGTGGACAATGTGGATATCAGCAAATTCCGCACAAAAAACCAGGCCCATATTGACAGCCTGCTGCGCAGCGCAAGCAGAAGTGCGGCCCTTGGTATTGCCGATACAGCCCAATTGATTACCAAAAACCTGCTCATTGGCCTCAAAGGCTCCATGGATACCCTCGACCCTGACTTTCAAAAACTCAAACTCAAAATCGAGGAACTCGGCAATTTGTCGGAAGCGCAACTTGACTCCATTGGAAGCAAACTTGAATCGCGGCTAAATAGCTTGAAGGACAATATCAAAGACGAGGACTTGAAAAAATTCCTCATCAGTATTATTGAGGAATCCACCGGCAAACTAAAAAAGCAAACGAAGACCCTGCTGAGCGACATGATTCAAAACGCGCTCAATGACTTCGACGCGGAAACCGCAAAGCAGAAAGTGCAAATCATCCTCAATGGTGCACTCGGGGATAGCACGAGGATCAAGGCTCAATTGTTGGTCAACAGTGCGCTACAACCAACCGTTGACTCGATCATGGCTCGGGTCGAGAAAATCGTTCACAAAGATGTGCCATTTGTACAACGACAGGCAAAAAACCTGTTGTTTGCCCTGGCGGCATTGTCCGCTGCAATTATTGGCTGGGTGTGGTACCAGCGTCGGCGCTATGCCCGATTGGTAAGCGTCTTGACGTATGAAATTGATAAAATCCCTTCTCAGACACTGTATGACGAACTGACCAAGCGGATTCGGAATGAAGCACAGAAAAACGACTTGGAGCCGCTTTTGAGGGAAATTTTGAAGGAGCAGGGAATCAATACTTGAAATTGGGTCTATCAAAACTCAATCTCCGTATCCTTTATCACCCGCCCTCCTTTCGTCTGCATTCGCAGGGTGTATTTGCCAGGGTCAAGGTTAAACACCTCCAGGCGGAGGCTGCTGCGGTGTTCGCCGGCCTTCATCAACTCTTCCTTGGAGACTTGTTTGATGAGCTTGCCCGCGCCGTCGAGCAACACCATGATTGTGCGCTCATCTTTTTCCAGATAGTAGCGGAAATTGCCTTCAATTACCAATGCTTTGCCCAGCTCCGCAGGTCGCCCGGGCACTGTTTCGACTACGCTGTGGCGGATGCGGTAGCCGGGCACTTCCTTGCCCAGTTGTTCGGCAACAAATTTGGTCAACTCCGAGTCGCCGATAGAGCCGAGCGATTGCCCGTTGGTGAGGCACCACACCGCGGTTTGGGCTTCCGCTAGGTCAGTTTTGCCTTTCTCTTGCATGAATTTGAGCAAGTTACAAACCGTAGCAGGGGCGAGGGCGCCTACCGAAAATGCCGACCCGGCACTTGGAGAATTATCGCCCGCCTGTGTGCAAAAAGTTTTCAGCGAGGCCTCGACGGGTGTTTTGGCCATAACGGCAAGCAGCATTTCTTCGGCAACCACGAGCGTTTGCTGGGCAGAGTCGGCAGGTTCCATGAGCTGTCCTTGCGGGATGCGCAAGCGCAGGTATTGGCCGCGCAGGTTTTTGCACACGATCTTGATGGCCTCGCCCTGATGGCCGCCTTTTCCCTCGATCTGGATGCTGACGAGTTTTTTGGCGAGGGCGTCTTTCAGGTCAAAAACGTTGGTGGGTTTGGCGGTTTTTTGAGCAGAAAGGAGGTTGGAAAAAAAGAATAGGAGCAGGGTAGCGGAGAGCAGTTTGTACATACGAGATGTTTTTTGCTGGGGAACGACCCATGCTCGAAGATATTTTGGGCATTAACTTAAGGCTATGGTTCGGTTTCCCCAACGGGTTCTCGCCCAGTTCCAATGTGGGTATTATTTCCGGCACCGTCCCAGTACTT
Organism: uncultured Saprospiraceae bacterium; assembly: GCA_964589365.1. Classification (GTDB taxonomy): domain Bacteria; phylum Bacteroidota; class Bacteroidia; order Chitinophagales; family Saprospiraceae; genus M3007. Next base: position 9,623 of record CAZPTQ010000105.1, read on the forward strand.
CAGAGAGACCGGCTTCTCATTGCGCAACACATCAGGGAGTCTCTCAAAAGATGAGCGTCTGTAATTCAGTCTATACCTTCCGTTTGGGTCTTGAGATATCGCAGGAGGTGTTTCAGAATCCGGGTAAAAATAGATGCCCGCAAATTCTACATTATTGGTATCATACAATTGAATACTGATGCCATCTGTTGGCGTAAAGAGAGCATACTGATACTTTTTGATCTCGATGGTTGTGTATGGCATGGAATAGGATTTTTTTATGGGTGAAGGGAAAGTGTCTTCAGGCATTGCCGCTGTTTTGGCTTTGACTGAAAATAAGAAGCAACTTAGCTAGCAAGATAAGCTGTGGCAAACGTAACTAATCTCTCCTGAAGCCTTCAACCTTTGGGCAACTTTTTCGGGACGCCTTACTCGAAATTTCCCCAAATAATTTTTTGCCCAACTAAACCTCCCCCTCCTCCTATCGTCTACTGCTTTCGTTGCCCAGCTCGGTCAACCGGTCCACACAAACTTTCTCTCACACAAAAATTATCCAAACACATGAAAAAGTCCCTTTTGTTCCTCATCGCCCTGATCGCCAGCATCGCTGCTTTTGAATCCTGCAGAAAAAATGACAACAACGATGTGGTCATCACTACCGCAGAAGACCTTTCCGCCAATGAAGACTATACCGAGCAAATTGACCTCGATGCCGACATTGCGGTGGAAGAACGCGGCGGCGGCCCTTGCCCTACCGTTACATTTGCACAGCCCGAAGGCACTTGGCCCAATACCATCACCATTGATTTTGGTACTGCCTGTACCCGCCCGGATGGCCGGGTTCTGAGCGGCATTCTCATTATAAATCAATCGGCTGATATCCGTACCCCCGGCGCGGTACGCACCATTACGCACGACAATTTCTTGGTGGATGGCGTAAAAGTGGAAGGCACTCGGACCTGGACGAACAACGGCCAAAATGCCCTTGGCCAATGGTCGTACACCAAAGTTGCAACCGACATGAAACTCACATTTGAAGACGGCAGCACCACCACTTGGAGCAAAACCCGCAACAGCACGCTCATCGAAGGTGGCAGCACCCTCACCCACTGGGACGATGTGTGGAGCAGCACTGGTACTGCTTCTGGTTCTAACCGCAATGGCATAGATTTCACGGCTGCCATCATCGAGCCGCTTATTAAACGCGCCGGATGCCGCTGGATTTCTTCAGGTATTATTGAGTTCACGGTGGGCGACCGCACTCGTTCCATGGACTTTGGAGATGGCGTCTGCGACCGTTTTGGGACGCTGACACTGGCCAATGGCGATACTCACTCCATTCGCTTGCGTAGGTGAGGTAAAGAGGATTTGGACAAATCACATAGGCACATAAAGCGCCACTGTTCAAAAAACAGATTTTGAACAGTGGCGTTAATATTTTACTAAATTCTACAAATTTAGCTCCATTCAGTAGCACGAATAAGCAATTCTGAATCACCTTTGTCCAATTGGATAAAGCGATGAAGCGATGAAGTCTATTATCCAATATCCAGCATCCAACGTCCTAAAAATTAAGCATCATGCAAAAACTACTTACCCTCCTCCTTTGCGTCTTCGCGCTTCCGCTTTTCGCCCAAACTACCCTTCCCTCTGTACAAGAAGTCTATAAAATTTTTCAGAACAAGTGCATTTCTTGCCATGACCACGCCTCCCCCGAAGCCAATCTCGATTTAGAAGGCACTGGTGCGACCGAACTCCTCCGCGCCCAAAACGTAGCCTCGAAACTCGTAAACTTCAACCCAGCCAACGCCCACGCACTCAGCAACGGCTACAAGCGTGTGTACCCAGGTCGTGCCGACAAGAGTTTTCTATTCAAGAAAATAAACAATGGGCTTGAGCCAAGCATTCCGGCTTTGAACGCTCAGGAGGGCAGCACCATGCCCGCATACCCCAGTCAGGCACTTACCGACGCTGAAAAAGAAATCGTGCGCCAATGGATACTTTTCGGGGCAAAAACCACCGGATCGCAATTTGACAAAACCTTGGTGGAAACCTTTTACAACGTTGGCGGAGAAAAATCCTTCCCCAACGGCCCGCCCCCAGGGCCTGCGCCCGGCGAGGGTTTCCAATTAAAAATGGGGCCATTCTTCCTTGCTCCTGATGCTGAGGTGGAATATTACCAAAAATGGGAAATGAACCTCCCCGCCAACGGGGAGGTGAATGGGCTGGATTTTAAAATTTCGCCTTTTTCGCACCACTTTTTGCTGTACAACTTTACGGGATCGGGTGCCGCTTCTATCCCCGCAGGACTCCGGCTCGATGCGAATCACAGCCAGATCAATCTCGTAGCAGCGGTTCAGGAAGCCACCGAATTGCGCTTGCCGAACAAAACCGCATTCAAATGGGACAACAACATTGTGCTGGATTTCAACTCGCACTATATCAACTACTCGCTCTCGCAGCCCTACCAGTGCGAAGCCTACATCAATGTGTACACGCAGGCACTTGGCACTGCCGAGCAGGAAATGTTTGCAACGCTGCTTGTCAACTCAAACATTCCCATTCCCAACAATGGAGACTTGATCACCCACACCAAACCCGAATTCCAGTTTGGCGCCGACAGCCTTTATATCTGGGGGTTAATGGGGCATACGCACAAGTATGGCCGTGGTTATAAGGTGTGGAAACGCCTCGTAAATGGCCAAAAAGGCGATCTCATCTATGATGCATCTTGCCCTATGGGAATACCCGGCTGCCCTACACCTTGGTATGATTATCAGCATATTCCCATTCGCTATTGGGAGCCATCCCTGCCTGTAAAATGGAGCAACGGCATAATCCACGAAGCCAAATGGGTCAACGAAGGCCCCACATCGGTAAATTTCGGCCCAACTTCCGACGACGAGATGATGGTGCTCATTGCTTTTTATACTGAGCAGCCTATTACGGTCGGGGCAAACGACCCAAACCCGCAATGGGTAGAAAAACAAATCCTTGTTTCGCCCAATCCGACCAGCGGCAATGTAACATTCACCTTGCCTGGAGGCGTGGAAAGCATTCGAACGTTCCGATTGTTCAACCTCACTGGGCAAGAAGTGTTGCATCGCACAGACATATCGGGCCAGACCTTCGAACTTGATTTGAGCCGACTTGCTCCGGGCGTTTATTTCTTTGATGCCGATGGACGCAGGGGAAAATTGGAGCGAGGGTAAGCATTTTGGTGGCCGGGTTTCGTCAAATTTCAATATTTTGGATCAAGCACAATCCTATAAGGTTTCCAAAACCTTATAGGATTCCATTCAACCCCGTCGTTTTTTCACATTGGGTCGTATTTATGAAAAGACTGACCTGGCTGCAAATTTTAGCCGCCTTTCTCACCGCCAAACTGGTGCTCCATTTATACCTGAATGGGCAATGGTCTTTTCATCGAGACGAACTTCTGTACCTCGCACTGGGCAGAAACCTTGATTGGGGCTATGCCTCCGTCCCGCCGGGAATTGGGTTTTGGGCCTGGTTCGGCGATACCGTCCTGGGTGGTTCGGTGCAGGCGATCCGGTTGATTTCCACATTGTTCGGCACGGCTACTGTGCTTTTAACTGGGCTGATGGCAAAAGAAATGCTGCCTAAAAACAACCATTTAGGCACTGAATCAGGGCGGTTCTCCATGATCATTATTGGGTTGGCGGGGTTGACATCTGGCGCATTTTTGCGGCCTTGTATGTTGTTCATGCCCGTTGTGTTTGATGCATTTTATTGGACATTGCTCTGTTGGCTTTTGCTCAAATATATCAATACCGAAAAACCGTCCTGGTTGCTCTGGTTCGGTTTGGCAACGGGCTTAGGCTTGCTCAATAAGTACACCGTGTTCATTCTATTGTTCGCCATGCTCCCCGGGATAATATTTCCCAAAAACCGCCGGGTGTTTAAAGAGCAGAAATTTTACCTCGCTGTTGGGCTTGCACTCTTGATTTTTTCTCCAAATATTGGGTGGCAAACGGAACATCAGTTCCCCGTATTTCAACACATGGGCGAATTGGCTGCCACGCAGTTTGCACATGTTTCTTTGGATAGTTTTTTCAGCGACCAGCTGCGATTTTTCTTGCCTGCACTCCCGGTTTGGATTTTAGGGCTATGGTTTTTGCTGTTTCACAAAGAGGCGGCTGCCTGGCGGGTTTTCGGCTGGATGTACTTGACAGTGCTGGCGGTGTTGTTGTTTTTTAGTGCAAAAAGTTATTACTCGCTTGGGGCGTATCCGGTGTTGGTGGCTGCAGGCGCGGCCTTTTTGGAACGATTGACTGTGCGGAGAATGATTTGGGTGAGATTTGCACTGCCTGTTTCCATGTTGCTCCTTGGGGCATTGGCGATGCCCGCGGCCTTGCCACTTTTCCCGCCGGAACAAGAAGCAAATTTTGTAAAACACTTTACGAAAATGTCCGGATTGCAGGGGATCCTGCGCTGGGAGGATGGCAACTATTATGCCCTGCCACAAGACTACGCCGATATGCTCGGCTGGGAAGAACTGGCTAAAAATGCAGGCGAAACATGGCAAAAAATCCCGGACAAAAACACTGCCGCCATTTATGCCGATAGCTATGGTCAGGCAGCCGCGATTGAACTTTTTGGCAAAAAATACAAGGTGCCGAGCGTCCTGAGTTTCAGTGACAACTACCAATACTGGCTCCCCGATTCGCTGCCAGCCAATTTTCAAACACTGATCTATGTAAATAGTGAATTGGGAGACGACATGCCCAGATTTTTTCAAGAAATTGAAAAAGTCTGGGAACTGGACATGCCGCTTTCAAGACAACATAAGGACCAAATATATCTATGCAAATACCCAACCCCTGCTTTTTTTGAACGGATGAATACTGCATTCCTGCGTGTACGCAGCAATGAGGAAATTGACGATTGAGATACCGAACAATGAAAAGTCATTTGGGTTGGATTTTTTTTTTGGAATACAACCTATAAAGCGACTGCCGACAAAAGAAGTGAACCTTGGTGGATTGCTTAATGGTGGCACGACACCAAGTCGTGCCACCACTTTCTTTTTTACCTTTGCCGTGAATTTTAGAACACAATGGCTACACCGCGCACCGTTGCTTTCCATACACTTGGCTGCAAACTCAACTACTCTGAGACTTCAGCGTTGGCGCGACTCTTCGAGTCGAGCGGTTATTTGCCCGTCAAGTTTGAGGAAGAAGCCGACATATATGTGCTCAACACCTGTTCCGTCACGGAGCAAGCAGACCGCGAATGCCGCAAAATCGTGCGCCAGGCCATGCGTCGCCAACCTGGTGCTTTTGTGGTCGTGACGGGCTGCTATGCCCAACTGAAGCCGCAGGAAATCGCCGAAATCCCAGGCGTGGATTTGGTGCTGGGTGCAGGCGAAAAATTCCGCATCCTCGACTATGTGGACGACCTGAGCAAATCCCAGAGCAAAGGCATGGTGCGGGCCGGCGAAGTACGCAATGTGAATACCTTCACGGCCTCATTTTCTTTTGGCGACCGCACGCGTTCGTTTCTTAAAGTACAAGACGGTTGTGATTACAAATGTTCGTTTTGCACCATACCCCAAGCGCGTGGCGCGAGCCGCTCTGACACGCTCGAAAGTGCCGTGGCAAACGCTCGCCAAATTGGTCAAATGGGAACCCGGGAAATTGTGTTGACCGGGGTAAACCTCGGCGATTTTGGCAATGGCACGGCCGTCATCGAAGGCGAACGGCCCAAAAAAGAAGCCCTGTTTGCCGATTTGGTAATGGAACTGGACAAAGTGGAAGAAATCAGCCGATTCCGCATCAGCAGCATCGAACCGAATTTGCTGACCGGGGAGATCATCGCATTTGTAGCAGAAAGTCAACGATTTATGCCACATTTTCACATCCCGCTTCAATCGGGCAACGACAAGCAACTCCGCGATATGCGCCGACGTTACCGCCGCGATTTGTACGCCGAACGGGTAGCATTGATAAAAAAAACCATGCCCCACGCTTGCATTGGCTGCGATGTAATTGTGGGCTTCCCGGGCGAAACCGAGGCTGATTTTTTGGAAACCTACCAGTTCATCCAAAACCTCGACGTATCGTATTTGCACGTATTCACCTACTCCGAACGTGCCAATACCCCCGCCGCCGAAATGCCGGACATAGTGCCCGTGGAAGAACGCCGTCGCCGAAACCAAGCCTTGCGCGGACTTTCAGAAATGAAGCGCCGAACCTTTTATCAGGAACAACTCGGAACGACGCGCCCCGTACTTTTTGAGCATCACAAGGATGCCGCGTTTTTGAGCGGTTTTACGGACAATTATGTCAAAATCAAGATTCCCGCTGAAGCTGGCATTTTGAACGCAATCAAACCTGTCTCCCTCGAAAAATTGAGCACGGACGGGGAGCAGGTCATTTGTTGTGTAAGTTAACGTGAGTTTTGGATAGGTTTCGGAAAAAGCCCCATCGCGGCGACATTATGGTAGCATCAGCTTACATACATCATAGTTCATACATCATACATCATACATCATACATCATACATCCCTCATGTGGAAAGAAAAAGACAACAAACTCAACGCCTCCTTTAAATTTAAAAACTTCGTGGAAGCATTCGCGTTTATGACCGAAGTGGCTTTTCACGCGGAGCGCCTCGATCATCATCCCGATTGGAGCAATGAGTGGAACAAGGTTGACATTCAACTTTGTACACACAGCGCAGGGAATATCGTGACCGAAAAAGACCGCGCTTTGGCTGCAGCAATTGACGAGGTTTTTACAAAATACCAATAGGCTTGTTTTAATTTTGCGGCCCTTTTTGTACCCCGGAACTCTGTTCCGGGGACGTTCGGGGCTAAACTTTCCCGGAACAGAGTTCCGGGGTACTTATTTGCAATGACCGACCATTCTCCTGTTTTCAACGCACATCCGCAATACATCGAATCGCTGTATAAAAACTGGCAAGCCGATCCGGCTGCTGTCGAACCCGATTGGCAAGCCTTTTTTCGGGGCTTTGACTTTGCGTTATCCTCCACCAACGGCGTAGAGCAAACTGCCACTTTACCAACCATAGTTTCAACGAAGGATGGTGAACTTGCTTCTGCCAACGACATTCGCAAAGAATTCTCCGTCGTAAATCTAATCTATGGCTACCGCGATAAGGGGCACACGCTTTCGACCACAAACCCTATCAAACCACGCAAAAATCGCCACCCACGCCTTGAACCGGCCGATTATGGGCTTTCTGAAGCAGATTTGGACACGCGATTTGTGGCAGGCTACCAACTAGGTATGCCCAACGCAACGCTTCGCGAGATCATCGAGCAACTGAAATTGATCTATTGCGGCAACATCGGTTTTGAGAGTACGCACGTGTTTGACAAAGAAAAAAGGGAGTGGTTGCGCAAAAAAATCGAAGGCCGCAACCTCGCCTCCGATTTCGGGTTTTTGTTGCCAAAGAAGAAGCGCATCCTGGAAAAAATCAATGGCGCAGTGGGTTTTGAACAGTTTCTCGCGACCAAATTCGTGGGCCAAAAACGCTTTGGCCTCGAAGGCGGGGAAGCCACCATCGCCGCTCTCGACGCAATGATCAACCGCGCTGCCGAAACCGAAACCCCTGTAGAAGAAGTCGTGATCGGAATGGCACACCGGGGCAGACTCAACGTGCTTTGCAACATCGTCGGCAAAACCTACGAACAGATTTTCCGCGCCTTTGAAGACAAAAGCATCCCCGACCAGAGCTTTGGCTCGGGCGATGTGAAATACCACCAGGGCTATTCTTCCCAAACGGAAGCACTGAACGGGCGCAAGGTGTACGTCAAACTTTTGCCCAACCCAAGCCACCTCGAAGCGGTGGACCCCGTGGTGGAGGGCTTCAGTCGCGCCAAACTCGACATCCGGTATGAAGAAGATTTCGACCGCGTGTTGCCAATTTTGATTCATGGCGACGCGGCTTTGGCGGGTCAAGGCATTGTATATGAGGTGATTCAGATGATGAGCCTCGATGGGTACAACACGGGCGGAACGGTGCATTTGGTCATCAACAATCAGATTGGTTTTACTACGAGTTGGGAAGACGCGCGTTCCAGCACCTACTGCACCAGTGTCGCCGAGGTGGTGCAGGCCCCTGTTTTCCACGTCAACGGCGACGACCCGGAGGCCTGCGTTTTCGCTGCTGAATTGGCCATTGAATACCGCCAGGCGTTTAATACCGATGTGTTCCTCGACCTGGTGTGCTACCGCCGCAATGGCCACAACGAAAGCGACGAGCCGCGTTTCACCCAGCCGGAAATGTGGAAAATCATCGAAAAACACGCTGATCCGCGGACTATTTATAATAAGATACTCGTAGCTCGCGGCGACGTGGACGAACAGTTGGCCAAGGACATGGAGGCCAAATTCAAGGCCGACCTGCAAGCCCGTTTAGACAATGCTCGTCAAACACCTTTGCCATACACGTATCAGGAACCCGAACTTCATTGGAAGGCGCTGAAAAAAACCAATGCCGACAAAGATTTTCAGGAAAGCCCCGACACAGGTATTCCACGCAAGGTGATTGACAAATTGCTCAATCACCTGTTGTCGTTTCCCGAAGGGTTCACCCCCATTTCACAAATTGCAAAACTGACAGAGGCTAAAAGGCAACTGGTGGCTTCCGGCAAGATTGATTGGCAACTCGGCGAACTCCTGGCTTATGGCTCACTCCTGCTCGACGGTCAAGACGTGCGTATGAGCGGTCAGGACGTAAAGCGAGGCACTTTCAGCCACCGCCACGCCTGTATTATTGACACCAATACTTATCAGGAAATTAATCGTTTGGACGGCATAGCCGAAAAACAGGGTAAGTTCCGCATCTTCAATTCGCTACTAAGTGAGTACGCCGTTTTAGGTTTTGAATACGGTTATTCGCTTTCCACCCCTGATGCGCTCGTGATCTGGGAAGCTCAGTTTGGCGATTTCGTAAATGGTGCGAGCACCATCGTGGACCAGTTCATTTTCGCGGGCGAAAGCAAGTGGCAGCGCATGAGCGGCCTAGTGATGTTGCTCCCCCACGGCTATGAAGGTCAAGGTCCGGAGCACTCTTCCGCCCGTCTCGAACGCCTCCTGCAAGGTTGTGCCGAGAACAACGTCACCGTGGCTAACGTGACTTCGGCCAGCAACTTTTTCCACCTGCTGCGTCGCCAACAAGTGCGGCCTTTCCGCAAACCGCTCCTCGTAATGTCGCCCAAATCGGGTCTGCGTGCGCCCTTCAACCTCGGCGAAATCAGCGAACTCGAAACCGGGAATCGCTTCCGCGAACTCATAGACGACGTTTCCGCTGATGCCAACGCTCCTTCGGCAAGCCTACAGCGAGCAAAGAATGTCAAGCGCCTGCTCGTCTGCTCCGGCAAGGTGTACTA
>CAZPTQ010000106.1:0-18698 GCA_964589365.1 uncultured Saprospiraceae bacterium
CGTTGAGGGGTTGGGGGTGTAACCAGCAGTTGACGCAGATTTTTGAACACTCCCGTTGATTAGAACCCAATCTACCAATCACCAATCTGCCAATTACCAATCACCAACGAAGAATATGAAAGTTTGATTTGGTTTATCGGAGAAAGTAGCCCCGCCGTCGGAAGATTGGCGGGGCTTTTTTGTACCGCTCTGTACCTGCGGCTTTAGCCGCAGGAGGTTTACTCGGGGTGAACTGGGGTTGTTTCAAAAGGTAGTTTGCAAATTTTTTACAAAAATATTATATTGTGTTTCAAGCAATTGAATCCTATAAGGTTTTAAAAACCTTATAGGATTTTATGGAATTCAAAGTATTGTTCTGTGGTAAATTTTCAACCTAGACTTTTGACACAACAGTGCAGTTCATACCGACTAAACCTCCGGCGGCTAAAGCCGGCGGTACTTACAAGTCAGCCCCCACATCGTCGTGTGTCTGAGTCATCCGATGAATCAGCGTTACTGCGCTCCCAACTCAATGCAAACCTTTCGCGCGAAAAAGCCTCTGCGGCACTGATACAGCGCATCCGAAGTAGGATGTCATAGTCGCTATGGCGATTTTTTTTGCGCCGAGCAATTGGCAGGAATATTCCATCGCTTACTATCGAAGAAGCCAAACAGTTATTCGGATCAAAACTTCCGAATAATTCAAGTGATATCGCCTTATTTCGTGGAGACACAACAGAGGTCGAACCAATTATTGTTCCAGATTGGGACAATGCTGTTTCATATTATGATGAGGCAAAACAACAATCTGTAGTAGAAGCGCCCCTCCTACAAGGTAATTCCTCCAGATACCTTCTAAATCCTGACAATGTAGTCGTTGATACTTCGGCATTTCTTCAAAGCCCTCAAAATATTAGGCTTATAGTCGTAAGGGATACTCAAGGAGTGACAGACTATACGATTATGAAAATAGAAGGTACTTATCAATACAATCAAATCTCTGGAGCACTTGCTTCCAATACATACCGAGCTATGGATAGCCTGTATAATGGGGTGGTAAATTATGTTGTAAATTCAAATAGTCTTTCACGCCGAAACAATAAAATACATATCCACCAATCCCTTGTTATGCACCTCCTTTTGTCCCCGGTGTGTAGCGAGGTACAGGTGCTTGACGGCCTCCTTCGTGGCGGCGGAGATGTTTACCTGTCCCGGTTCGCCGTGTTCTTCGAGGCGGGCGGCGAGGTTCACGGCATCGCCCCAGATGTCGTAGGCGAATTTGTTTTTGCCAATCACACCTGCCATCACCGGGCCGGTATGGATACCGATGCGCATCTCCGTAAGGTGTGCATCCGGACGCTCGTGTTTACGCGCTTCGAGCCAGCTCGACATTTTCAGCGCGGCACGCACCGCATCGGCGGCATGGGTTTCGTTTGGCACGGGAAGGCCGCCCGCGCACATGTAGGCATCGCCGATGGTCTTGATTTTTTCGAGGCCGTGCCGCTCACAGATTTCGTCGAACGCGAGGAAGCACTCATTCAATTCGTCAATCAACTGCTTGGGTGTGAGGGTGGCGGAGAGCCGCGTGAAGTTGACAAAATCGCTGAAAAGCACCGTGGCCGATTCGTAGAGCCGGGGCGTGGCCTGGCCGCTCGCTTTAAGTTCGTCGGCAATTTCCTGAGGCAAAATATTGAGCAACAGCCCATCGCTTTTTCGCTGTTCTTCCTGAATCTGAATGTTTTGCGCCTGAATCTTGCGGTTCTGGCTTTCCAACCTTTGGCGGGCACGGCGTGCAAACCACCACGATACGCCCACTATCCCAAGAATAATAAAAAACAACCCACCCAATATATAGGCAAACCGGCGGAAGTCCTCGTCTTGCTCGCCTTGGTAGGCTTGTTCTCGCTGAATGCGCTCTATTTCCTGAGCGCGGCTGGTGCTGTCGGCGAGGTTTTCGGCGCGTTCGATTTGTTCCTTTTCACGGAGTTCTACAATGAGGCGACCTTGTTTTTCGGCGTTCAGCTGCTGGTCGGCAAGGCGGAGGCGCTGCCGGGCTTCGAGGGCTTGCAAGGTTTGTTCCCGGAGTTTGGCTTGGTCGGCGTCTTGCTGGGCTTCGAGCAGGCGCACTTCGTCTTCTTTACTGCGGGATTCGAGTTCGAGGTTTTTGTTCTGAAGTTCGAGCCGTTCGCGGTCAAACCTGATTTGGTTAAGTTCGAGGTCTTTAAAATTCTGTCGTGCAATCAGGAATTTGATCTGACCCTCTGAAGCGGCAAGCAGGGTGCGTTGTTGATTCAGCCGTTGTTCGCGCGCTTGGTCTTCAATGCGCATCGAATCAAGCACATTGAGGTAATCGCGGTAATATTCAAAGGCCTTTTCAAAATCGTAGAGTTCGTGGTAAAGGTCGGCGGCGGTGCGGTAAGCCTCGGCGAGCACGGTTTGTTGCTTGGTGTCGCTGGCATATTGGATGGCGGTTTGGTTGTGCGAGAGCGCGTTGTAAAGGTCGTTGCTACTAAAATAGACCCCCGCTAAGAGGTGTTCGAGGTTGGCAAGCGCAGCATAATCTTTCCTTGCAGCGAGCAGGTTGCGGGCTTTTAAAAGGTATTCGATGCCACGTTTGGATTCACCCGTATTGTGCAGTGCGATGCCCATATTGGCCCACAACACTTCGGGATAATCACACGGGATGTAGGCGCACTGGAGTTCGGCTTTTTGAAAATATTCGAGTGCTTTCTTATAGTCGTGCAGTGCCGCATACTGTCTGCCGAGGTTGTTGTAAAGCAGGGATTGCTCTTGAGTGGTGCCAGCCTTCTCTATGATGTCTTGCAACAAGAGGTAGAAATAAAGGCTTTTGCCCGGGTCGTGGTTTTGGTCATAAGCTTGGGCGCGTTTTTGGTAAATCTGCACCAAGCGAGGGTTGTTCCCTTCCGCTTTGTACTTGACAATCAGTTCTTTGTAAAGGATTTCCGCGCTGTCGAAACGCATGTCGTAAAGACACGCATCGGCGGCTTTTTCACGCGTCTCATAGTCTTGGGGTCGCAAAACAAGCACCTCGCGATAATAGCGGTGCGCTGGGGCGTAGAGTTTTTCGCCAAAAAAAAGGTCGCCGATGGCGGTCTTCACGGCAAGTTGGGCAGGCCGATTGCCAGAATTTTCGAGTTTTGCTTCGGCTTCGAGATAATGTTGCAGGGCTTCCTCCGAGCGCCCGATCCGGGTATATATTTCGCCCAAAAGTATGGATGCTCGGACAATGCCACCGTCGTAACGTAAACTTCGGGCAATGGCAAGACTCCGTTGGGCGAGTTCTTCGCATTCAGAATCGCTGTCCGAACGTCTGGCCCGATCCAGAATTTCATCCACATCCACAGTGCTGCGCTCAATGTCGTCGAGGGCTTGGGCTTGCAGGCAGCTGAAAGCCAAAAAGATAAAAAAGGACGTGAGGGAAAGTCGCACGGTGTTGGAGTGGATTGGCGACGCTAAGAACGGGAAAAAAAATGGTTTGAGTTGTTTGAAGGGTTTGATGCGCATCAAACCCTTCAAACAACTCAAACTTATATCACTTCCCTTTCCAAATCTTCAAGCCAAGCGATTCCAGCGCCAAAGTCCACAGCACTTCATAAGGGATAATCTCAATCTCGTGGGCTTGGTTGGCCGATTCGAGCGGCACGGTTTGGAGTTGTTTGAACAAACGATCGGTCTTGCGCATGGAAGCCTCGCGGTGGAAATTTGCCTGCGGTATCTGGAGCAACATTTTGATAAAACTGTTGCTACGGAACGTGGCATCGTCTTTCAGATAACGGCTGCAATATTTCTCGATAGACTCGATACGGTCGGCTGATTTTTCGTAGTCTTTTTCTGCGATGGCGTACAGTATTTGAACGATGAGCACGCTGATGTTCATGCCACGCTTGTCTTTGGAGAACAAGGTTATTTCGTTGATGAACTTGCTCATTTTGAACTTCTTGGATCGCTCACTCAGCACCGATTCGGGTATTTTACCGATCTTGATTAAGTAGAAAACGTATGCCTGGAAGATGCGCCACATCTCCACCACTTGTACTTGTTTTTCATCGAAACGCGGGTAGTTCACAACCTTTTCGAAGAGGTAGTAGGCTTCTTCCCAGTGGCCGGTGCGCGCGGAGAGCAGGAAGAAAAGTTCTTGCAGCTTGAACCAGTTGAATGAGCCTTCCTCAAAGAAATATTCGCAGCGCTCGATGGCTTTTTGGCCCTTTTCGAATTCGCCTAATTGAAGGTAGCACACAATCAGGTTGTAGTAGAACACCTGAAGCGGCAGCCCGCTGTCGTAGTCTTTTTTGTCAAAAAACCCGATGGCTTCCTCACAGAGTTTGGCTGTTTTTACATAGTCGTTCTCGCTGTTGTAAATCAGGAGATGCACCATGCGCCCAAACAGGTGAAGTTTGAACGAGGTACAAACCGACATAAAGGGCTTCAATTCAGCATAATACTCCTCGGCCTGCTGCGTCACTTCAGATTTGGTAGATTTGCTATTGGTGTACTGCACCATTAACTCAGAGTAGAAAAACTCCGCCTTGCTCTCCATTTGCCAGATTTTCTCGTATTCGAGGTACTGCGCCTTTATCTCCTCGTATTTCCCAATATCGCCGTCCACGGTGCTGTATTGCAGGCGTAGCACGCGCAAAATGTCGAGTGTGAGTTCTGTAAATTCAAAATGTTTGGCGTGGCGGAGAAGACGTTCGAGCAGGTCAATGCCAGTGATTTTGGCATTGCGAATGAGCAAAGTCATCGCCGCCGACCACTTTTTGTAGCATTCAAAAAACGCCTTTTGGCGGTTTGTAAAGTTGGCTTCTTTGAAATCAAGCAGAAAAATTGCATCGAGCAGACGTTCTTTCAGTTTGTTTTTCAAACTTGTCAAGTTTCCGTCGTTGCCCTCATAGAAAAGGGCTTTGGCATCCTCGTCCGACAGCACCTTTTTATCCAAAAGGGCATCAAACAGACGCTCCATCTTGGAGTCTGGCTCGATGATAAACTTTAAGATTCCGCTTCCCTTCAGTTTGGTCTTATTGACCAAGCCCACGAGTTCTACAAGGTCGCGCATTTCCCGATTGGATTGATTATCAATAATTAAGACACAAAAGGGTGGCCTGTGCTGTAGTGTTTGTCAGCATCAGAAAACCATTTTGGGTCAGTTAACCCAACATCGGATTGGAATAAACAAAGAGGGAGAAGATGAAACGGGCATCGAAAAAGTTGCTCTGTTCCGTTTCAAGATACTACCGAAGTGCGGATTATTAGGCGATCACTTTTGCCTGGATTAAAATGGATGGCTCAAAGGTAAAATTTATTTAATAGTATGCTGCTAAATTTATGCCATAGTTATCCAATAGTCTTTAATCTTACACAATCCTCCAAGGTTCAAATGCTCCGCCCAATACTTTTCCCGCGTCAGCACCCAGCCAATTTTCTAACATATTGGCGTACACCTGCCTGAAATCCACTTGGAATTTCAGGTCGCCCTGATCCAAATCTGTGAGATTGGGCATCGCGTTGACCAAGCCTTTTTGTCGTAGACTGCCACCGAAAAACATCATGTTGTTGGCTGTGCCATGGTCGGTACCACCCGAAGCATTTTGCGACACGCGGCGGCCAAACTCGGAAAAGGTTGCCACTAATACATCGTTCCATTTTCCATTGGATTTCAGGTCAATGGCGAAGGCCGCGAGTGCGTCGTTGAGTTCCTTAAAAAGCCGTTTTTGCTGTGCCGCCTGGTTGATGTGGGTGTCAAAACTTCCGAGCGAGACATAGTAAACCGACGTATCAGTATCCCCTAAAATCAGCGAGGCGATGGTTTTTAAGTCTTTGCCCAAACCCGTGCCTGGGTAGGTAGCTGTTGTTGGTTTTCGGCGGCTTTGCTCAAACAGGTAATTGGCCGAGGAGAGCGTTTCGGCCATCGTTTTGTACAGATAATCTACTGGAGCATCGTCGTCGAGTACCTTGCCTTTGGCGGCGGAGTATTCGGCAAGGAAGGGGCTGCGCGTGCCTTCATAAAGCCGTTTGGCATCTTGCAAGGCCAATCCTTTTGCATTTTTGCCCTTCAACACAAGACTCAAAGTGTCATCAAATTCGAGTGCGGCGGAGGGTCGCCCGGCGCAATGCGCATCAAGGTAGCGACCAAGCCAGCCCGTTTGCCAATACTCGTCGGCAGGACTGGCGGAATGCCAAATATCCATACTTCGGAAGTGCGAACGGTCGGGATTGGGGTAGCCCACGCTGTTGAGCACGGCCATGTTCCCGCCATCCCAGAGATTTTTTAGTCCGGCGAGCTCGGGGTGTAATCCTGCATCGTCGGTAAGGGCGAGGGCGTTTTCACGTTTAATGCCAAGGAGTGGCCGCTCCCGATAGTACACGTCGTTGCGTGTTGGGATGATGGTGTTCAGTCCGTCGTTGCCTCCACTCAATTGGATCATGATTAGGCTCCGGCCTTTTATGGGCAATGCGCCGGAGGACTGGAGGGCGTGCAAAAATTTTGGCAACAGCAAGGAGGCGGTTGCAAGGGAACCGGTTTTGAGAAAATCTCTTCTTTTTATTAGCATGGCGTTTGTTATTTGGGGATTTGTGCATTTGTGCATTTGAGGATTTGGGGATTTGAGGATTTGGGGATTTGAGTGACCAAGCTTGGCCACCCGAATAACCAAATCCCCAAATAACCAAATCGTCAACAAAGCTGATATTCAGGAGTAGCCATTAATTGCACCATCGCTGTTTGCACCAGTGCGGAACGGCTGCTATGGTCGGTGTGTTTTTGCAGCACATCCAAGGGAAGATTTTTCACAGGAACTGCCCAGAGAAATTCGGCTACTTTTCCAATCAATTCATTTTCAGGTGTTTTGGCAAACAAGTCAATCGCGGGTTGCCAATCCATTATTGCCGAAAATCGGCGCATTTGGCCTTTTGGGGCTTCGCCCATTTGTTGGTCGTCGTCGGTTTTCCCCCGCACGTCAAGGTCTTGATTGGCGTACAACAATTGCGGGATTCGTAGACGCAACATGAGCGAGCTGCTGTCAATCCAGTTGCGACCGCCCGGCCAGCCCGCTACGTTGGGCGGATAAAAGAGGATTTGCCCCAAGGCTTTTTGCAGTACGAGTTGGCTTTCCGGGTCGGCGAGTTCTAATGGCATTGCACGGCGTATTCCCACCCAAAGTTCTACGGGCGATTTGATTTTAGAGCCTACGTTTTCTGCCGCGTAAAACCAATCTGATCCCGCGATATCCTCTAGCAAACGCATGATTTTGTAGCCTGAATCAAAGAATCTGTCGCCAAGCCAGATGATGCGCTCTTCCGGCACGAGGGTTTCATTCACCAAAAATTTGTACAATTTTCGGGCTATGAACCGGGCGGTTTCACGCTTTTCCAGCAAAATATCCAGTAGCTCGTCGCCGTCGAAATTGCCCGTTTTTCCCAACACCGTTTTGCTGCCCGTATCGTGATCGCGTTGTCGAAATACAAACTCGCCGTTGAGCCGATGGCCCCAGCCAGTGAATGCTCGCGCGGCTTCTTTCACGTCGTTTTCCGTGTAATTCCCGCGCCCCAAGGTGAAGAGCTCCATGACCTCCCGGGCGAAGTTTTCGTTGGGGTGTTGCTTTTTGTTTTGCTGGTTGTTGAGGAATGAAATCATAGCGCCGGATTTCGACACACTGCGCAGCAACTCGGCGAAATTGCCCAGTGCGTGTTCGCGCACCACGGACAACAGTTGTTGCTGAAATAGAATGTTGATGTTTCGGCTAGCGAAATGCCCGTGCCAAAAAAGCGCCATCTTCTCGCGCAATTGCGCCTTAGAATGCGTCATCTCTTCCAGCCACAGGAGGTTCAAATGCTGCAAATCCTCTCGGCTTTGCTTGCGGATCTGGCGTTTTTGCTCCTTGTCGAGGTCACGCTTATCCATTTTGCCGAGTTCACCGACGCCCATCAGCAGGCCTTTTATCGTGCCATCAACCACATCGAAGTGCTGGGGTGCTGGAAGCGATTCATCTCGGAGTTTTGGCCACCAAGTTTCTGGCGGCAAGGCTGCCCAACTTTCCCAACTTTTGGTGCGCGGGCCAAAACCGAATCGCCAGAGGAGATGCTGTAATTTGTTCATATTAACTGTGGATTTGGGGATGTGGTGATTTGAGGTGCGATCGCCTGAGGTTTGTAGCCTAGGAAATAAAGAATTAGTTAGGCGGCTGATAGACGAATCTCCATGAATAACGTTTAAGCCTTAACGCAATTTTAAAGTCGGTGTACCTTTGCCCACTCTCGATTTGTGGATTTGGTTATTTGTGGATTTGGTTATTTGAGTGCTCACCCTGGGTTACTCAAATAACCAAATCCACAAATAACCGAATCCACAAATAACCGAATCCACAAATACGCAAATACACATGAAGAACATAGCCATCCTAACCGGCGGCGACTCCGAAGAGCGTGTCATCTCCCTCAAAAGCGGCCAAGTCGTCCATGATCACTTGCCTAAAGACCGCTATCGCTGCTTTCAAATTGACATCCAACAAGCCAATTGGCGCGACCTTGGTTCTGGAGTTCAAGTGGATAA
Source organism: uncultured Saprospiraceae bacterium (assembly GCA_964589365.1). Classification (GTDB taxonomy): domain Bacteria; phylum Bacteroidota; class Bacteroidia; order Chitinophagales; family Saprospiraceae; genus M3007. Next base: position 8,546 of record CAZPTQ010000106.1, read on the forward strand.
AAATGATTTTTCGCTAACGGTGAATGACGAGAAAATCCGCTTCGATTGTGCTTTTGCGGCCCTCCACGGCACACCGCTCGAAGACGGCAAAATACAAGGATACCTCGAAATGCTTGGCATCCCCTACACCTGTTGCGACGGCTATGTGAGCGCGCTCACCATGAACAAGCACAACACTAAAATGCAAATAGCGCAGTATGGCAATCGAATCCCGATGGCCAAATCCGTGTTGCTTCATCGAGGAGAAAAGACTGACAATGAGCAGTTTGCGCTGTTAGGTTTGCCACTTTTTGTAAAACCCAATACACATGGTTCCAGTTTCGGTGTAACCAAAGCGAAGACAATGGAGGCACTCATCCCAGCCATTGAAGAGGCGTTTCGGTTTGACAAAGAAGTAGTCGTGGAGAGTTTTTTGCCCGGTCGGGAATTCTCCAATGGCGCCCTGCGGGTGAACGGCGAGGTAGTGGTTTTGCCCGTAACCGAAATCATCCCCGACGACGAATTCTTTACCTACGCAGCCAAGTACGAGGGTCGGTCAAAGGAAGTCACGCCTGCCGAAATCTCGGACACGCTCAGATTGCAATGTCAGGTACAATCGCGCTTCCTCTACAATGCCCTGCAATGTCGGGGTGTGGTGCGTTTTGACTACATATTGGTGGGCGACACCTTCCATTTTTTGGAAGCCAATACGATTCCGGGCATTTCGCCCGCGAGTATTGTGCCGCAACAAGCGGTGGCGTATGGCTGGGGTTTGGGCGAGTTTTTTGCACTGTTGATTGACCAGGCGGGGTGAGGTTGGGATATTGGGATATTTTTTGAGTTGCTCATTATCCTAATATCCTAATAAACGCAACAAATATTCCCCATATCCACTTTTCAAATATTTGTTGCCAAGGCGTTCTAAGCCTTCGTTGCCAATAAAGCCCATTTCCCAGGCAATTTCTTCGATGCAGCCGATCTTTAAGCCTTGACGGTCTTCGATGGCTTGCACGAACTGTCCGGCTTGCATGAGTGACTCGTGTGTGCCCGTATCGAGCCAGGCATAACCGCGGCCCATTACGCGTACTTCCAGACGGCCTTGTTCGAGATAATGGCGATTCACGTCGGTTATTTCGTACTCGCCGCGTGGGCTGGGCTTGAGGTTTCGGGCAATTTCCACCACGTCGTTATTGTAAAAATAAAGCCCGGGCACGGCAAAATGACTTTTGGGCTGGGCGGGCTTTTCCTCTATACTGATCGCTTTGAGGTTTTTATCAAATTCTACGACGCCATAACGTTCTGGGTCGGCCACTTGATAGGCGAAAATGATGCCGCCCGAGGGTTCAGAGCAAGAGCGCAGCACTTCACCCAAACCGGCTCCATAAAAAATATTATCGCCCAGGATCAAGGAAGCCGGGTCGCTGCCAATAAACGGAGCACCGAGTACAAATGCCTGCGCAAGACCGTTGGGTTCGTGCTGCTCGACGTATGAAAAATTCATACCCAGTTCGCTGCCGTCGCCAAAAAGTTGGCGGAATTTGGGCAGGTCGTAGGGCGTGGAGATGATGAGTACGTCGCGGATGCCGGCCAGCATAAGGGTGCTGAGCGGGTAATAAATCATCGGCTTGTCGTACACCGGCATGAGCTGTTTGCTCACTGCAAGGGTGAGGGGATAGAGGCGTGTGCCAAGGCCGCCAGCGAGAATGATGCCTTTCATGGGTGAGCGGTGAGAGGGGGTTACGGGAAGTATCGGTAAATTTCTTTTCTATGCAATACACGCATGAAAATGAATGTGTCATCCTCGAATTTCACTCCTATGCGGTAATCCCCCATGCGAATTCGGTAATATTGGAATGAATCGTACAGCGTATTCAATGGTCATCGGTTTCTAGAAGTGCTAGTGCTTCGGATTTGGAATATTGGGGCGCATTTTCTGCTTCTAAAATAGCTTGCCCAAGACCGTAGTCTTCTAATAGTTGAAGCAATTTTTGATAGCGGGCAACTGGCAGCACAACATACTCTGGTTGTCCTTCGGCATCCAAAATGAGTTGTTCATTTTCAAAAACAGCATCGGTATGCATGGCTTGTCAAATTTGACAGCAAAAGTAACGACTTCTTACGAAAGTAAGCTTTGCATCTAAGGCTGCCCGCCAGCCTTACCCCGGTTCAAAAAATCAAGATAGTTTTTCCGGGGTTATCACCTCAAAACGCGCACCCCTTCCCCTCCGATGCCAAATGCTGCCGCAAACGCCCATGCTCGGGAAGCACCAGCCCAGGGTCTTTTTCCAAAATCTGCGTGACTTGCGCCAAGCTTCTACCAAAAACCAAGCCCGAAAAACGCTGGCGCGAAGGCAACAAGATAGGCTATTCTTGGTTTACCCACCAACGTCCTGTCACAGTGACTCGAGTTTGTCGTATCCTTGTAGAATCAATCCCAAGAACACCTCCAAGTCAGTCTTCAACAACTATTCCTGTATGTTCCGTCTGCTCACCTATGCGTTCTTTATAACGCTCTCCACTACCTTATCCGCACAATTTCAAGTCGGTCACACCAGCATCACTTTTACGGATCCGGCGCGCAACAACCGATCCATTCCGACGGAGATTTATTATCCTGCCGATGTGGCAGGGGATAATGTGCCCTTATCGGCGGGACAATTTCCAGTCATCCAGTTTGGACATGGTTTTGTGATGGTTTGGTCGGCCTATCAGCATTTTTGGGAAACGTATGTCCCACAAGGCTATATCCTCTGTTTTCCGAAAACGGAAGGCACTTTTTCACCGAGTCATACAGATTTTGCCAAAGACCTGGCGTTTTTGTGTACGGCGATGGAGGCGGAAAAAATCCTGGCGAGCTCCCCGTTTTTTGGGCATATTCAATCCCGGTATTCCGTCATGGGCCATTCGATGGGCGGAGGCTGCACGGTGTTGGCGCAACAATACAACCCGGATTTGATAAAATGCGTGGCCACTTTTGCCGCCGCCAATACCAACCCCAGCGCTATTGCCGTCGCACCCGAAGTGTCGGCGCCTTCCTTGACCTTTGCTGGCTCTTATGATTGCATTACACCGCCCGCACAACAGGCCTTGCTGATTTTTGAGGCTTTGGATACAACGGTCTGCAAAATTTACGTCAACATAGACGGTGCGAGTCACTGTCAATTTGCCGATGCGAATACCAATTGCAATCTGGGTGAAGTGCTGTCAGGTTGTTCCAGTCCGCCGATTTCTGAAACAGAACAACAGAACCTGGTGAACAGCATCTTGCTTCCCTGGCTCAACACCTACCTTAAAGAAACCCCGGGATTTTTGGGTGCGCTGATGGATACTTTAGCCCATGAAAATGGCTTTTCCGTTATAAATAACTGCGAAAACACCACAGATTTTGAGGAAATCGCAAATACATATCTGGCGTTCAAACTTTTGGGCAACCCGGTTTTACAAGATGCATTGGTGATTCAACTCGGCAAATCAGCGCAAAATACGCAGACTGATTTTTTCATCTACGATATTGCCGGGCAACTAATGACCCGTTTCTCAGGACCATCGTCTGGCTCTGACGGAACCTTGCGCATTTCAACGACTGGTTTCAGTCCCGGGATGTTTTACCTCCTGGCGGTGCAAAAGGATGGGCGAAGTGAGGTGCAGCGTTTTGTGAAAATTGAATAAAGGGGGGGCAAGAGTGTCCACAGCCAGCAAAAATCAATATTTATTTCTGGAGTAAGGTTCGGCTGTTACTATAGTTGGTGTGAACGTGAGCATGGACTACCTGGCCGCACTTAGTCGGCCATGTGAGACCATGCAATGTTGGGCAAATTATTCAAACAATTTGGGTTAACCATTTTTTATTAATGTCACATGAGATTTGTTCGTTGAGATTATTTTATCTAGCGACCACGGCCCTCTTCCTAAATCCTGCCCTAGTTTCTCAATTATTTTCTTTTTGGACATTCCTGCCTTTTTTAGTTCCATAAATCTGCGGAGTATTTCATCTTTTTCATTTTCATCAAATGGTTTACCTTGATGAAAATATTTGTTTGGAGGCGGAGTCCTGAGGTTATTCATTAATGAGCCAGATATGACTTTCTCCATTTCAGTAATTTGATAGTTGTAAGCAATCGGGCTTTTTTCAAAGCCACATACTCTTCTATTTAAGCCGAGAGCAACCTTTGCTGTTGAGAAACTTCCTAGGAAAAAGTCACACACAAGGCCTCCTTCATTACTTGAGTACTGGATCATTTTAGCAAGTAATTGTGTAGGAAGCTCGTTCTTGTTTTTTATTTGCCCTGGTTTGTACTCTCTGTTTATTATCCACACGTCTTCCCTATCCTGATAATTGAGAGAGCCATTCGATTCAGTATCTTTTTCAGAATCTGAATACCGACTATGAGTATTAAAAATTGGCTTGGTGCCAGGTTTTACATAATACAAAATGTGATAGTGAGAAGATATGTATTTGTTTTTTGTATAAACCCCGAAATTAAATTTCCAAATTATATGGTTAACCTCTTTCATTTGCGTTTTAGAAAGCGCATTCAGTATGTGAATTAAATTAGTATAACCAGATACTATATACATAGATCCTCCTGGCTTAAGCACTCTTTCTGCTTCCTTTATCCAACTAAGTGTAAAATCATAGTACTGATCTTGTGGAACTTCAATGTAACCGTCTAATACAAAATCTTCGTTCCTGTTATAGTGCTTGTGAAGCATGTCGCCACCAATTCCATAAGGGGGATCACTAATAATCAAATCTATTGATCCGTCATTTAGATGCTTCTGGGCACCCTCTATGCAGTCCATGTTATAAAACATTGTCTAACTCAAATTTTAGTTTATAATGCTCGAATTTATGAAGTTGCCGCAAATCTAACATATATTTTGGTTTTCTCGGCGAGCCATTTGAATTTCTCCCTTGATTCATTGTGCCAAGAGTATCTAAGTCCTCTTTTTTCAACACCACAAAAATTATATCAACAAGTTTCACACTTTTTTTCTCCTCCTAGAATTAGCGGTTCGATTTTCCCTCTCAACCTAGTATCTTGATTTTCCTCCTTTTAAATTTGAATGCCACTCTTTAAACGTGCCGTCATCATCATATTCAGGTTGAAATAGGGCAATTATTTCTCCATGGAAACTATGTTCTGTAATGGAGGAGTCCATAGCAATTTTATCATTTAAAATGATGTTAGGGTCATAATTCACTGAAACATTTCCTTTAATATCCCAATTAATATTTCTTTTTAAGTCGAAAGCTACCTTTCCATAACGATCTCCGGGAAACTAAAAATCCGCACTTAAAACTTCCTTCAGCTTATGCTCAAGGTAAAATGCCCACCACTCCATTTGCCGCCAATTGAATCTGGCATTTTGAAGTTCAAGAACTGAATATTCTCCATTCCATTCTTTTGGGAGAGTAGATAACTTTTGAAATAAAATGTCAATGTCCTTTTTATAATCTGTATTCATTGGAAACCTGTTAGTTTCTTATATTTTGAAGTAACTTGCCCTGAACCTTTATTAAGTCCGGTTTTTAGCATCAGGTTTTGTAATTGTTCAATTTCAGATTCAAAAATTTCCGTATCAATATTTATAAACCCAGCTTGTAATTGAGGTGAACTCATCAGATTGGTTACCCAATCCGAAACATTGCTTCTGAATCGATGAGATTGACCATTAATAAAGGAAGAATCTGCTAGCCAAATTAAATTTTCTGCATATTTAGAATTAGGAATTACTGTATCATACAGCCAAATTAGGAAATGCACCGTGCCCAAAGGGTATTTTTTGCCAAACTGATTCGAAATCGATCGATTTTCTAATTCATTTAGATTGCAACTACTATTAAAGCCTTCTAATTTATCAGAATTATTTATTCTAACAATATGATGCCCAATGGATCTGCAATTTTTGTGATAAATATCCAAGTCTATATAAATACAATTTTCCAAATCAGCTTTTGATAATTTTGAATTGAAAAAAATCTTATTGTAGCTTGTATATATACCTACAAGGATTGCATTTAGGTTATTTATTAAGTAAAGTAATGTACTTAACCCTGAGTCAAGGTCGTCGCCCATGATTACATTTTTGGGGCTATTATCATAAAGCCATGGATAAGCCTGAATTATTGATTTTTTGTTCATATTTTATTGTTTTTTTTCCTAACTATTAGCATTGCATCCGCCACCAAGCTCCGCACGAACCTGCCCCTGTTCGGATGTCGAGGGGGTTGGTTGTGGATGCATTGCTATTAGATGGGTGAGCATCTTAAAGAATCTCATTTTCCTGATTGCGCAAAAAGTAGTCTAAGAGTTGCGCGGTAGTACAAGTACCGTTTTTTTCCTCATGAAATCCTACTCCACACCCTTGCATCCTTCCCTTCCGAAGCCAAATGCTGCCCCAAGCGCAAATGCTCAGGCATGGCCAGTCCGGGGTCTTTTTCCAAAATCTGCGCCGCAATCTCACGGGCAGCGGCCAGGATTTGCCCGTCGCGGGCAAGATCAGCGAGCAGGAACCGGAGCATGCCGCTTTGTTGGGTACCTTCAATGTTGCCAGGGCCTCGCAGCCGCAGGTCAGTCTCGGCAATGACGAATCCGTCGGTGGTCTGCACCATCGTCTGGATGCGTTCGCGCCCCTCGTGGCTGAGTTTGTGGCCGGTCATCAAGACGCAATAACTCTGTTCGGCACCGCGCCCGACGCGGCCTCGTAACTGGTGCAGTTGCGAAAGCCCAAACCGCTCGGAATTTTCAATCACCATCACCGAGGCATTCGGGACGTTCACGCCTACTTCGATGACGGTAGTGGCCACCATGATCTGGGTTTCCCTTCTTACAAAACGCTGCATTTCAAAGTCCTTGTCAGCAGATTTCATTTTGCCATGTACAATGGAAATATGGTATTCCGGTGCCGGAAAATCACGGCTAAGCGCCTCAAAACCGGACATCAGATTTTGCAAATCCATTTTTTCCGTCTCCTCGATCATGGGGTATACCACATATACCTGACGGCCTTTGGCAATCTCCTCGCGCATGAAACCCTGCACCCGCAATCGGTGGTGCTCGGTCTTGTGCATGGTGGTAATGGGCTTGCGGCCCGGCGGCAATTCGTCAATGACCGATATGTCTAAATCACCGTATAAAGTCATGGCCAACGTGCGCGGAATCGGTGTGGCCGTCATCACAAGTACATGCGGGGGCCCGCCCGGGTTTTTTGCCCACAACTTGGATCGCTGTTCCACCCCAAAGCGATGTTGTTCGTCTATCACGCTGATTCCAAGGCTTTTAAACTGTACCCAATCCTCAATGAGCGCGTGGGTTCCGAGCACAATGTGCATATCGCCGGAGGCAAGTTGTGCCAAAATGGCCTCGCGTTTTTTGCCTTTTACTGATCCGCTGAGGTACCCAACGTTCACACCCAAATCGCCCACCAGTGCGGTGATGCCTTCGAAATGTTGTTGCGCCAAAATCTCGGTTGGGGCCATCATGCAGGCTTGATGTCCGTTGTCCAAAGCCATTAGCATGGTCATCAGCGCTACCACGGTTTTGCCGGAGCCAACATCGCCCTGCACCAAGCGGTTCATGTGTTTACCTGAAGCCACATCCGCTCGTATTTCTTTCAATACCCGTTTTTGTGCGCCCGTGAGTTCAAACGCCAGTTTTTCCTGATAAAACTGGTTGAAATAATCGCCAATTTTGGAGAAAACTAAGCCCCGCATGGTATCTTTTCGTCGGGTACGGACTTGTAAAAGACGCAGTTGGAGGAAGAATAACTCTTCAAATTTCAGCCGACGGGTGGCTGCGTCGAGTTCGGCCTGGGTTTCGGGGAAGTGAATGTTGTTGAGTGCCTGCCAGCGGGACATGAGCCTGAATTGCGCCCCCAAATAATCAGGTAAAGTTTCTGGGATGTCCGCAGCAGAAAGGCCCTCTAATAAAGTCCTGACAAGTTTGCGCAAACCTTTGGCATCCAGACCTTTTTGCGTCAGTTTATCAGTGGTAGGATAGACGGGGTCGAAGTTTTTAGCAGCCCCCCCCACCCCACCCTGAGGGGGGGGAGAGGCGAGGGCTTCTTCCATTTCCGGGTGCGGAATATTGAACTTCCCGTTGAACTCGCTGACACGACCAAACACAACGTATTCTTTGCCAACTGACAGGCTTTTTTCAAGCCATTGCACGCTCCTGAACCACACGAGTTCCATGATGCCCGTTTCGTCGCGCAAGGTGCCGACGAGGCGTTTGGCCTTGCCTTCCCCGAGTGTTTCGAGTCGGCGGAGCGTACCGCGGAGTTGCACGGTTTCGCCCTCGTTGTGTACGTCGCGGATGCGGTGAAACTTGGTGCGGTCTATATACCGAAACGGGAAATGAAACAGCAGGTCCCGGCAAGTAAAGATACCCAACTCAGTTTTGAGCGTGTCGGCGCGTTGCGGGCCTACGCCTTTGAGAAATTCGATGTTGGAGTCGAGGTTAGGCATTTTAATCTTCGTCTTCCTCAGATGCTGCCGAGCTGATATCCACGTCTTCGTAAAGTTGACCGAGGGTGAACGTAAGCCCTACAATGGGTAGTTTGATTTCGTCTTTTTCAGCCGTGAACAGTTTCTCTTCCCAACTACCATCGGGATTGCGGAAAAAAGATTCAACTGCCATACGCTCTTGATGCACAATGAGATAGCATTGTACAGAAGGCATGGAGCGGTATTCTGCGAGTTTTTCAAAACGGTCATTATAGTATGACTTTTTTGAGGCCACTTCAACCAATATGCTCGGCTCAAAAATCAGGTATGGGTCGGCATTGTCGGTTTTGGGGGATACTACCAAATCGGGGTATCGGTAGATGTTGTCAGGCTCTACGGCTACTTTCACGGATTGTGTATGCAGCCAAAAACCAAGGGCTTTAAGGGGCTTGCGCAACAGTTCTAACAAGTTGTTGCTGAGGTCGTTTGCTTTCTTTTGTTCTCCGGGCATAGGATGTATTTCTCCATGGACGTACTCATTGCGCAATTCGGCGGTACGCTCTGATTGGAGGTACGCTTCTGCCGATACAAGCACTTCGGGTGCGAACGTTGTGAGCATGGTAGATGGATTTTTTACAAAAGTAACGCTTTGGAAGTTTATTTGCCAGTGCGGACTTTGATTTGTTCGAGTGCAGGAGGACTGATTTCCTTGATTAGAATTGGGGAAATGGATTTAAGACCTTTATTCCTTCAATTCCATTAAAATCGGAAACGTTGCGTGAAACCACAATGCAATCATGCACTAAGCAAGTCGCAGTAATGATAGCATCCGGAAGTTTTATTCTGCGGTACTGCCGAATTTTAACTGCTTTTTGAACAACATCCTAATTTATTGGAAGACGGTATAAAATAGAAAGCAGGGACTCGGTTTCTGCTTTTTCGGCTGCATCTTCTATCTTTTGAAACAGCGGCGTTGATTGCTGTTGCAAGGTATGCCGCAGAAGCGCCCAATTGATCGCTCGGCGGGAATGAAGTGTCAGGCTGAGTGCTTTTAGGCAAAGCCTTTGTTGACTGTGATGCCGGGACAATTTTGACATAGCCCAAGGTACGCAGAAACCGGAGCAACCGTGCGTAGCGGCTTTCTTCGACGTTTATGACCAGTTGTTTCACAGCATTGATTTGTTTGCAAAGGTATTTACAAAACCTTTTGGTTCAAAATCATAGGGATTATTTACTAGTACGGGCTTTGATTTCTTCAAGTGCTTCGCGGACGAAGATTTTGGAGAGGTCGGTGAATTCTTCGGGGGTGAGTTTTTGGGAGTAGGGTTTGGAGATTTTTATATCTTGGAAAAGTCCGGAAGTTTCGATTTCGAATTTAAAACGATGAAAGTTAATGATTAATGAGGGAATAAAGTTAAAAGGATCTTTTGCTTTTTTGAACTCACTCCAATTATATACATACGAGACTTGTAGTAGATCTGCGTAATGAATCTTAGATAAAATTTCCCCTGATTTTTCCATACTAGTTGCAGCGCTTTTGCCAGCTATTTGGTATCCGAACGCATCAGCTTTTGAAAAAAACAAATCATCTAGCTTCTTGCATTGTTTCCGCATTTCCTCAAAAAGGGGTAAAAATGTTTGTATTACTAATTGCCTAATTACCTCCTCACTTTTAGGCACAACTTCCTCCTTCTCCAAACTCCCCTTCAACAACGCAATCTCCTT
>CAZPTQ010000107.1:0-18655 GCA_964589365.1 uncultured Saprospiraceae bacterium
GATTCCCGCTGTGTGATTGACGGCCTGAAAAAGACCGACGCAGAGCCAGGATACAGTATGAACCCCAATTGGGATGAGGCTGTAATGGAGATTATTCAAAAAGTTGGGCTTCAGTCTCTGGTTACCCGTTAAACATAAGGCTGTTATGCCCCGCTCACTTCTTCTTCCCTCGCGGTTTCTGCCCCCGCGTAATGGGCTTTTTATACTTCATGTCCCGCATAAACTTCGTCTTGTTCCCCAGATTCACCTTCTTGTTTTTCTCCTTTTTTTCATGGAAAGCGCCGCTTGGGCGGGGTGGTAGTTTGAGTTGAATTTCAGGGCCGGAATAGCGTTCGCTCTCAATCAAAACATCCGAAATCACCAAGCCTTCCGGCAAGGGGAGTTCCGGAATTTCTTTTTCCATCAAGGCTTCGATGGCCTCCTGGTAGGGTAGCTCAGCTTCCGTAACAAAAATCAGGGATGCCCCATCTCGGTCGGCACGGCCTGTGCGCCCTATTCGGTGGATGTAAGTTTCCGCGTCGGTGGGCGTGTCCACATTAACAACGTGCGTCACTTCCGAAACATCCAAGCCTCGCGCTAACAGGTCAGTGCATATAAGGCCACGGCACAACCCTTTATCGAATGCAGCCACCGCATTTAAGCGAAAATTCTGCGATTTGTTGGCGTGAACGATTTCAAATTGTTCGGGGAAACGCGCTTCCAGTTGTTTGTGAATGACATCGGCCATTCGTTTGGAAGGGCCGAAAATCAATACTTTTTGCATCGAATCGTCGGTAGCGAGCAAATGTTCGAGCAGGTTTATTTTGGTGTAAAAATTGGGCACATGGTACACATGCTGGTCAATGCGCTCCAAAGGTGTGCCCATCCGCAAGGCTTCGACAATGATTGGGCCTTGGAAAAAAGTCTGGATGAGATCGTCTACTTCTTCCGACATGGTGGCGGAAAACAAGAGGGTTTGTCGTTTTCGTGGCAATAGGTCGAGGATGCTGGTCAACTGCGCCCGGAACCCGAGGCTGAGCATTTCGTCCATCTCGTCAATCACAAACTGCTTGACATATTTCAGGTTCAGATACCCGCTCAGTGCCAAATCCACCAAACGGCCTGGTGTAGCAATCAGGATATCCAAGCCGTTCATTACCAACAGTTTTTGGGTGTTGATGTTGGTTCCGCCGTACACACCTTCCACACGGGTGTTCATGTACGTCGTCAGTTTTCGGACATCAGCCACCAATTGAACCACCAGCTCGCGGGTGGGCACTACGACCAATACACGGGGTTCTTTTTGCTTGGAAAAATTCAGTTGCCGCAGAATGGGCAACAAGTAGGCGAAGGTTTTTCCGGTGCCTGTTTGGGCAATTCCCACCACGTCGCGGCCCGACATTACCACAGAATAGGTTTTTTGCTGAATGAGCGTCGGCTCGTTAAAACCCAAATCGCTGAGAGCGTTCAACAAGGGGGTGTTTAAATTCAAATCTTCAAAAGTCATAACACGCGGTCAAATTTGCGGCAAAGGTAGGGAAGCTGTAAAAAACAAAAACCGGCGGCTCGCTTCTCAGCGAATCTGCCGGTTCTGCCATACTTTAAAAGTGGACGGATTAAAATAAAAAAGTATTGGAGAGGAAATCCTAAGCGGGGGAGTTTTTGTGGATTTGGTGATTTGTGGATTTGGTTAATTGATGATTTGGCGAGCCAAAAGTATGCCGAGTTTTTTAAATAAAAGTGATTTGGCAAAAAATGTTTGCATTGGAGACCTATGAGGTTTCAAAAAACCTCATAGGTCTGGATTCACTCACTTCCCCGTAAAATTCGCTTTTCGTTTTTCCACAAATGCCGCCGCCCCTTCTATAAAATCCTCCGTTCCGCAGCAGTCGCCGAATGCGCGTACTTCCTGGCCAAAACCATCTTCACCATCTTCAAAATATGCGTTCACTGTTTCGATAATTTTTGAAATGGCAAGCGGCGCTTTGGCCGCAGTTTTTTCGATCAGTTCTTTGGCTTTCAAAACTTCTTCGCCGGAAGGTACTACATAGTTCACCAGCCCGAGATGCAGTGCTTCCGCAGCACCGATCATGTCGGCGGTCAACAATAGCTCGGTAGCTTTGGTCTTTCCGATCAATTGTATGAGCCGTTGGGTGCCGCCATAGCCAGGTATCAGACCGAGGTTTACTTCCGGCTGACCGAATTTGGCCCGCTCAGCTGCTACCCGCAGGTGGCAAGCCATGGCCAACTCGCAGCCGCCGCCGAGCGCGAAGCCATTTACAGCTGCTACCACCGGGCGGTAGAAACGCTCGATGAGGAAAAAAATATCCTGCCCGCGTTGGGCCATTTCCATGCCCTCTGTGGCGCTCAGGTTGCTGAACTCCGTAATGTCGGCTCCGGCCACAAAGGCTTTTTCGCCTGCTCCGGTAATGACCACACCTTTTAGCCCTTCGATATTCGGGCCTTCTTCGCCAAAAAAATGGCGGAGCTCGAGCATGGTCTGTGTATTCAGCGCGTTCAAAGCCTTTTCTCGACTGATGGTGAGGGTGGCTGTGCCGTTTTCGAGCGAGATTTGTACGTTTTCGTATACCATAATTTATATTGATTGGGTTAACTGGTTAACTGGTGATTTGGTTTACTGGTGATTTGGTGATTCGAGTACTAAAGCTTGGGAGCCCGAATCACCAAATCCACAAATCACCAAATAATCAATCTTCCACTTTAAGCACCTCTATTTCTTCCGCTTTCCAATACACGGCTTTGTCGAGACCGTAATTGCTCAAGCGGTTGTGGTAGAAATAAAGTACTCTAAAATCAGAGGAAACAATTTCGCCTTCTTTGGTGAATTGGAGTGGCTTTTCGGCGTGATAGATGCCAAGGTTTTTTACACCGTCGCGGACAAGTTCAGCGGGTGATAAGCGAAGTTCCGGCGCAAGTTTGATTTTATCACCACGTTCCCATTCGAACAGTTTTTCTTGCATTTGCTCTACCACCTCTTCTACGGCCCGAAAAGGAAAAACATAGTCGTCTGGCGGAAGCCGGAGTATACCAAAAAGGTCCAGTTTAGGGTTTTGATGCGCGAGCATCTCGAACACGGCATGCGCGACCAGGTGACTGCTAAGTACCACGTTTTCAACATGATACCGCTCCGCAATTCGTTCGGCCAACAGTTTGGTGTACTCCTCTTCGCGCTGGCGGTCTTCTGTAACCTCTCCACGTGAGCGGAAATATTCGCGAACCTCAAGTTCGTTCCCATAATGGTCGAAACTTTTTCCTTCTGCATCCACAAAATTGCCCAACACATCCATCGGTTTGCCCACACTCAAGGTGATATCACTTGAAGTGCTGAAAAATCGCCAGATAAACCTGAACCAGGAGCGCACACTTGTCCCTTCGTCGCGCAAGCGAATATAATTCTCTTTTCCGGTGTTGCGCAAGTGTTGCTCGATCAAAAAGGGCGCTTCCAACACAAAATTGTAACAGATAACAAGCGGAACAACAAAGACTTTGCCATCTGGCTGACGCGCCCCCCCTTCTGCCACCATTGCCCGTTGTGCCTCTACTACCGTGCCGAGCAATCCCATTTTGAGGTCGGTTTCGATAGCGCCATCACGGGAACGCGTACCCCCAGGGAAAAACAAACTGTTCACCCCTCGCTGAATGCTGAGCCGGCTCATGCTTTTGAGCGTTTCGAGATAAACGGAATTTTTCTTCCTTCGGTCCACTCGATAGGCGCCGAGGCGGTTCATATAATAGGCTGCCGGACCAAAATTGTACAGGTTCAGGCCAGCGCCGTAACTGAAAGAAGGCAAGCCCATGATTTGATCCATGGCATAGCCTACTAGAATGGAATCAAGGTTGCTGTTGTGCGTGGGCACCACCACCACGGTGCCATGATTGAAAAGCGAGCGCACCGTTTCCACATCGCCAACGATATTGAGCCGCTCGAATAAATTTCGTTTGCCACGAAACATGGCGCGTAGACTCTTTCCCACAGCCGCATTAAAAATGCGGTTGAAAAACGCCGTCAAAAATCGCTCCGCAAATCTGAACGTTTTGACTTGGAAAGTGCCGACAATTTCCTCCGAATACCGATGGATGATTTTTTGCAGGATTTCTTCGCTCACTTCGCGGGCCTCCGCGTTGTCGCGGTCAAGGCTTTTTTTAATGAGTCGCTTGCTAATCCGGTTCCAGAACGAGCGGTCATTGGGCGGGTCAACCTTCCAAGGGTCTTCCTTGATGCGGATGCGTTCCTGGTAAATGGTTTTGACCAGCACATCAGAAAGGTCTTTTTTGTGCTTCGAGGCGAGTCGTTGGAATGTATGCTCGTCAATCTCGCGCACAAATTCTGCGCGGTCTTTGCTCAGCCGGTAAATCGGCCAATCCTCGATGCGCTCAATGACGCGGGGGTAAATTTTGACTTCTTTTTCCAAAATTCAATTTTTCTTGGTCGTTGGACTATTAGACAGTAGCGCTTGGATAGATTCCTGCAATGTCCAGTGTCCAGCGTCCAACTTCACAACTTCATGGTTTTTATGGTTTTACTAATAAATTCCAAGATGTCTTCGCGTCCTGTTCGCCTTTCGGCAGAGCTGACAAAATAGTTGGGCAGGGTTTCCCAGGTCTCGGAAAGTTTGCCCATAAACGCGGCAATGTTTTCTTCCAGTTTTGGCTTGCCTATACGGTCGGCTTTGGTGAATACAATGACAAAGGGCACTTGCATCTCTCCGAGGCTGTTGATAAATTCGAGATCAATCTTAATGGGGGAGATATTTGAATCAATCAATACAAAGGCGCAACTGAGTTCTTCGCGGCGGACAAAATAGCCGTTGATCAAGTTTCCCAAACCCTTGCGATCTCCCTTCGATACCCGAGCATAACCATAGCCAGGGAGATCCACTAAGTGCCACAACTTGTTGATTAAGAAAAAGTTGAGCAGGCGTGTTTTGCCAGGTGTACCCGATACTTTTGCCAATCCCTTACGGGCGGTGAGCATATTGATCAACGAAGATTTGCCTACATTGGAGCGACCAATAAAGGCAAATTCTGGAGGCCCGCCTCTTGGACAGGCACTCTCTTTTGGATAACTGGCTACAAAGTCTGCACTCGTGATTTCCATAATTCGATCCGTCTTCGGCAAGCTTATGGCACTAAAGGCTGGCAAAGGTAGAAACTTACAGCTTGCGGCCCCCGACTTTGTACTGCCTCTGCCATCGGCATCGGCCTACTGTTCTCAAACCGTTAAGCCCCTGTTACCGAACGGTTAATCCCCACATTGCTTGGCAACCCTACACACCAAGCTTCAGGGGTGTCCGTTTAAGCGTCCAAATTGACTAACCCAATCTATTCTTTCAACATGAAAAATCTGATTTTTGCAATCCTCGCCCTCCTTCTTGCCAATACCGTTCAAGCTCAGTTTTTCGGCCTCGGCCTGAAAGGTGGTCTCAACACACAAATCAACCACCCGGATGATATCACCATTGGTAACGATGGTGATCCCAACTTCAATTTTGGTGTGGATGGTCGCAAATTCGGCACCCAGTTTGGGGCGTACATGCGATTTGGCAACAAATTTTTCGTCCAACCGGAAGTATTGTTCAATTCCAGCAAGATTGACTACAAAATCGGCGAGTCGGGCATTGGCGAAGTCATCAAAAACGAAAAATACCAATACCTCGACATCCCGGTTTTGATGGGCGTGAAACTTGGCCCATTGCGCCTTCAGGCAGGTCCTGTTGGCCATTATTTCCTCAACTCTAAATCAGAACTCAGCGATTTCGATGGCTACGAAGCCCGATTCAAACAAATGACCTGGGGCTGGCAGGGTGGCTTGAACATCGGTTTCAAACGTATATCGCTCGACCTTCGATACGAGGGCAATTTCAGCAAACAGGGCAACCACATTACGTTCTTCGGCGATAAGTACAACTTTAGCGACTCGCCAGCGAGGCTAATTGTGGGACTGAATTTTGCGATTGTAAAATAGGTTTTTGGAACACCGCCTAAACCGATACCGCCGATACCGCCGAGCTTTTTGTTCAGAAAATGTACTGAACAATACCCGGCGGTATCGGCGGTTTCAGTTTAGACGGTGTTCTTAGAGGCTGTTTTTTTCAATACCGCGTACACCTGCTCCGCCGCACTGTCCCAACTGAATTTTTCGCGCTGTACGCGCCCATTTTCTACCAATTTTTGAACAAAAGCGCCATCGTTCCAAAGTTTTTCCAAGCCATCGGCTATCGCAATTTCGGAAAGCGGGTCAACCAATAGCGCCGCGTCCCCCGCGATTTCGGGAAGGCAGGTAGCGTTGGCTGCCAGTACTGGGGTGTCACAGTGCATGGCTTCGAGCATCGGGAGGCCAAAACCTTCGCTGAGCGAAAGGTAAGTCAGGGCAGTGGCAGTGGCAGTCAGCACGGCCAAGTCTTCCTCAGAGACATAGCCGAGGAAATGGATGTCTGCTCGGTGTGTGGCCTGCTCGTAAGTCGAGCGGACTTCACCCGTTTGCCAGGCGAAGCGGCCTGCGAGCAGGAGCTTCTGTGCTGCGGAAGTTTTCGTTTTGAAAAGGTCGAAAGCACGGATCAGGCGCGGGATGTTTTTGCGCGGATGGATGGCCCCGGCGTAGAAAAAATACGGCTTGCCTTCGGAAAATTTTTCTCTAACCTTTTGTTTTTCAATATCATTCAAGGGTTTAAACCCTTCCCTGCAACCGTTGTAAACGGCAGAAATTTTATCTAAAGGAATGCCACAAGTTTTGGAAATATCTTGTCGCACATATTCCGAAACAGTCAGCACCCGCTCAGCACGGCGCAAGAATTTTGGTAAAAAATACAGCAGGTAATGCCGATGCAGCAGCGGGACTTGCTGCGGAAAATGAAGTGGCACCAAGTCATGGCAAGTCATAACCGTAGGGACTTTTGTGGAAAGGCTGCACATAGAATCGGGCGAAAAAAACACTTCCGCACCGTACTTTTTCAATGCTCTTGGGACTGCCCACTCAAACCACGCCAAAAACTGCGGTGCAAATCGGGCATGTGGAGCCAACACTACCGGAGTCACGTTTTTGGCATACACAAAACGCGCATCGAAAGGCCGGTCGAACAGGAAAATGAACTCATCCTCAGTATGAGCCAACACCATCCGCCGCACGATTTCATGGGTGTACCAGCCAAAGCCTTCGAGTTGGCCGGGCAAAAGGAAACGGGTGTTGATGGCGATTTTCAAGAATTATGAACTATGAACGATGAAGTATGAACGATGAGCGGCGAAGGTCGGGTTCTAACCTTGAAAACCAATAAAAAAACGGCCCGCCGATGGGCGAGCCGCAGGAAATTTCCGGGAATCAGTTTTTATCTTTTCACTCAAATGTTCGAGTCTTTCTTTTTCCTATTTTTTGTTCAGGCTGAAAAAATAATCCAAGCCAGCACCCAACGTGAATTTGCCACTTTGCCCAAGCCAACGTTGAAAGCGGCACTGAATCTCGAATTTACCGTGGCGCAGTCCTACGTTTGCCAATAAGCCGGCTTCTCCGTTTTGCTGTGTATCCAAGGGGTCTTTGAGTTTCGCATTGACAAACCCGCCAGCCCCGAAGAAAACGCTGGGAGAAATGCGCCATTCTGGTATGACACAAAAGTTCAGATAAGAGAATCGGATATTGGAAAAAGAATACCGACCTCGCGTGAGATTGGTCTCTAAACGACCAGCAAAATGTCGAGAAAAACATTTTCGACCCGAAACGCCAAATTGCCATTCGCCTGCGTGTTGCCCTTGGGATACACCTTCTGGATTGCCTTTTTGGTAAACAAAGTCGTTTTGGTAAAACAAAGGCCGAAGTCCTATTTCGCTTTGAGCAAAAGACGGAGAGAAGCAGGCGAACAGGAGGAAAGCACAAAAAGATGTTTGAAGACTGGAGTGTTTCATTTGAAAAATTGATTGGTTTTGAAAAAATAAAATGGGGACAATAAAAGTAGGGAACAAAAACTGCTGTGCGTATTTTGTTCTTTATCTCGCAAAAGTTGCAGCCGTGAACAGCGACTGTTATCGCCCGATGGGCTGGGAAAGAGAAAAGACATTGCGACCCGTTTTGTGGATAACTTATGGCCAGATGGAGCCAGCCTGCTCATTACTTTTGCGCATCACTGCGACTTAAACCTCATAGGTTTTTCGTTCATCGTTCATCGTTTACCATTCCAATAAATGCTCGATTTTTCCTCAGCCCGACTTTCCCGCTTGGCCGCCACATGGGTAGGCAACAAAAACCGCTACGAAGGGATCGTTGTGCCAAAGCAAACCCTCATTCCAGTGCACGACGCGGCAGAGGAAATGCTCATCGTTTCCTTCCTCAAACCCTTCGAAAAAACCGAGGAGTTTTTCTACTTCCACCACGAAGAAGATGTAAGCCAACACCAAGTATATCAAGCTTGTATGGAGGTTTTCCAGAATCCGGAAAGCCTTTCGGATCATGCAGCCAACTTGGCGCAGATGCTGTACGCTCACTGTGAAAACCCTAAGGTGCAAGGCGGCGAATTCTTCTTGGCGCATTTTGAAGACCTGATGTTGCAAGGCGAACCGACCACTGCCATCGGCCTCTGGAAAGTGGAAAACAAAGACCCGTTTTTTAAAACAGAGCGCACGGCGGAATCCTTCATACTGAATATCATGGAAGGCATCCCCAGCGGGAAACCGCAGGTGGCAGCCATTATTTTCAACCTCGACGAGGCAGAAGGTTTCCGTATTTGCGCAGTAGATACGGTGACTAAAAAGGACGAGCGTTCCTTCTGGAAAGACGAGTTTTTGCGCCTGCGCCCCATTGAGGACAACTATTTCAACACGCGCCACCATATCAGCCTGGCCAGTGAGTTTATCAGCCAAAAAGCGCCCAGTAAATTTGGCCTCGATCGCACGGAGACGATTGATTTGCTCAATCGTTCGGGCGAATATTTCAAAGAAAACGACCTTTTTGAAGTGGACGATTTTACTCAAAAACTATTCCCCGAAGCGGAACAGCAAGAGGCTTTCCGCGAATTTCGTGACCAGTATGCCACTGCCTACGCCGTACCGCTTGAAGACAAGTTCGACATCAGCGACCAAGCCGTGAAGCGCGATTTTAAAGTCTTCAAGAGCGTTTTGAAGTTGGACAAAAATTTTCACATCTACGTCCACGGACGGCGTGATCTCATCGAACGGGGCTACGACGACGAGAAGGGGAAGAAATATTACAAGGTGTGGTTTGAGAATGAAGAATAAGAAAGGTCTGCTTTTTAAATTTGCCCCAACAAACGCTCCTTCAACTGTTTAAACTCCTCTTCGCTGAGTATCCCTGCATCTTTCATGTCGGAGAGTTTTTTGATTTTATCAATCGCCGCGTCGGATTCGCTTTGAGGTGCTGGCTCGTTTTGCTTCATTTCCTGCACCATTTTTTTGCCCTCCTCCATTTCTGTTTCGTAGGTTTTACGGGCTTTTGTCAAGTCAAGGTCTTCTAAGGTGCCGCCACGCTCCAGGTGGTTTGCGACGGTACGACCAAGTGCCCATGTAGATGCCCCTGATAGGATGGGCATACTCAATTCGCCGATAATGGTGCCCACGCCAGGGATGGCTTTTACAAGGCTCGCGCCCAGACGCGCTGCGCTGCCACCCACTATGGCCGAAACGACGGTTTTGCCTAAGTGATCAAAAAAACTGACATTGTAAAGTTTGGCAAGTTGGCGCAGCATGTTGAGCTGCACCCCGCTCACGGCCAGTAAATCCACCCCTGGAAACGGGATGAGTGCTGCGCCGAGTGAAAACCCGACATGGTTTTTAATGATTTCGGAGGCTTTGGATTGTTTTTCTTCTTTTGACATGGCTTTGGAAAATGATTTTTCATGCTCGATTAGATCGAACAAGGTAAGGAAAGGGAAAAGTTTGCCTGGGTTGAATGCTCGTAGCATGAAATGGTGATTGGTGGATGTGGCACTAATTATCAAGAAACCAATTACTACAATATTTGACGGCACAAAAGAGCAGTAACGCAACTGCGACTCGCCGAATTTACCGACGAATCGCAGTTGAAAAGGTATGAAACAGGTTGAAAATTGGCAAATTCAATGGTTCAAGACATTCGCCTAGCCAGCCTTGCCAACAGCAAGCACCGTAGTAGGCGTCGGGTTGCCTTCAGGATTTTGTTCTTCTGAAATGGCAAAGGCTGCAGCGTGCTCAACCGAGCGGATGGAGACGCACATATTGGAGGCTTGCATTCCCATACTGACGGGCTTATCACCCACAATGGCCCAGAACTGATAATGGCTTCCGGGCTTAGGCGTTGGCAGTCCAAAGGGGTCGTAAGCCATTTTTTTCAAGTGAGCGTTGTAGTACACTATGGTATTGATGTCTTTTCCATCTGACACAAGGATGCGCTGGGTGGCTGGGTCGCAGAGCAGTTCGGCAACAGGGTTGGGTTTTTGAATTTCCTGATTGCAGGCCACCAATTGTTGCGCAAGCGAGTCGGTTCTGAATCTTAACCCCTCGTTTTCAAGCCCCATATCTTTTTGCCTCAAAAATAAGAAACTGCACGCGGCCAAAAGTAGGAAGGCAAGGAATTGAAAGAGCCTCAAAGGGAATTTGTTGGAGCCGGACACCGGATTATCGGGAGGCGAAACTTCTGGCTTTTCTTGACTGATGCGCTCTAAGATGCTATCTTTTATCCAATCAGGAGGCTGTACCGCATGGGCTGCAGCATAAGACTCGAGCGAGGCTTCTATGGAGGACAACTCTGAACGCACTTCGGTGTGCTCGGCTGCCATGCGCTCCACTTGTGTGCGCTCTTCGGCTGAACATTGCCCAAGCACGTATGCTTCTAGCAAGCCCGATTTAATGAACGATTGGAGATCCATTGTCTGTTAACTATGAACAACATACTATGAACGATGAGGCTCCTAAGCCACAACGCCCCGTAGCATTATGCTGAATTTTCAAATTTTATTTGCCACAAAGCAAATTGACCACAATATCAAACTGACCATATTCGCAGTAAAAATACCGCGCAATTCGTTGATGGCATAACGCAAGCGGGTTTTGATGGTGCCGAGCGGGATACCCGTTTCTTCGGCGGCCTCTTCTTGTGTGTATCCTTGGAAATAAATCAGTTCAATCAGTTTCTTGTACTTTTCGTCTAAACGGCTCACCATTTCTCGCACACCAATCTGGTCTGGGTTGATGCTTTCACCGCCGGGGCTATGTACGAGCGAATCGAGCGAATCGGTTTTTCTTGATTTTTGAAAATGCGCCGTCCGCGTCGCGTCAATGGCCGAATTCCGCGCAATATTCAGAAGCCAAGTAAACAATCGCCCTTTCGAAGCGTCGTAACTCGCTCCGTTTCGCCATGCTTTCACAAATGTGTCTTGCAAAACCTGCTCTGCCAGCTCACGTTGCTGCACGATTCGGAGCACCACGCCAAACAGCGCAGCACCATAAGCATCGTACAAATTGCCGATGGCTGTGCGGTCTTGTGCTTGAAGACGGTTGATAAGTTGTTGGTCTTGCATCAGTTTGGAAGCCCAAGCCGAGTTTAAGCTGTGGGCTGAACGCTGCAAAAGTCTGGTTTTTTTTCCCCTTCACAAGCCTTTGACCAACAATTGAACATAGATATAATACTGCTCAAAAATTTGAACAACTAATGAGCACTCTCCGGCTTGTAACTTACACATATACGTAAAGACTTTTGTCTCGGTTTTCACGATGAATGATTGGAGTTTAAATTTTCTGACTGTTGGAAAACAGGGCAGATTTGCAAAACGAATTTTTTACAGCGACTGAAATTGTGCGTCACAAATGTTCGCTCCATTGTAAATATGCTTTCCTGAGCTCGGAATGGGTGTGCAGTATAGGCTTATAAACAGCAACGAGTGCAATCTGCTGTTCGAGAGCCGCTTCCGGGCTTGCGAAAATACCAACCGAAACACCGGCAGCCTTCGCTGCGCCAACCGCTCCCGTAGTCTCCAACACCTCTATTTCTACCCCCATCAGTGTCGCAATAGTTTCAGAAAAAATGGCCGATTGGAACAGGTTGTCATTGCCAGCACGCATGGTGCGGATCGGAATGCCCATCTCGCGCATGGCCTCCATTCCGTACACAAAAGCAAAAGCGATGCCTTCTAAAGCAGCCCGGAAAATATGACGCTGGTCGTGGCGGTTGAATTGCAGCCCCAACACTTTAGCACCAGTGTTTTGATTGCTCAACATCCGCTCTGCGCCATTGCCGAAAGGCAAGATGATTAGTCCTTCGCTGCCGATAGGAACGCTGGCAGCGAGTTGTTCCATTTCTGAGTATGTCCTCGTCTGACGACTCAAAGCCGTCTGACGAGTATCATCATTGCTGTTATTGGTCAGACGACTTTGAGTCATCAGACCAAGGCCTCCAACATTCTCGCGTACCCAACGGTACATACTCCCTGCGCCATTGATGCAAAGCAACACGCCTGTATATGGTTTTTCTGGAGCGTAATTGACGTGGGCAAAACTGTTGACGCGCTGCTGGAGATCAAAAATGGGCCGTTCAGATACTGTGTAAACCACGCCCGAAGTGCCGCCTGTTGCAGCTACTTCACCTGGGCGCAATACATTGAGCGACAGGGCATTATTCGCTTGGTCGCCAGCCCGGTAGCCGACAGGGATTCCAACGGCCAAGCCAAGTGCCGACGTCGCTTCCCGACTCAGTATTCCTTGTTTTCCAAAAACCGGGACAATGACTGGGAGCATTCTTGCAGGAATCTGGTAATGATCCAACAGGCGTTTGGCAAGGGCATTCACTTTAAAATCCCAAAAAACACCTTCAGAAAGCCCGGAAACGGTCGTGCAAATTTCCCCCGTCATGCGATAAGCGATGTAGTCGCCCGGGAGCATGATTTTGTCAATTTGGTCAAAAATTTCCGGCTCGTTTTCGCGTACCCAGCAGAGTTTGGAGGCGGTAAAATTGCCAGGTGAATTCAGGTAATTTTCCAAACAATAATCTTCTCCCAGGGTTTTAAATGCTTGGTTTCCAATATCTACTGCACGACTGTCGCACCAGATGATGGCGGGGCGCAGTACTTGGCCATGTTTGTCTATCAGCACGAGCCCGTGCATTTGATAAGCAATACCTATGGCCGCGATTTGGTTGGGCATTGCGCGGGTTTTTGCCAACAATTTCCGCGTGGCGGCACATGCTGCTTCCCACCAGTCTTCCGGGTTTTGCTCCGCCCAATCGGGCTGGGGAGATGAGATGGGCATTTCTGTTTCGGGGTGTTGGGCCGTGCCTACTACCGAGCCGTTGGCAGCGTTCAGAAGGGCGACCTTTACGGAGGAAGAACCGATATCGTAGCCTAGGAGGAACATGGGTAGTGGTTGGTTGACTTGGTTGATGAGTGACTGGTCGTGCGCAAGGTATTTACTTTGGACATTTACATAGACAACTCAGGCAATTCCACCTTTTAATTTTCGTTAATGTCCTACACCATTTATCCGCCCTACTTTTGCGCCCGCAATAGCAGGGCGGTTTGTAATACCCCCCGCGCAATACAGCAAACCATTCATTTCAAACAATGCTCAATTTGATTTTTCGCTTTCCCAACTTTTTGATTATCAGTGCAGTGCTGCTTTTCACTCAGGATATTATTGCCCAAAAAGCCGGGCTTGAAATAACGCGTTGCACTGCGGTGGACCGTGTGCTCTCACTTAAAAACGTGACTGTAGAAGCCTCTGGTCGCAAATGGGCTGCGAACTCCAACGGCATTTTTCATATAAAAGCCGCCGACCTCTCCACTCCGCTCAAAGTTGGGCCAGGCGAAAAAAACGTGCTTGCCTACCCGGGCGGCAACGCTGATTTTCCTTGGTCGGAAGCTGCATTCAGAGCTCAAGTGCCCGAACCCTGTTCCGTAACGGCAGCTTGGTACGATGCCAAAAGCCAGGAACTCTGGCTCGGCACCGATGAGGCTGGCCTTTACTGGTTTTCAACCCAGCCTGAGTTGAAATTGAAACAACGATACACGCCTGCCAATTCTAAACTCAAGTCCAACAATATTACCATCATATTTCAGGACGCTTCCTCAAAACTCTGGATCGGCACCGACAAAGGCGTCATGTCAGGGCCTCCGGGACGATGGAAAGCCGAGCTCCCCGGAACTCAAGTACAACGCATTCGTGAATACAATACCGTCATTTATGTCCTGGCCGACGGTTATATTTCCAAAGCGCCGGGCGGTGACAAATGGACCGATTTGGCCTTGGATGAAAAATACCTCGAGGGTGACATCAATGATTTTGACATTGATCCTACCGGAAAAATGTGGCTCGTGAGCGGCAACTTGACGCGCTTCGACATGATTGCCGGCACTTATGACGAGTTTGGTGGCCCCGAATATTACACCTCACAATATGGCAATACCATCGCAGCTGCCCCCGATGGCTCTGTGTGGGTAGGCACCGATGACAAAGGTCTGTACATGGTGGACAAGGCCTACAATATGGTGTTGAATGCCTATGTGGAGAAGCCGATCAGCTGTGAAGGCAATGGCAAAGACGCGGTGCTTATGGCCAAAGTCACGGGTGGATTGGAGCCCTACACTTATACCTGGACGGGCGGTTTGAGTGGACCAAGCCCTAAAGACGTTGCTGCAGGTAATTATTCCGTTACGGTCACTGACAGCAAGGGCAAGTTACGCACTTCGGATATTGGCGTTCCTGATTCGCGTCTGAAAGTGAAAGCCAAACAGAAAAAACCAATCAGTGCACCCGGTATGGCCGATGGCGCCGCTGATGTAGACCTCCCTACCAATGCAGCAGGCATCACTGTTCAATGGGACAATGGAGAAATGTTGGCAACTGCTACCAAACTAAGCGCTGGCGAACACTCAGTTACAGTAGCCGATGCAAAAGGCTGCACTGTGATTTTAAAGGTCAGCATTTCAGAAGTGGCCCAAGCTGTATCAGCCATCATTTCTGAAAAATCAACGATCAAGTGTGCTGGAGGGAAAGGAACCTTGGCACTAGAAATCAAGGGCGGCAAAAAGCCATACAATGTAAAATGGAGCAATCCCGCCTTCTCTGGCGAAACACCGGATAATGTCCCGGCAGGCGATTACGTCGTCACAGTAACGGATGCCACAAACACCACCAGTACGGCGGTCATAAGTGTGAAACAGCCCGATGCGCTCGTTGCGTCGGCACTTGTGCAGGCGCCCGCCAGCACGGGTGGTTCTGACGGCAAAGCCCTTGCCCAAGCCAAAGGTGGCACGGGCGTTTTTTCGTTCAAATGGGACAACGGTGAAACGGTTTTTGCCGCAACCAAACTCCCGCCGGGCAATAGAAGCCTCACCGTTACGGATGCAAACGGTTGTGCTACAACGGCTACGTTTGTCATTCCAGAAAATGTGCTGACGCTCACAGTGAGCGTTTCAGAAAAAGGTTCCATTAAGTGCGCAGGTGAAAAATCTGCGCTTACAGTGGAAACAAAAGGCGGAAAAGGCAATTTTAAATATGCCTGGAGCAATCCCGCGCTTTCTGGCAAAGACCCTGCCGATGTGCCTGCGGGTGATTATGTTGTGACAGTAACGGATGGAGCGGGCACTAGCCAAACGGCTTCGATAAAAGTAAAAACCCCACTGCCGCTTACAGCCTCGGCCATTGCACAAGGTGTTGTAAGCCCTGGTGGCGCAGATGGGAAAGCACTTTGCATGACGGCGGGTGGGGCACTTGGTAAGATTGGGCACAATTTCCTCTGGGACAATGGGGAAATAACGGCGGCTACTTTGCGCCTCACTGTCGGCCTGCACACCGTGACGGTTACGGATGACAATGGCTGCAAAACCACCGCCTCTGTGATGATGACAGAAGAAGTTTTGCCTTTGGAAATCACCATTACAGAAAAAAGCAAAATCAAGTGCGCTGGAGAAAAAGCCGCGCTTGTGGTACAAATCTCGGGCGGAAAGGGTACTATAAGGTATTCATGGAACGAAGCAGCACTTTCGGGCGCTACACCCAGCGCAGCTGTGGGCAATTATATACTGACAGTAATAGACGAGTTGGGCACGACCAAGACCGCTTCCGTGACCATTCAATCGCCCCCTCCGCTCAGCCTCAACGTAGAAACACAGACACCCCTTAGTCCGGGAAAATCAGACGGCAAAGCCCTTGCCAAACCATCCGGCGGTACAAGCCCATATACGCATCAATGGGAAAACGGGGAGGTCACGAGCGCGGCTTCGCGGCTTGGGCCAGGACTTACCAAAGTGACGGTTACGGATGCCAACGGCTGTACGGCCACGGCATCAGTTACAATGTCAGAAACGTTTTTGCCACTGGGCGTTAGCATTTCAGAAAAAACTAAAATCAAATGTGCGGGTGAAAAATCTTCCCTGGAGGTGCAAGTTTCAGGCGGTAAGGCCAATTATAAATATGCCTGGAACAATCCAGCTCTCACCGGAGAATCACCCAGTGCCGCTGCGGGCGACTATACGCTAACCGTGACGGATGCGACAGGCACTACTCAAACGGCTTCGGTAAAAGTTTCGGCACCCGCACCCTTAACGCTTAGTGTGGAAGCTCAAGGCCCCCTTAGTCCTGGAAAATCGGACGGCAAGGCGATTGCAAAGCCATTGGGCGGATCGGGCAATTTTTCTTTTCAATGGGAAAACGGCGAAACCACCAATACCGCCTTACGGCTTGCACCGGGTGTTACCAAAGTGACCGTGACGGACGTAAACGGCTGTACGGCAACTGCTTCAGTCACGATGTCCGAAACCTTTTTGCCGCTCACAGTCAGTATTTCGGAAAAGACCAAAATCAAATGTGCGGGTGAAAAATCTTCCCTGGAGGTGCAAGTTTCAGGCGGTAAGGCCAATTATAAATATGCCTGGAACAATCCAGCTCTCACCGGAGAATCACCCAGTGCCGCTGCGGGCGACTATACGCTAACCGTGACGGATGCGACAGGCACTACTCAAACGGCTTCGGTAAAAGTTTCGGCACCCGCACCCTTAACGCTTAGTGTGGAAGCTCAAGGCCCCCTTAGTCCTGGAAAATCGGACGGCAAGGCGATTGCAAAGCCATTGGGCGGATCGGGCAATTTTTCTTTTCAATGGGAAAACGGCGAAACCACCAATACCGCCTTACGGCTTGCACCGGGTGTTACCAAAGTGACCGTGACGGACGTAAACGGCTGTACGGCAACTGCTTCAGTCACGATGTCCGAAACCTTTTTGCCGCTCACAGTCAGTATTTCGGAAAAGACCAAAATCAAATGTGCGGGTGAAAAATCTTCCCTGGAGGTGCAGGTTTCAGGAGGTAAGGCCAATTATAAATATGCCTGGAACAATCCTGCACTCAGCGGCGAATTGACCACTGCTTCTGTCGGCGATTACATCTTGACCGTAACTGATGCAAATGGCGCAACGAAAACGGCGTCGGTCAATGTGCAAACGCCTGAGCCACTTGTTCTGAGAGTGGAAATGCAAGCACCAGCCAGCACGGGCAAATCTGATGGCAAAGCACTCGCAAAACCATCTGGTGGTGCTGGCAGCTACATTTTTCAATGGGAAAGCGGGGAAAGCAGCAACGCTGCCTCGCGTCTCGCGCCAGGAAACCCAAAAGTAACAGTGACGGATGCCAATGGATGCACGGCCATCGGTTCGGTAACTGTTTCGGAAAATATCCTCGGCCTTTCTGTGAGCATTTCAGAAAAGAACCCGATCAAGTGCGGTGGTTTGGACAAGGCTTCTTTGCAAGTCAATATCTCAGGGGGAAAACCGTCCTATTCTCTTGCTTGGAACAGTCCGGCAATCACCGGAGAATCACCTGATGGCCTCGTGGCGGGCGATTACGCCGTAACGGTGACCGACGCAAAAGGAACAACTCAGAGCGCAAAAATCACCGTGAAATCTCCCGAACCCATGGCACTTGAATTGCTTCAAAACATTGGAGCCAGTTCCCCCACCAGCAACGATGGCAAAGCGCAAATCACCGTAAAAGGGGGTGTCACTCCTTACAAGGTCGCCTGGGATACCAAACAAACGGGCTTGACTGCAGCTAAACTGGCCTTAGGAAAACACAGCGTTACAGTATCGGATGCAGTTGGCTGTACCCAAATGCTTGAAGTTGAAATTGGGCGACGCGCTATGCCTGAACTTACACGCGCCATTCAGCAGGGCCAAACGATCCCCATGCGCTTGCTAACCTTCGCAACGGACAGCGCAAGCCTTCGGCCTGCGGTGTACACTTATCTGGATGAATTGTACGATTTTTTGTCTGAAAACCCGACCGTGACCATCGAGGTAGGAGGCCACACCAACAATCAGCCGAACGACGATTTTGCCGATTATCTCAGCACTGCTCGCGCCAAGGCAGTCGCAAGTTACTTGACCGACAAAGGCATTGACACCTCACGGGTACAATACAAAGGGTATGGGAAAAAACAACCGCTCGTACCGAACACCACGCCCGAAGGCAGGAAGACCAACCAGCGCGTGGAAATTAAGATTTTGACGGCAGGGGGCAAGTAATGTTTGAATTGTTTGATGGGTTTGGTTTGTTTGATGGGTTTGAGTTGTTCGATTCGTATGCACGCTTCAAACAAATCGGGAGTGTTCAAAAATCTGTGTCAACTGCTGGTCACACCCCCCAACCCCTCAACGACACTGCCCTAAAGGGGAGCAAATTCGAATAGGTGGAT
>CAZPTQ010000108.1:0-18378 GCA_964589365.1 uncultured Saprospiraceae bacterium
AGGTGATTGAAATTGGCAGCAAAGGGATGTATGATGTATGATGTATGATGTATGAGGGAGTGTTCAGAAAACTGTGTCAGCAGAAATCAAAACTCTTTTATGGTGATGATTCGCAAAGCACATTTTTTGCGGTATGAAAAAAGCAAAGATCAAAAGTCCTTCGTATTTTACGGAAGAGACGGAAGCTGCTCTGATCCAGGGGCTTTATGATGGCACAAGTTTGTCTGAACTGATGGCTCCGATGCTCAAGCGGATCGTTGAAGCGGCCCTTAGCGGGGAGTTGACGGCGCACATTGAAACGGAGAAAGCGGAGGGGGTGTCCAATCGTCGCAATGGTCAACAGAGCAAAACGGTTCGAAACGAATATGGTCCTGTAGAGTTGGAGACCTCTCGGGACCGCAACGGTAGTTTTGATCCCAAGTTGATTGGCAAGCAGGAACGCCAGTTGTCGCATGTGACTGACAGCGTGAGTGAAGAGATGGCGCAATGGCGCAACCGCCCTTTGGCTGACCAGTGGGCTATCGTCTATTTCGACGGCATCCGCTACAAGATCCGTTCTGGTGGCCAGGTGGTTAGTGTGACGGTCTATGCGGCCATTGGCATCGATATGGAGGGTAAAAGAGATGTTTTGGGCTTTTACCTGAGCGAAACGGAGTCGGGTTCACCAGATACGCAACTCCGTTAAGTACCTCAGTTACAAGGACTACCGCCCTTTTTGCGCAGACCTCAAGCATATCTATAAGGCCACCGACGAAACTGCCGCCCTTGCTGCCTTGGACGAGTTGGAGGGAAAATGGGGCAAAAAATACCCCCCGGCCATCGCAAACTGGAGGCGCGACTGGGAGCGCCTGCGCACTATGTTCGACTTTAGCGCCGAGATCCGCCGCCTCATTTACACCACTAACCCTATCGAAGGTTTCAACCGTCAATTGAGAAAAATAACCAAAACCAAAGGGGCCTTCACCTCCGAGGACGCCCTTAAAAAACTCATCTTTGTCGCCCTTAAAAACATCACTGAAGACTGGAGTAAGTCTATCATGTCTTGGAACAATATTTATTTGCAACTCAACATTCATTTTAAAACCAGAATTGATCACTATAAAAGAGATTGATTTCTGCTGACACAGTTTTCTGAACACTCCCATGTATGATGTATGAACTGGTATCTTTGCGCCGTTCATACATCATACATCATACATCATACATCATACATCATACATCATACATCAAAAAAGGTCTCATAGTTCAACGGATAGAATAGGAGTTTCCTAAACTCTAGATGTGGGTTCGATTCCCGCTGAGACCACCAAATTGCACTTATTTTTCAAGAAAAATCTTTCCCAAGAAATAATCCTTTTTACTACTTTTGACCTTGGAAGCAAATTCTTACAATCATTCAAAAAGCAGCGCCATGAGTACATTTAAACAATCTGTAATAATATATCGTCGTCCAGAGAGAGATTTGATTTATCGTGAATTTACCACCAATATAGCCCTCACAATAGCGATGTTGGAAGCGCAAGGCTGCATTATTATTGACATCATTGACCTTTGACGCAAGATTTTGGCGGGCAAGCAGCCGATGTGTTATCTCAGCAAAAACCCACTTCTGTATCAAAAACGGGGGTGGGTTTTTCTTTTGGCATTTCCCTCGTTTCCCCTAAAAACCTGATTGTCAAACCCTATTCTTTATTTTAGCCATGCCCAAGCGTAGCAAAAAAGCAACCCCTCCCGAACATTTCAGCAACAAGGTGTGGCAAACCTTGTGCTGTTTGAGCCATGAGGAGCATCTGCGGTTGCTTCGTTTTTTACGTTCGCCGTATTTTATCATGAGTAAAACCATGGCGCCGCTTTGTGAGGTTCTGATCCGACTGATAGAACGCGATGACACCGGATTTGACAGAATGCTGGTTTGGCAAAAAATATTTCCCAATGAACCATACGACGATATCAACTTCCGGAAATATTGCTCAGATTTACTCCGCCTCACCGGAGAGTTCATGGCACAAGAAATGGCAGTTTCGGACGAATCGAAGATTGCCTTAAACACCTTGTCGTTTGCAGTACGGCGAAAGGTGGGTCCTATATTGCCGACTGCGATGCGCCAGGCTCGTGCCACCCTTGAACGAAAAAACTACCGAACATTCGAAGATTTCCTGAGCGCTTATTCCATCGAACGGCATTACTACACCATGATGGGATTCGACGTTAAAGTGAACGCTCGCGCAAATCTGGAAGCCATTTCTACACAACTTGACCTTTTATATTGGATCGAAAAACTCAAGTTGTTCAGTGCTATGCTGAGTCAGCAACGCACCGGCAATTATCAGTATGACTTGAAATTCATAGGGCAAATTCTCGAATTTCTACAAGATTACCCCGTGGAAGAGGTGCCCGAATTGGCCATTTATTATTACTCCTTTCTAACGGTCTATGAGGAAGACAACGTGGCACACTACTACAACCTCCGTCGACTCCTGGATACCTACGCTACGGTGATGCCTCAAAAAGAAGCCATTGAGTTATTTGATACCGCTTTGCACTATTGCACAGGTAAGATCAACAAGGGCGACCGCGCTTTCTTTCAGGAGTATTTTGATTTGTTTGCAGAGGCCATTCAGCATGGAATATTTATTCAAAACGGCGAATTGGCCACTTGGCGGTTCACCAATTTTGTAGCAGCAGCGCTGGGCTTGGGAAAGGTGGAGTGGGCAGAAGATTTTGTCAAAAGGTACAAGGATCGCCTGCCAGCCGACTCTCGCCAGAACACCTACACCTTCAATTTGGCACGGGTGTACCGTTTTCAAAAGAAACACGACGAAGTGCTTGATTTGCTCCAAAATGTTGAATATGACGATATTGGTGTAAACCTAATCAGCAAATTGACCCTGCTGATCACCCATTATGAACGCAAAGACCATGAGGTACTTGATTCGTTCATAGAGTCATTTCGAGTCTTTTTGAATCGCCATAAAAACATCCCACACCAACGCCGGCTGGGCTACTTAAACCTGCTGAAATATACCCGCCGGCTTATGCGCCTCACGCCGGGCGACAAAGTGTCGCTTGCAAAACTCCGCGATGAAATCAGTCAGGAAAAAGCCACCATTGTCAACCATGAATGGCTTCTGGAAAAACTGGGGGAGATGTGAGGAATGGCTTCAAGGGTGAACACCCCAGTCCATAAAAGTTTTGCGGAGCGCGCCGGCATCTTGGAACTGAAGGCCTCGAATTCCCACATTTTCAGCACCTTGGATATTTTTTGGCCCGTCGTCAATGAAAATGGCTTGAGCCGGTTCTACTTTATAACGGCTCAAAAGGGTTTGATAAATACCAGGGAATGGTTTGCGGGTTTTTTCATCCCCTGACACAACGATGCCCTCAAACCAATGCAAAAAATCGTAGCGAGCAAGCGCAACCGGGAATGTTTCGCCGCTCCAATTAGTGAGTGCCAGCAACCGATGCTCGCCTCTATCTCGCAGTTCGCGCAGCAGTTCCACGGTTTCAGGTATTGGGCCGCCGAGCATGTCTTCCCAACGGTCATAATAAGTGCGAATTTCAGGTTCCCACTCAGGGTGCTGATCCACAAGCAATTGTGTTGCCACAGAAATTGGGCGGCCAGCGTCCTGCTCCACATTCCAATCGTGTGTGCAGATGTTCTCGAAAAAATACTTGCGGCGTTCCACATTAGGAATCACCTCCCGGAAAACGTATTCGGGGTTCCAGTCAATCAGTACCCCACCCAGATCGAAAATGATGGTCATGACAACTTAAATTATACATTAAATCGGAAGTGCATCAAATCACCATCGGTCACGACATATTCCTTGCCTTCCACGGCCATTTTGCCGGCTTCTTTCACTTTTGCCTCAGAACCTAGTGTGACGAAGTCGTTGTACTTGATCACCTCTGCCCGTATAAACCCTTTTTCAAAATCCGAGTGAATCACGCCCGCCGCTTCAGGGGCTTTAGCGCCCCGGCGCACGGTCCAAGCCCTCACTTCCTTCACGCCTGCCGTGAAATAAGTAATGAGATTGAGCAATTTGTACGCAGAATGGATGAGGCGATTCACACCTGCTTCGCTCAAGCCCATCATCTCCAAAAATTCTTGGCGCTCTTCCTTGGTGTCTAACTCTGCAATTTGCGCTTCAATGCCTGCGCAGATGTTGAGAACCTCCGCATTCTCCGCAGCCACAGATTTTCGGAAGGCTTCCGTATGGGCGTTCCCAGATTCGATGGCGCCTTCATCTACATTGCAAACATACAAAACGGGTTTAGCGGTTAGCAATGTCAACTCTTTGGTAATTAGATATTTAGCATCGTCGTCGAGCTTTGATAACAACTCGCGCACTACACGTCCCGTTTCAAGATGGGCCTTTACCAAGGTAAGGGTTTCAAGGGCTTTTCCTTCTTCTTTGTTGCCTGCACGGGCCGCTCTGGCACTTTTATCAATGCGTTTTTCGACCGTTTCAAGGTCTTTAAAACTGAGTTCAAGGTCAATGATTTCCTTGTCGCGCACAGGGTTTATCGAACCGTCCACATGGACTACATTGTCATCGTCAAAACAGCGCACTACGTGAATGATTGCATCTACTTCGCGTATGTTGGCTAAGAACTGGTTGCCCAAACCCTCGCCTTTACTTGCGCCTTTGATCAAACCAGCGATGTCCACGATCTCCACAGTGGTTGGCTGAGTCTTTTGAGGCTCTACTATTTCGGTCAGTTTGTCGAGCCGTTCGTCAGGCACAGTGATCATGCCTACGTTGGGGTCCTTGGTAGCAAAAGGATAATTCGCTGCCAAGGCTTTGCCGTTGGTGAGCGCGTTGAAAAGGGTGGATTTGCCGACGTTGGGCAGGCCGACGATGCCGCATTGAAGTGCCATGTGTGAGAGGCGTAAGAGAAGTGAGAGGAGCGAGCGTTTCAGGCCTTATCGAAACATGATTCTGCCGCCCCTAGTTTTTAGGGCGCAAAAGTAGATTTAATTTGGCAAAAAACATGACTTTGTCAAAACTTCGCTTCCAGTTTTACCACAACATAAAAGCAGGTCCAATACCGACAGGTTGGGCAAAAAGCCCGTTCGCTCTTCAAAAACCTGTGGATAGCGTACTGGAGAATACCAGGCCGGGAACTCGTTTAATCCGCCACCGATTTTGCCGCGCATATCTGCGGCCTGCGGCCATGTTCCTGCGGGGTAATATTCGGATTGAAAAACAAAATCGCCTGTCCAGTTCAATTTCTTTTTCAAGATAAGTGTTAGGAAATCATAATTGAAATCAAATAAAAATTCCCAACGGCGTTCGTAAAACGGGCGGATATCGTCGGCATAATGTTCAAAAAATGGAGCGTTACCATAAGATGTCTGAATGGTACGCCAATGCTGCCTTTGCCAGGGGACTTCATGAGAAATGCGCACCTCCTTAATAGGCGTTTGTTGGTGCTTCCCTTTTTCCAATGGAACACTCAAACGTTGTGGGCCATTTGGTCCCACGATATGGCATCGGTTGCGGAGCGACCCTTTTTGGTAATGCTCAGCAGCGTCCAGAGCAACCGTTTTTTCTTGCCAAACCGCTGAACACCAAGCTATTGAAGGAAGATATTGGGTTTCGAGCAGCAACATTTTTGAGTGTTAAGTGATAAGTGTTAAGTGTTATCTCGAAGCGCACCACTTAACACTTATCACTCAACACTCAAAAGTGGTTTCACTTTGAATCCTGCCTTTTTCAGAAGTCGAAGCATTCCTTTCCCGCCCGCCAAATGCCCTGCACCCACCGCACAAAACAGAGAATGCTCGGATGCGATTTCTTCAAAACGCTTGGCCATCAATTCGTTACGACGATACAACAAAATTTTTCGCATTCCTTTCGCGTCTTTTTTTGCGCTTTGGTAGAGCGCCTGGATTTCGCCCTCGGAATAGCGGCGCATCATGTTATGGAGGCGCGTTTTGTGCCTGCCATGGTTTTTGAGGAGCCAGGTCAAGCCTTTCAAATGCTGTTCAAACGGGATTTGACGCAGGGTTTCGAGTTGATCGGCGAAGGTTTCCACACCTGTGGTAGTCTTGCCGAGCGAACGGGCGTGTTGCCATAAGGTTTCATCAAGCGAGTGCGCGGATTCTTCCAACAGAAATGCCATACTGAGCGCAGTACTGACGGTCATAGGGTGCTGATGTCGGAATGCCTCAGCGTCAGAGCCAAATTTCTTATGGGCATAACGGTTGAGGTTTTTCCAGGCTTGTGGGCTGAGCCACTGCTCCAGGTCTTTTCCATCGGGCAACACAAGTGCGGCAGAAAGTGCTTCGGAATCGGTTTCGGAAAAATCAAATTCTGTTGCAAACACTTCACATTCAGCCACATATTGCATTGCCAAATCCAGCCAGCCAAAGGCGCGAAGGTCGCGCACGTGCATGGTGCCGAAAAGGTAAGAGGCCTGGCCACCGCTCCTGGGTTCGATTTTCCAAAGAAGAGAATTTTGAGTTTGTTTCTTTTTCACTAATGTGTTTTTATGTGTTCCATACCCACAATTTTTTCAACGAAGTTTCCGCACCCAAAACTTTCCATTTTTCAGATCGTAGCGTTCGAAAGCAAGGGCGAAATCCTCTGCTTCTCTATCTGCAGCCGCTTCGGTAGGATAGATTTCGCCCAGCCATACCAGCCAACCTAAACGGTCTTCGGCGATGCATTTTTGAGAAACCCAATGACAAGGTATTCCGCGCGCGCGAAGTGCTTCCGCACGGCTAATGGCTGACTCTTTTTCATCGTACGAATTGTCCTGCACAAACCACCCACGCGCTGTCCGAAAAATGGCGCATGGATCTGAGGCCTTTCCGGAAGTTTTGATAGGCTTGGGCTTTTCATGCTCAATTCCTGCATATTCATCTTCGTCTCCTGAAAGATAAATCGTATTGTCTTCGTCCTGAAATTTTTTGTTTTTTGAAACCGGGTATTGTTTTGGAACTCCTGTAGGCTCACCATCGCCTGGAACAAGTTCTTCTTCTATCAAATAGCCTACCTGATCCTCTGGATTCACTCCGTTTGGTCGAAGTTGGAGGCCTTGCAGTTCTAATACTTTTTCATCGCTGAAAGTTTCGACATTCCAAAACAACAAGGCCGCCGCAAAAAACGCCAAAAACGCTACCCATTTTTGCACGCCTTGGGCACTCATAAAGCGTGTGTAAGCCGAAGAGGTTTGGCCTAATGGCTTATGGAGCAAGCCCCATATATTTTTTTTGAAAGGTGCCAGAACGAGGTAATGAAAGGGGCGGTAAATCTTGTTGAAAAAAGCAGTAATCGCATCCGGGGCTTTAGGTCGGCGAACAGCCATATTCTCCACATTTTGGCTGAATGATTGGTACCACTGCGCCCGGGTTACCCACTGCGTTATTTTGCGGTCTTTGCCAAATATGCCCAGTCGGGAGGGGTCAATGATCTTTCGCACCATGCCTTCCAAAGGCACAATAGCGAGGCCGATACCATTGTACACGCATTGGTTGCGGAGCTCTAGCAGATAGGGGTCGTTGGGAGAAGGGAAAACATCTTCCGCAATCGCTACCCATTGTTCATCGGCAAAATATTGTTTAAACTGTTGAATTGCAAAGATATAGCGATATTTTCGCCAGCCTTGAACAATGAAATACCAGCCAAAAAAGCCAATCATCCCTACGCCCAACAACAGTCCGAAATTACCCACTGTTTTCAATTCCACCAGCCAGACCAGATTGGTCGTATAGAAAAAACCATAGGCCAAGGCAGCGCACACCATACCAAATGCTGCACAATCCCATAGTAAATAGTAGACATTGAGTTGGAACTTCACCTCTTCTGCTTTGTCGCGTGAAGTGGCTTCATAGGTACACACGAACGGTGAGCCGTCAGATTTTCGAAAAGTGATTTTGCCATCGGCTACCCAGCCTTCCTTACTAACGTTGTCGAGTTCCACCGACACCGAATTTGGCATCGGCTCGTAGCGGTTTTTGTAGAAATCACGCAGAAAAGGCATAAACCGCCGCTTCACCTCATCTTCTGTGAGGCTGCTGCTGGGGGGGGTAAAGGATTGGCCTTCTTGCATTTGTGTGTCGGTGTTTGGCCAGCAAAGTTACGTCAATCTACCAAGTAATTACAGTCCCAGCATACGCCAACCCACCCCCAAAGCCAAAAATCATGATGCGGTCGCCGCGCTTCACCTTGCCCGATTTTATACCATTGTAGAGTGCGATGGGGATACTTGCTGAAGAGGTGTTGCCATAATCAACGATGCTTTCCAATGTTTTTTCAATCGGGAAACCGGTGTCTTTGCAAATGGCTTCGATGATGCGAAGGTTTGCGCTGTGTGGTACAAACCAGTCAATTTCCGAGAGGCTCAGGCCATTGGCAGCAGCAAGGATGGGCATTTGCTCGATTGCTTTGTTAACGGCCCATTTGAACACCTTCTTGCCATTCTGCACAATACAGCGATTCATGGTAAGTAGTTGTCCATCAATACTTTCGGCAAAACCAGAGATGTATAGATCAGGCCCGCCTTCTCCGCTGGCGCCTGTAATACAGACGCCAATATTGCCCGTTTCATCGGCTTCAATTAGCACTGCCCCAGCACCATCGCCAAAAAGCATACAAGAAGTGCGATCTGTAAAATCGGTCACTTTCGAGAGGGTCTCTGCGCCCAACACCAATATTTTTTTGTGTACTCCTCCTGCTATCAGCCCTTTCGCCATGACCACACCATAGGAAAAACCGGCGCAGGCGGCATAAATATCCAAAGCCCCGGCGCGGGAAAGCGAAAGACGGTGTTGCACTCGGCAAGCCATGCTCGGCATAGGCTGATCTGGCGAGGTAGTGGCCACCAAAATCATGTCCACATCCTCCAATGAAACAGCGGGGTAATGCGCCACAAGATCCTGCACAGCCCTGACGCACAGGTCGCTGGTGAACTCGTTGGGGCCAGTATGATACCGTGTTTTGATGCCTGTTCTGGAGACTATCCACTCATCAGTGGTCTCGATCAGCGATTCAAAAAAAGCATTGGTGATGATTTTTTCCGGGACTGCCATTCCGATGGCGGATAAACGGGCGTATGCCATAAATGGTTGATAATGAAGACGCTCCGAAGAGTGGTGATGAAACGCCAACGGTGAAAACTTGAAATGGGCGATGCAAAAGTATAACTCAAAATTCGCCATTCACACCTTTTTGGGATGAAATTCAAAAACAAAAGAAATAAAAAGCGGCAATTCAAGTTGCCGGAGGAAATTTGCCCTTAATTATGAAACAGCATGTTTTTCAATTGAATGCGATTTCCCGAAAGCGCACCCGCCAAATCATTGGCCTCATGTCGGGCACTTCTCTGGACGGCCTGGATGTGGCATTGTGTGCGTTTACAGGCTCAGGGCAGCATACACGCGTGAAGGTTTTGAAGTTTGAAACCTTGCCTTATGACGAAGATTTTAAAAATGAAATTCGGCAGGTATTTGCCCGGAAACAAATTGATTTTCAGCACCTTGTATTGCTCAACAAGGTGATAGCAGAACGCCATGCGGCCTTAGTAAATCAATGTCTGGTAAAGTGGAACATCAAGCCGGAAGAAGTTGATTTACTGGCCTCGCACGGGCAAACTGTGTTCCATGCGCCGCGTGTTTTTCATGGCCTTCCCAACTATCCCAATGCCACACTCCAAATCGGCGATGGTGACCATATCGCTGTGCGCACTGGTATCATTACGGTGTCAGATTTTAGGCAAAAACATATTTCAGCGGGCGGAGAAGGTGCGCCGCTGGCACTTTACGGCGATTACTTCTTATTCTCTAAAAAAGGAGAAGAGCGCTATCTGCTCAATATCGGCGGCATTGCAAATTTTACCTATCTGCCTGAAAATCAAGATCATGCAAAAGCATTTGCTACCGACACTGGCCCGGGAAATACCCTGCTCGACGCCTTTGCCCGCGAGCTTTTTGGTGTTCCTTTTGATGAGGACGCCCGCTTGGCCTCCAATGGCCGCGTGGACGAACGACTGCTTGATATCCTGAAATCAGAGCCGTTTTTTGCCAAGCCATTGCCTAAAACCATCGGTCCTGAACTTTTCTCACTTGAATGGGTCAAGGCAGCGATCGCCCAGCTTCCGAAGGGCAATCCAAATCCTTACGATGTGATGGCTACGCTGACCCAGTTGACGGCGGAAACCATTTCAGAAGCGATCTTACGTGTCGAGCGGACACCTCCGTCGCAAGAGAAGGTATCGCCTCGAAAATTACTCTATCTGAGTGGCGGAGGGGCACACAATTCTTTGATAGTTAAAGTTTTGAAAGAAAAAATGCCGGGGTTTCAAATTGATCCGATGGCAAAACTAGGCATTGACGGCAATGCCAAAGAAGCGGTGCTGTTCGCCGTTTTGGCCAACGAAACGGTGGCTGGAAGGGCAGGAGAGGGGGAGCAATTGGGAGGCATTCCGATGGTGGGGATGGGGAAGATTTCGTTTCCGGGGTAGGCGTTCTGAGGTGTCATTTTTTTCTTGACAGGATTTACAGGATAAACAGGATTTATGCTTCTATATTGACGTACAAATCCTGTTTATCCTGTAAATCCTGTCAAAATTACGATTATGGCAAACGCTCCAAATCTTCAGGAGTATCCACCCCCAGCGTCTCCCATTCCGTCACGCCCACGGCAATACGAAAACCATGCTCGAGCCAGCGCAATTGCTCCAAAGACTCTGCTATTTCCAAGGGGGTAGGGGAGAGGTCCGCAATTTCCATCAGGGCCGCACGTCGAAACCCGTAAAGGCCAATATGCTTGTAAAAATCTTGTTTTTCCAGCCATAATTCATGTGGCACACCCCGTACAAAGGGGATGGGGTGGCGGCTGAAATAGATTGCCCCGACTTTTTCGGAAAAAACCACTTTGACCGCATTCGGGTTGTCCAAAAAATCAGCACGGTCAATTTTTTTGGCAAGCGTAGCGATAGCAGCCTCGGGATTTTGCAACAGGGTATCAGCCAATAAATCAATCTGTTGTGGTTGAATGAACGGTTCGTCGCCCTGAACGTTCAGCACAATTGTAGCCTCTGGAAACTGCCTTGCCACCTCTGCACAACGATCCGTGCCACTTGGATGTCCGGGGCTTGTCATCATCGCCTCAGCCCCAAAATCGCGCACATGATCCAGAATACGCTCATCATCCGTGGCCACCACCACGCGATCCACTTTTGTTGATTGGTTAACTTGTTCTAAAACCCGTTGAATCATGCTTTTTCCAGCAATATTGGCCAGAGGTTTGCCGGGGAAACGGGTTGAGGCCCAACGGGCAGGAATGACGGCGAGTACCATTTTTTTCAGAAGAGTGGGTTAGATGCGTATTTTTGCGGCAGATTTCCCGTTAGCCAATTCGATACCTATGAGAAAGACACCCCTTTTTGTACTGTTTTTATCCTTTTGGACGGCTTCCTTGCTGGCACAAGAGGAGCAGCCGACCCCACTACTCACTTCCCGCGACTCCATTTTGCTCACGGTGGAAGAAGGCAAAAAATATATCCACCATCCCATCAAGCCGAAACAAACCCTGTTTTCTATTTCCAGATACTATAACATCGGCCTCGAAGAACTCTTTGAGTTCAACCCTGATTTTCGCAACGACCCGACCCTACGCATTGGTGCTCGTGTCAAAATCCCGATTCCAAATAAGGCCATTAAGCGGTACAAAAGTAGCAGCTTCGTAGCATCTGAGAACACCTCCATTTATTATGTGGTTCAACAGGGCGACAACATGTATCAAATATCCAAGCGCTATTTTGAAATGCCCGTTGACAGCATCGCCAAACGCAACCGCCTGAAAAACAACAGTATAAGGCCGGGACAACGCCTTCACATGGGCTGGATGGGTACAGAAGGATTCCACGCAGATTGGCGTCCTGTGCGCCCTGTCACCGAATCTGACGTGCTGAAATCTCAATACAATGAAGGAAAGAAGCATAAAAAGGAGACCTCTGCCCAGGGTGTATGTTTTTGGCCCAAAGACAGCAAGGAAAAAGGGGCGCTTTATGCGCTTCATCGCGATGCAAAAATTGGCAGCATCATTAGTGTCAACAATCCAATGAGCAACCGCACGGTATATGCCAAAGTCATAGGCAGAATCCCTGAAGGCTACGAACGCAACATCGAGGTTGTGCTGTCTCCTGAAGCGGCGCGTAAACTCGGCGCTCGAGATCCGCGCTTTTTTGTTAAAACAAAATATTTAAAATAACAAAAGGGATTAAGGCCCTTCCCGCTCTCAAACATCTGACACATGAACAAAGTATTTCTTTTTGCTACTCTATTGATTTTCACACTGCTGGCATGCAAGCAAGATCCTAAAATAAGCCAAGGCGCACCACCCCATATACAAGCAGGCGAACAAGCTAACCCAACCGTATTGGCGGGCCATTGGATTGCAATTGACTTTTGTGCTTTTGCCAGCCAATATGGCTCGGTGCTCCAAGCCATGAATAGTGGCCATCGCCCTTATGCTTACGCGATCACGTTCAACCCAGCCAGACCCGACAGTGCAATCTGCTACAACGCCTTTGAATCTTGGACGCTACCGATCAAATATAAGGCCGACACGCTTGAACTGCTTGACGCGCGTCCTGGCAAATCAATCTTCCTGATCTATCATTCTAAGATGGACAAAGACATCACTATGATAGACCCGACTGGAGAACGCGTTCAAATGGACCGGCTTATCAAATCAAAAGCAGGCACCACCGACGGTTATTCAGCCTTCACTACTGCCTTGAATCACAATGTTTTGAACGGTGTATTTGTTCCCTTGGGCAAGGCCGCAAGCGACAAGGTAATGTTTACCCCTGGCGGCTTTTTACAAGGGCTGAAAGGTTACGACCGTTATACACTTTGCACGGGCGGCGACTGCTTTGTGGCTGGACAAGATATTGACGTGGTAACCTTTTATGATTCAAAAGACGAGGCTAAAACCTCCAAGTTTTTCGGTTATCGCTACAATGGGCAGAATGATACGCTTACCGTGTACAACCTGGTAAATAGCAATCCAAAAGAAAAAGGCATGTACAAGGTTTCAACACCGGCTTATAAATTTTCACGAAAAAAGTCAATGTAAGCCTTGCTTATTTATGCCACTAATTGTTTTAAATCAACGGCATAAATTTTATTTTGCAATGGGGTAGGGTAGGGCCGTCTAATCGCAAATCCGAAAAAATAAAAATGGCTTCAGCACTCAAAAATCTTTCAGCATACAATGACACCGACGTTCCAAGCGCCGAAGAAATGACCTTTGGTATTGTGGTTGCAGAATGGAACGTGCACATTACCCACGCACTGTACGAAGGCTGCTACGACACGCTTGTAAAACACGGTGCCAAGCCCGAAAATATCTACACAATGCAAGTGCCTGGTTCATTTGAATTGACCGCTGGTGCGCGTATGCTGAATGGGCAGCAAAATGTTGATGCTGTCATCTGCCTTGGCTGTGTTATCAAAGGCGAAACCAGCCATGACGAGTACATAAATCAGGCGGTAGCCATTGGGCTGACCAATTTGGGTCTGACTACAGGCAAACCACATATTTTCGGCTTAATCACAACGAACAATGAGCAGCAGGCCTTAGACCGGGCAGGTGGCAAACATGGCAATAAAGGGGTGGAATCTGCTATAACAGCCATCAGGATGGCTTCATTGAAGAAAACACCTATTCAAGGCAAAGTAAAAAGAGCCATAGGGTTCTGATTTTCGTTTAATTTATTTTCTATAATTTATATTATGTTAAATAGATGGATGCCGCAACCGCAACCCTGAAGACAAAACTGCCCGATTCCAGAAAGACACCGTAGAAATCTCCAAGCCACCTCTTCTGCAAAGCCACTACATTTGCGCACTCTTGTCATCAACCCATTTTTGCATCTGCTTGTTTTTCAATGAAAAACACCTACCACGACCTTGTAGCCCAAACGTTTGATTTCCCGCAAGACGGATTTAGCCTGAAAAATAACCGCTTGTTATTCAACGAGATAGACGTTTACGAACTGATCAAAAAATACGGCACACCACTCAAACTCACCTATCTGCCAAAGATCGGGGAGAAAATACAAACAGCCCGCAAACTCTTCCGGGATGCCATTCAACGGCACAATTACAACGGAAAATACATTTATTGCTACTGTACTAAAAGCTCGCACTTTTCCTTCATCCTGAACGAGGTGCTGGAAAATGGCACACAGCTGGAAACCTCCTCCGCTTTTGATATTGACCTCATTTGGCGGCTTTATAAACAAGGTAAAATCAATAAGGGCACCATCATCGTCCACAATGGCTACAAGCCCATTCAATATGCTGAGCGTATCGTAGGGCTGATAAACGAAGGGTTTACAAACATCGTCCCCGTGGTAGACAACGCGCAAGAGTTGGAAATGTACGATGCCATGCTCCCCAAAGGAACGCATGGCATCGGCTTGCGTATGGCTACCGAAGAAGAGCCAAATTTTGAGTTTTATACCTCCAGGCTGGGGATTCGACAGAGTGAAATCATGTCGTTTTACCAGGAGAAATTGGCTACAAACCCTAAGTTTGATCTGAAAATGCTACACTTCTTCGTGGACATTGGCATAAAAGACACCTTGTATTACTGGAG
Source organism: uncultured Saprospiraceae bacterium (assembly GCA_964589365.1). Taxonomy (GTDB): domain Bacteria; phylum Bacteroidota; class Bacteroidia; order Chitinophagales; family Saprospiraceae; genus M3007. Next base: position 14,619 of record CAZPTQ010000108.1, read on the forward strand.
CGAGTTGAAAAAAGGCATTAAAACCTACTGCGAACTTCGGAAGGCCTGCCCTACCCTATCCTGCTTTAATATCGGCGGCGGCATGCCGATCAGAAATTCGCTCGGTTTTGAATATGATTACCCATATATGGTAAGCGAAATCGTTCGTATGATAAAAGATGCCTGTGACAGCGAAGGGGTGCCAGAACCTGACATATATTCAGAATTTGGCAAATACACTGTCGGTGAGAGCGGAGCCACGATTTTTTCTGTGATTGGCAAAAAAAAACAGAACGATTCAGAGGAGTGGTACATGCTTGACAACTCTCTAATCAACACATTGCCAGATAGTTGGGGGATTAAAGAGCGTTTTATCCTACTACCTGTCAACCACTGGGAAAAAGAATATCAGCGTGTCAATATTGGTGGTATTAGTTGCGACAATGCCGATTATTATAACTCTGAGGCGCACATCAACCAAGTATACCTTCCTTCTTACGATGTGGAGAAGGACGAGCCGCTTTACCTCGGTTTTTTCCACACGGGCGCTTATCAAGAAGCCTTGAGCGGGTATGGCGGGCTAAAACACTGCCTTATTCCCGCCCCCAAGCATATTTTGATTGATAAAAACTATTACGGCGAGTTTGTGGATTGGGAAATTTTCAAAGAACAGGATTCGGATTCGATGCTGAAGATTTTGGGGTATTGACCCCTACCCTACCCCCATTACCGCAGAGGCGCGGAGTGCAAGGTAGAAAATCAAAACTCCGCGCCTCTGCGGTACTAAAAACATTGGCCATGCTTAAAATTGAATTTTTAGCATTTTTTCTGCTTTTGGTGGGCTGTACTGGCCTTTGGAACGCCTGCCATTTTGCTAAAACGAGTTTCTCTTGATTTGACGGTAGTAGGTATTGGAGATTTACCCTTGCAAAAAAGCGTTGAAAGCCAGCAAGTTATAGTCCGGGATTTACCTTCGGGGCTTTACTGGTTGCAGTGGACAGGAGAGGGGGCAGTAAAAGCTGTGGAGAAATTCATTCGTTGGTAAGCGGACGTGGTGTTTCTCTAGAGTAGTAATCTAGGGATAAGATATGCCCCTATTTACATCCTGTCCATGTACCAATTCAATTGCTTCTCCAGTTTTTGGTGGACTAAAAGATTGTTGATGATATTTTTTAGTCGTACAAACGCGGTCTCGCTTTTCACCACATAATCTGAGGCTTTATGGTGCATACAGTTTATCGCCACATCTATTTTATCTTGAGAGGAGAGCATTACCACGGAAATGCTTGGATTGAAGGCTTTTATTTTGTTCAGGGTTTCCAATCCGTTCATCGCTCCATCTACGATGCCATCCAGGTGATAATCTAAAAAAACAATATCAGGGGCATGGGATAAATGCGCCAGGCAACGTTCCCCTGTTGAATAAGTTTCAATATCAAAATCTGCATATTCCAGAAATTCTATTTCCAATAGTTTCAGAAACAGTGCATCATCATCTACCAAGAAAAGTTTTACCCTTTTTTCGTTTTTCACGATTTTGCGTTTTTAAATGTAGTTAATGCTTCTTCCAATTCTTTACAAGCCTGGTTGCAAACGGTTTCAAGTTTCAATACCATATCGTGGATATCATCTTCCTGTTGTTGTGTATGGGCAAATTCCTGAATTTTCTTTGCTATGTTTTCGAAATCAACACTGATGCCCACGATTGAAAAGGAGGGGATCATTTTATGCACTGCGGAATGCAGGGACTCCCAATCCTCATTTAGCAAGCCTGTCTTCATTGCACTGATCAAAAGAGGGGTTTGCTCCAAATACAGTGAAATCATTTCCGCCATCAATGCAGGATTGGATTTTGTGCGACGAATCAAATAGTCCAGATCAATACATTTTTTGTCTGACATATTTTCTTTCTTTTCTTGTTCGGGAGCAGCAATGGTTCTTTTTACCAGCCCGGCTATTTTACTGTACAACAATCTTTCGTCAACGGGCTTGGCGATATAATCATTCATGCCCACAGCTTTGCATTTTGCTAAATCAACCGTAGTTACATCTGCGGTTAAAGCGATGATGGGTATTTTAGAGTTCATCATGTTGCGAATATAAGCGGTTGCTTCAAACCCATTCATTTCGGGCATCTGTAAGTCCATCAAGATAATATCGTACGAATTAGTCAGTAGTTTTTCGATGGCAATTTTTCCATTGGCGGCAATATCACACCCGAACCCGAAATCGTCCAACAACGTTTTCATCAATAATTGATTGAGTGCTATGTCTTCCACCACCAATATCTTTAAGTCTTTTGATTCTGACTCAAGTACTACATCTTCTGTTTCCGACTCAACGTTCTCTATTGTCTTTTGAAAACTTAATACAAAACTAAAAGTTGATCCCTCATCCAAGATGCTTTTTACGCTTACCGTCCCACCCTGTTGTTCTACCAGCTGTTTCACAATGGCAAGCCCTAATCCAGTCCCTCCGTACAACCTGGAAGTAAGGCTGGTTGCCTGCTGAAAATTTTCAAAAATCGTTTCTATTTTATTTTCTGAGATTCCAATCCCCGTATCCGAAACGGAAAATTCAATGCTAACTTTCTCTTCATCTTCTTCAAGCAGACGAACCCCTACCGTGATTTTTCCTTGTGAGGTAAATTTCACTGCATTGCTCACAAGGTTCAAGATGATCTGGTGCAAACGCACAGGGTCGCCCACCAACACTTCAGGGATATTGACATCGTATTCTTTAACGGACACTAAATTCTTCTCCTGAATTTTGGTGTCAAACAAATGAAGCATGGCAGAGATGGACAAGGCCAATTTGAAAGGGGTTTTTTCAAAGGTCATTTTGCCGGCATCCACTTTTGCCAAATCCAGGATATCGTTGATGAGCACAATGAGTGCGTCGCCGCTTATTTTGATGGCTTGCAAATACTCTTTTTGCTTGGCCGACAATTCCGTTTTCAATACCACTTTTGTAAACCCGATAATCGCGTTCATGGGGGTGCGAATTTCGTGGCTCATGTTTGACAGAAATTGCTGCTTCGCTTTTACCGCATTCTCTGCGGTTTCCGTGGCGAGTTCCGCTTTGACTTTTGCTTCTTCGGCAAGGAGTGTAGCCAATTCGGCGAACAGTCGTGCCTCTGTCAATTCATTTGAAATCCGTTTTTGCTCCGTAACGTCTCTGGCCACGACGACGGCACCCAGCACATTCCCCTGACCATCTTTATAGACCGAGCCGTTGAATAATACAGCGGTCAATTTGCCATCCATGACCGTTAGCGGGAAATCCGTAACATTTCCTTTTGCAAATACTTCCTGGTACACTTCCCGTGCTTTTTGCGGTTCGGTGAAATAATCAAAGAAGTCGGTTCCTCTAATTGTTTTGCGGGTCAGGTCTGTTATGTCCGCCCAGGCTTCATTCATATCCGTTATTTTGCCTTCGGTGCTGATGGTAATCAAAGGGTCACGGCTCGCTTCAATCAAACTTCGTGAATACTGCGATGCTTGTTTTGCAGCATTGCCGAATGCTTCCAGTTCTTTATTGGCAAGTTCCCGTTTCTCTTTCTCTTTATTTTGAAAGCCAAGTTCTATGTCTGCAATCACCAACTCTGCAGCCCGCTTCTCCTTCTCTTCGTTTTGAAAGACAAGTTCTTGGTTGGCAATGAATAACTCATCTGCCCGCTTCTCCTTCTCTTCGTTTTGAAAGACAAGTTCTTGGTTGGCAATGAATAACTCATCTGCCCGCTTTCCCTTCTCTTCGTTTTGGAAGGCAAGTTCTTGGTTGG
>CAZPTQ010000109.1:0-18021 GCA_964589365.1 uncultured Saprospiraceae bacterium
ATATTTTGCAAGGGGGCAGGGAAAAGACGAGGTGACACCTCCTCTGCGTCGCGAGGCGCAGCAGCAAGGTGACACCTCTCAAGCCCCAGGAAATAAGGTGACACCTCCTTCGCGATTCTCGGGTTCGGAGATGTCACCTTATTTCCTCACCTCGCCGCCAAAAAATTCGGCTGCGCCGAAAGAAAAAAAGTAAAGGGTAAAAGGGTTAAAGTGCAGAGGGTCACTTCCCCCCCGCTTCGCCGCCCCTGGCCAAACGGAACCCATAATGGCTGTCCCTGTTGTTCCGATTGTCCCAGTCGCGGGTAGCGACGCGGGAATTGAGATCATTGAGGTCCCACGAACCGCCACGCAACACGGCGGAGGGCACACGTAGTTCCGTCTTTTTACCACAGGGGTATGGCCCATAAGTATCCTGGCACCACTCCCACACATTCCCACTCATATCATAGACGCCGAGTTGATTGGGCTTTTTGCCCCCGACCGGACGAGTCGTTTTTCTCTCTCCGAAGGTGTTCCCCTCTTTGTAATTGCCTGAATACCAAGCAACTTCGTCCAGATTATCTGAGCCAGCATACTTATAACTGTATTTTATGCCGTACTGCCCACCCTTTGCAACGTATTCCCATTCGGCTTCACTGGGCAGGCGATACCGATTTTGTCCTCCTGTAAGGGCATTTAGTTTATTCAGGAATTCCTGCGCATCATCCCAACTCACGACTTCCACCGGGCACTCATCACAGCCTTTGTTGTAAAGTTCGGGCGGATCGCTTCCCATCACAGCCCGCCACTGGGCTTGGGTCAGTTCATATTTGCTTATGCTGAAGGGTTGTACCGTGACCTTATGCGGGCATTCATCGTTGCGTGCTTCTTTGTCTCTGCTACCCATGGTGAAGGTGCCGCCGGGTATGGGGGTCATGTTGGATTGCATCTGGGCAAGGACATCGGCAAGATTTTTTGATTTGATTGCATTATTCTTCTCATTTTCAATGGCCGTGAAAATCTCCAATACCCTATTCTCAATCTCAGATTTTCGACTAGGGTCGCAAGATTTTGCCGCCTCTAGTTTATCCAAGGCTGATTGGAACTGTTTTGCTTTAAACAAAATATCCGCTTGTTTCAATAACTCTTCACATTGAGGTTTTAGCGGGGCGGGGCGGGACGAATTTGGCCCTGTAATGGTATCTAAAGTGCCCGTACCATCAGTCAAAGCAGTAATACGGTTGAAGCGAAATGTATTCCCTTTTTTAATCTCGTCTCCTTGTTCAAAATAAATCGTAAATTCATTGTCATTGACCCACTTCATCTTGCCCAACGATAAACGGTATATTGGCTCAGGGCTTCTTGTTGGACGTATTCGAAATTCAGTGAACTGGCCATTTTCTACGCTCCAAAGGCTGGAATTGATTTGATTACCCATCATACTATACATAATTCCATTCGGTGAAATTTCAACGGTGCCGCTCGTCGCGACTCCCTTATTATCAAATTTCAAAGCCCATTTCCCAATCATACGCACCGAATCCTGGTTACCAGCCTTATTCACTATGGACGAATTTCTCCATACAAACCGATTGGCTGAATTCCATACCGCCAATACTCTGTTGGTCTTGCCCGCAGACAACACCGTAATCCGCAGAGAATCAGCCACAAAAGAGGGCGTTTTTGAATCAGAGGGCAATACAAAAGTGGTTTGGTTAAGCCCCTTGGCGGCTCCGCGTTGTGGATTAGTGGTCTGTGTCAACAATTTGCCTCGGGAATCCAACATTTCCGCCCTAAGCAGGATAGGCGACTCGGGGGTGTCTTTCAATTGGAAATATACCGTACCATACAACCTTCCCTTGGCATTGGTCTTGGTTTCTACATTCAGAATACGGTTCGAAAGCATCCCCAGTAACGTCTCCAGATTCGGCCTCGGCGAGCGGAGGTTAATGAAGTAGGTGTTGTCAAGTTTTATCAAACGCTCGTAACACGCCACCGCAGAGTCGCGCCGAAAGCGATAAAGATGGGCAAGGCCGAGGGCGTGGAGGGCGTCGTCTTGTGGAATGACTTTTTCAATAGCTACCAATGAATTCAACGCCAAAATGGCTGAATCAATCGCATTTGGCTGATACGCTTTACCAAAATAGTTTTCTGGTTTTCCCGTGTATCGGCGCAAGTCTTCGGGAGGCAGCGACAAAAGATCAAACTGCAAGTTCAGGTTTTCGGCAACAAGATTATACCCCAGTTTTATTAGGTTAAAGTACGAGGTTTCCTTGCCTGACGACGAATATGAGGGGCCGTATTCATCAGGAGCAGATTTTGCAAACCAACCAAACGCCGCTACGGTATCCCGCCGCTCATTCCAGGCCCGTACCCCGCGATTGTTCCAAATCGTGGCGCTGTCGGGCTCAACCGACCATCGAAGAAGTCGTTGAACAACCCCATTTTTTTCCTTTTCCATCAAGAAATAATCCGTCATTGGGGAACTTCCTGGATTGCGTGGCCTCCGTTCGAGCCAAGAAAACGCAAAGAACAAAACAAGAGTGGCTAAAGTCAGCCAAAATGCCATCCAGAAGATTCTGGTGAAAAATGCCCGTTTCGCCGGTTTTGACTCGGTTGCTTCTTCCGGTGCTTTCTTTACAAAATCCCGCGCAGAGATAGAGACCTCTGAGGTTTTAAAAACCTCAGAGGTCTTCGCGTTGCTCCGTTGAAGATGCCGCCCCAACGCCGCATCCGCCACCTGCTCCTGCGCTTTATTCACTCGCCCAGCCTCGAACAGCAAGCGCATGGCCTCCTGCTTTTCAGGGTCTTCCGGCGCAAGTGCAAACTCTTGAATCGCCACGTTCACGCCCAGTTCTATGCCTGCAAAGCCGTTGTTTGTTTCGGTGCGCGCGGCTTCGAGGGCGGCTAAAGCGGCCACGCGAGCTGCCGCCTCTGCCTCTTGCGGCAGGTCGGCCAGCAACTCGTCCCGAAGATCGGAGGGCATCCGCCCGGATTGTAGCCAGCCGATGCGACTCAACACCAGCAGGTCATCAGGCCGCACCGTAACGCCTTGTTTTTCAAGACCTTGACCGATGGCGAGTGTGATTTCCCAAGTCGGAGTTGGATACACGGCCAATGCCCTGAGCCAGCGCAACAGGTCGGGTCGTCCGGCGAGGTATTCCTCGTGGTCAGCAGCATCGCGCCAACGGGTAAATCGGTGGTCGTGCGGGTCAGGGTCGTGTTGCTGCGCTCGTTCGCGCCAGCGCGAGAAAGTCGGTGGGGCATCGTCGTCCGCCGACACGCCGATGCTGGCCTCGATGTACTGCGCCGCATCGCTCATGCCCTGCAGGGTGGCGGGGAACAGCACGAACAAATCGTACAAGGCTTTTTCTTCAAAAGTCCAGGTGGCAGGGGCATTCGGGGTGAGCAACAAGCGTTGCCGCCAACGCCGGAACGCCACCGACATCTCGGGTCGAACGCGGGCCTGGCCGGAAGCCGCCACATCAAGCAAGGCGTGGGCATCGCCAAACACCAGCAACCGGTGCGCCGGGAACAGCCGCTGCAATTGATCGAGCGTTAGTCCGCCGGGGTACTGGGCATTCCAGAATCGGTCGAGGCTACTGCTGGCGTTGAAGATTTCGAGCGCGACATCCTGCCCGCGGATGTGCTCAGCAAAAAATCGAAACAGCCGCGCAAGGTGACTCTGGCGGTGTTTTTCCTCCATTACGCAGAGGTAATCCGCGGGTTGGCGGCGCAATCGGAAGCGCAGCGTCGGGAATCCGCCCTTGTCGAGCGTGGCTTGTACGGAGGCTGGCACGTCCATGTACGGGTGTTCTCCCTGCTGTCGCTGGCGCATGGCATCGGCCAAACGGTACTGCTCGCGCCCAATGCGGATATAGGCTTCCTGGCCCCGGAAAGGGATGGTGTAGGGAGGAGCGTCGGCAATTTCTCCCAAGCCAGCCGCCAGTTTAGTATCTTTTTTCTTTTCTGATTCAGGGGCAACAGGATAGGGTCGTTTGTACCATTTCCACCACATCCAAGCGGCGGCTAAGGTCATCAGCCCTAGCAAAGTATAGGCTAGCCAACTGGGACGAGGGGTTTCTTGTTCCTTGGCGAGCAAGAGTTCCTTGATGGGGAGTTGAGGTTTGAGGATTTCTGCTTGCTCGGCGGTTTTATTCTTAGGGATACTGTCGGGTTTTGCTGCTAAAGTGGTCGTGTCTGGTATTGTATTTGGGGCAACAACTTCTGCCTGAACGGGTGGCACAGGAGGGCGGGTGAAGTACCAAACCCCCAATGCGGAAAGGGCGAACAAAAGCGCAGCGAAAAGCCAGCGTCGGCGGTTGCCCTTAGTGGACTCGTCAGACGACTTGGAGTCGTCAGACGAGTGGGGAAGCGGCATCCACTGGTTGAACACCTCGTAAAATTTGGCTTGTTCTGCTGCGCTGCGGGCGAGGATGGGCGCCAGTAGCAGGCGGAGTTTTTGCGGGTTTTCGATGCACTCGTTCCCCATCGTGTCGAGCAGTTGCACGACGCGCAATCGGTCGGCTGGGCTTACGCGGAAGCCAGCAGATTCGAGACGGCGGAGAAGGAAATCGAGTGGGAGCATTTTTATTGGACATTCAAAAAATTCGTCTCACCGCTTCCATGTCTTCGCGGGTTTTCACGAGGAGCGACAGATTTTGAAGCGCGATCTCTTTGCGTTTTCCTTCCGTGCTTTCCACATAATCTTGCAAATCAAGCACTTGCAGCCAGGCCAGCAGTTCGGCGGTGGCGGGGGCTTTGCGCACAGAGTTGTCGCGCACGGTGTTGAATTTGGTCACCAATTCGTCGAGCAATTGCTCGGTGAATCGCGTCGAGTCGCCGAGTTGGGTCTTGGCGATAGCGATGAGTTGATCCTTATCAGGGAAAGGGATGTGGTAAAAAACACAGCGGCGCAGGAAAGCATCGGGCAGGTTTTTTTCCGAATTGGAGGTGAGGATGACTAATATGCGCTGGCCTTGTTCGCGGCGCAGGGGGTAGTTTTCGAGTTCTTTGATGAGGAACTCCTGCCGTTCGATCTCGAACAACAGGTCGTTCGGAAAGTCACGCGGGGCTTTGTCAATCTCGTCAATCAGCACTACCGAGCTATGGGGATTCTCGCGGTACGGGTCAGTATTCATCAATAGCGCGTCTACAGCGGTAGGGTTGGTGCGGGCAATGGCAAGGCCGAGGGCTTGTAATTCAAGGTATTCCACCGCCGTGGGAGGTCGTTGGTTTATATCGCGCCGAAGGTTGGCGGCAGCAAAGTGGCTCACGGCATCGTAAGTGTAGAACAGGTCGCGCGCCGCCGAGGAGGACTTGGTGTTGAACACAAGTGGCTCTGGCGCAAAGTCGAATTTCGACTTGTCCTTCGCCAGTTCGTGCGCCACTTTGTCGGCCAGACGGGTTTTTCCCGTACCTGGTTCGCCCGTCAGCAGCAGGGGCTGGTTGAGGGCAATGGCGACTTCTACGGCGTTGCGCAAGCCATTGTCCATGAGATATTTTTCGGGGTCAAATTTTAGGAGCGGGCGATCAATTACGTTGATTTTCATGTTCTGGATAATTGTTGATTTGTGGGATTCGATCCTAGCAATGAGGTGACATCTGCGAGGTACGAGTAGGTGTCATCTCATTGCGGAAGCTTTGTTCAAAAACATTTTTTACCAACAGTCCAAATGTTTAGTAGGTGTCATCTCATTGCGGAGGCTTTGTTCAAAAACATTTTTTACCAACAGTCCAAATGTTTAGTAGGTGTCATCTCATTGCGGAGCCTTTGTTCAAAAACGGTTAAAGAGATGACACCTACTCGCACCTCGCAGATGTCACCTCTTTACCCGCCGAAGCCTTGGCGAAGGCGGGCATTCTTCACTCGTTTTTTCGGTCAATCACCCTTTTCAGCTCCGTTTCTACGTCGTCCATGTGGAGGAGCTGTTCTTTTCCGGGCACTTGTTTGCGGGGGGTACTTTGTTGCTTGGCGCGGACTTTTGCCAAAATGTCGTCAAAGAGTTCATCGCGGGCAGAGTTGTTGGCCAGGCCGAGCGGACGGGCATAGTGCCGTATCCAGTCTGCGAGCTGGGTTTCTTCGATCATGGTCAGTTCGGGCAGGCCCACGGTGTGGAGAGAATTTCGGAGCGCGACTTCGATTTCGCGGGGTGTTCTGTCGTCGGTTTCATGGTAGTTCACCCCAAAAAAGAACAGGCAAGTAGGCGCATCGGGGCGCAAGGTGCAGGCGCAAAATTCATTGACAAACCACTCACCGACACTCGGCACAAGTTGGTTGTCCCATTTCGAAACCTCGATGAAGCACAGGGCAAGGTCTGCCGAACGCAGGCCGCGCAGTACCGAACTTTCTTGCAAAATGAAGTCCAACCGTTTGTTTTTCAGGTCGGCATAGGCGTTCGGGTTGATACCGAATGCTTCGCAGAGTCGTGCAATGGATTCGACTTTGGAACAATCGAGGTCCTCACACACGTCGAATTGGGCGGAGCCGATACCGATTTTGGCAGAAGGGGCGAGCGCGAGGCCGCGCCGCATTCCACTGCGTTCGTGCGCCAATCTTTTGGAGAGGCTTTCGTGCGATTGGTACCGCCCACCGTAGAGGTAGTAGAATTGGATTTGCTCGCCAGCCGTGCGACGTTGGTTGAACACCAGTTCGAATTGGGCGGTTTGCGCTTCGCGGTCGCAGGTAAGCGCATGGTAGCCGGACTGGAGCGTGGGCCCTGTTCCTGCAGCAGGGGCGAGCAACTGGCAAAGGGCATCGCTGGCGCGGGCAGCGTGAATCGAATAGTCTTGGAAGGAGATTTTGTTTTTTAGGTATTCGCCCTTGGAGATTTTGTACCCGCTTTCTATGATCGTTAAATCCGCCTTGAGACCTAAAGCATCGGCTTGTACATAGGCGTTCGCCAGCACAAAAGCTTGGTCGAGTTCACCATTTGAAATGGCTTGTAGGATTTCAGGTGCGGCGGACATGGGCGCAAAATTGAATAAAAATCCCCATTTATTCATCCCCGCCCCGCCAGCCAACTCCGAAACGCCCGCTCCACCCCTACCCCATTCCACTCCGATTCCACGTTTTTCAGGTTTAGGATCTCGCGAAAAAGCGCGTTTTGCGCATCGTCTTCCCGGAGCGCAACGTGATAAGGTGTGTTGCTGAATGTCACCATGGAATACACGGGCAGGAATTCCTGCGGAAATTTGGCGTGCAGATCAGCCGCAATTTTCTTGCGAAGCAAAAACTTAGGATCAGCCACTAAATCCCTCATTTCTATGAAATTGCGATGGGCCAGTTCGGCAATCGCGTTACCATCCTTAACCCTGGACTGCGCAAAAGCCGGGATGGTTTTTGACCAATCGCCGCCCATGTCATCGAGCATCGCATCGAGGATGGTGCAGTCTTCAAAGCCCGCATTCATACCTTGTCCATAGAACGGCACGATGGCGTGAGCCGCGTCGCCGAGCAGCAGGATTCGACCCTGCCATTGCCAGGGCGAACAGTTTACGGTCACGAGCGAAGCGGTAGGGTTTGCCCAAAAATCGCGCAACAGCGTAGGCATGAGCGGGATAGTATCTGGGAAGTATTTTTGGAAAAAACCGAGCACGTCATCATCGGTTTTCAATTTCTCAAAGGAGACCTCGCCCTCAAAGGGAAGGAACAAAGTGCAGGTGAAACTCCCGTCAGCATTGGGCAGCGCGATGAGCATGTGATTGCCGCGTGGCCATATATGTAAAGCGCCTGGTTTCATGCGGTGCGCTCCATGCTCGAGCGGCGGGATGCTTAGCTCTTTATACCCATGGTCGAGATAAAACTGGCGGTAATTGAAACGGTCGGTGCGCTGAAGCACGTGGCGCACCGCACTAAACGCCCCATCAGCAGCAAAGATGAGCGGCGCATCAATGGTTTTCATCTCCTTGGTTTTCAAGTGCTCAAACGTAATGGTTGGGTTGTTCAAATCCACATCGGCACAACGGTGGTCGAAGAAAAACTCAACGTTGGGAAAGCTGGCGGCTATGTTCAACAACTCCAGATTCAGGCCCCCGCGCGAAACCGAATAAATAGCCTCGCCTTCTTTGCCGTAAGGTTGGAAAGTCAGCTCGCCCGTAATACTGTGCATCATACGGCCAGGCATCGGTATGGCGACTTTTTCGATTTTTTCGCGGACACCAGCCTGTTCGATGGCCTTCCAGCCACGTTCGCTCATAGCCAGGTTGATGCTTTTCCCACCAGCGTAACCTGCGGCGCGCATATCGCTGCGGCGTTCAAAAACTTTAACGGAGTAGCCACGACGGGCCAAAAATACGGCCCACAAAGCGCCAACCAGGCCTGCGCCAACCACGACAGCAGTCTCGCCTGTTCCAGCTGAATGGAGGGGAGATTGTTCTTTTTTCATGGCGCGAAATTACCAGATGAAGCGCAAAATCTGGAATTAAAAGCAGTATCAATTATCCATCCAAAAAGGCAGTGTCCATCCAATAACGCTTTGGGTTATTGGGGTCTATTAATACCCTAATAGTTGCGCTGGGACCTATTAAACCTGAAGGGTCTTTGGACGAGGATTCACTTTCAAAAGTATAAAGTGTATTGGCGTAGGGGTCGGTCCATTCGCACTGTACTGTGTAATACCGTCCCTTGTTGTAGGTCTCTTTTATGCCCGTAAATTTCGCTTGCACCTCATGGCCACTTTGTTGTAGCCATTGGTGGAGGCGGCGTTTCTTTTCCAGCCAATATAAGCCGCCTATTCCTACGCCTCCATGGGTGAACAAGAAAATAAATGGAAACCAGTTCCACCAGCCTTCTCCTTCCAGGGTGACGTCTTCGGGGCTGGAAGGATCATAATAAAGGTCAATTTTTTGCCCAATTTCAAAAGACTCAAAGCTGGTGTAATTGCTGGAACTGTACACCCGTGGATTTCCCCGTTCATCGTTGAAACCCACAACGGGAGCAACGTTATTTTTTGAGTGGTTCAAGTCAATCACGGTCCAGGTAGTTTTGATTCCTTCGTTCATCAAGTGGTATCGAGATTTCACCATCCAAACCCCTAAAGCCCCGCAACCGAGACCTGCAACGGCGAAAATGGCAAAAAAGGGGTAAAGGCATCCTTGTCTATTCATAGTCAGTTATTTTGCTGCATCAAAAGTACTTGACCACACGTTTACTAAAACCTAAAAGGTTTAGTAAACGTGTTTTTCCATCGCCCTGTAACAATTTCCTACATTTGCTTTTGAAAAATCTATCGCCCAATGCTCATCCTTACCATTTTTCCCTGGTTGATCCCAATGGTTTTTTCACTTTTCGGGCTTGCCTTTGCTGGAATGTTGCTCTGGTATAAGCACAAGGAAGCTAAGGTGAGAACAATCACTTTCGAGAAACTTGCTAAAAAATTTGGCTTGACTTTTTCAGCCAAAGACTCCTTTGGGTTGGCACAGCAGTTAAATGGTTTTGATCTCTTTAAACGCGAACGTTCGCGCTGGATAGGAAAAGGGAAGATAACAAACGTCATGCGAGGCAAAATAGGCGAAACAGAGGTTTACCTGTTCGATTATTCCTACAAAGTTCAAGCAGGGAACGCCCGAAAAACCATCACTCAAACCGTATTTTTTGCGAATGACAAAAACTGGTTTTTACCCAATTTTCAGTTAAAACCCGAGCGATGGTGGCACAAATTGCAGACAAAACTCGGCGTGACCTGCGACATTAATTTTGAAGAAAATCCCAATTTTTCAGAGAAATTCTGGCTCAAAAGCGAATTTGAGGACCTTGTATGCCAACAATTCACGCCAGCACTACAAGGCTTCCTCAGTGAAAGGCCGCCCGCGCACTTGGAAGGCAGCAATTACTACCTCATTGGTTACAAACCCCGCAATAAGATGGACGTGATGGAAGCGGATTTCTTTTTTCAGCACTGCTGCGAGATTGTGCAGTTGCTTCAGGAAAAGGGGAAGATGGAATTGTTGGATTTAGTGGAATTGAAGAAGGAAGTTATTGAAGTAACAAGTGGCGGTAACAATTGACAAGGCTGTCCCACAAGTGGTAGCACGGCGTTTACGCGTCGGGACAAAGGGCTTTTACGCCCTTGTTATTGCAAACCTGCGCCGTAAACGGCGCAATTCCCGTAGGCCTAAAGGCCATGCTACCACTTGTGAGACAGCCTCATCTACTTCACCGCATTCTTGAAATATTCATAAGTAATTTTCAAGCCCTCTTCCCGGTTGAATTTTGGATTCCAACCAAGGATAGTCTGCGCTTTCGTGATATCGGGTCGGCGTTGTTTCGGGTCGTCCACAGGTAGAGGGCGGTAATCAATGTACGCCTTTGGATTTTGCACCAGCGCGAGTATCTCGTGGGCAAATTGCATGACAGTGATTTCCGAAGGGTTTCCGACATTTACTGGCAGGTGATAATCGCTCAACAGCAGGCGGTAGATGCCTTCAACAAGGTCGTCTACATAACAAAAAGAGCGGGTTTGCGATCCGTCGCCAAAGATTGTAAGCCCTTCGCCGCGAATGGCTTGCGAAAAAAACGCAGGCAGTACTCGCCCGTCATTCACGCGCATTCGTGAGCCGTATGTATTGAAAATTCGGATGATGCGGGTCTCCACCCCGTGGTAGTTGTGGTATGCCATCGTAATGGCTTCAAGAAAGCGCTTGGCCTCGTCATACACACCACGCGGGCCTACGGGGTTTACATTTCCCCAGTATTCTTCGGTTTGCGGGTGTACATGGGGGTCGCCGTAAACTTCCGAAGTAGAAGCCACCAGGATTCTCGCGCCTTTTTCTTTGGCCAGGCCGAGTAGGTTATGGGTTCCGTGGGCGCCAACTTTCAGGGTCTGAATGGGCATTTGCAAATAATCAATCGGGCTGGCGGGCGATGCAAAGTTCAGGATGTAGTCCAGTTTGCCGGGCACATGGATGAACTTTGTCACATCGTGATGATAATATTCAAAGTCTTTTTCAGGAAATAGGTGCTCAATATTGGTTAGGTCGCCCGTAAGCAAATTGTCCATGGCGATAATCTGGTAGCCTTCGGCCAAAAATCGGTCGCAAAGGTGCGAGCCGATAAAGCCGGCAGCGCCAGCGATGAGTACGCGTTTTTTAGTCATTGATTTTCAAAATAACAGGAATCCGCTGTGCATGTGTTTGTTCATAAAATTCTGGGCAAATATAGGGCGTTCCAGCCGCAAGAAAGTCAAGATCGAAAAAGGTGTCTGCTGGTTACCCATTGTTAATTTACTGGGTAGTTTTAAAAAAAGACCATTCAAAATTTGGATGTGAAAATTACGCCGCTACCTTTGCTGCCATACTGCCTCTGCGGCGGAATTTTACAGAACCTAACCCGACATTTCCGAACCACGACCTAATCCGAAAACAACGTACCTGGCCTTTGACCCGTCCCTAACGTCTTTTGCAAAAACCGAATTCCCCACGTTAATAGTCCCTTAGTTGAAAAACCACTTATAGCGTCTCTCCCGCACACCTACGAACCTCGACCCTATTACCCGTTTTCACTCCCATTTTATGGCATCTCGGCTTTTAGCCGCTATGTGATTTTCAGATTTTTTTCTTTTGGCTCGCCCTGAAAGGGCTTGTCTTTTTTTGCTCTTGCAAACGCGCTTCTGGCATTGTCGGCCTTTTGGCCTCGCCTTGTGCTTTTGTGAGCCAAACCCTTGTTTCCCCATGATTGCAAAAACGGTCGAATACATTTGCAAAGAACTAAACCTTCGCTACGATGACCCTGCAACGGCTTCGTTGCAGGACTTCGCTGTGCTCGGCAATGTGGCCAGGCTAGACACAGACACCGATGCAACCCAAGCCGAAATGGTGCGCAACGTGGTGGTGACCTTGGTGAATATTGAGGAAGAAAAAACCCTCAAAAACGGTTCACACTATGTGCAAAACGGAGATACATTGAGCAAGCGCAACCCTACTATATTCCTCAATCTGTATGTAATGTTCAGCTGCGCCGACAGCAACCACTTAGAAGCACTCAAAAAAATATCGCGCGTCGCCCTGTTTTTTCAGCGCAAGAATGTATTCACACGAGAAAATGCCGCCGCCCCATTCCCTGTGGAGGCTGGTGTGGAGAAAATCATCCTTGACCTTTTTACCCTCAATTTTGAACAGATAAACCATTTGTGGGGCATTTTGGGTGGAAAATATTCGCCCTCATTGCTTTATAAAGTGCGTATAGTGGCTGTACAGAACGCCTTGCTCGACGAGACTGCCACGGTACAAGACATTGAAACCAAAGCAAACGCTAACTGAAACCATGCATTGGAAATTCGACCCGTTTTTTAGCATCCATATCTTGCACGGCAAGTACCCGCCTCCCGGGCTTGGCCAAGCTGCTCCTCCTGCGCCCGTGTTTTCGATTGAGCCAACGAGCGATACAAAGCGTCGGCTGTTGCGCATGGGGTGGGTGTTCAGGCCCAGCACTGCCGGAGGTGGAGGCACCTTGTACGCTGAAAAAATATTTGCCATAGATGGCACGGCAAAACTTCGCGTCAGGCCAGCACAAAACGAGGGGTTCAGTTTTATCATACGATTGGCGGAGGCTTCGTTGCTCAACCAAACAAAACCTTATGTACCCACTCCATCCAATCTTCCGCCATTTTCGGGTCGTGCGCGCATGCTTTATTTCGACAATTTGAACGCCTCTCCAGTAAGCGCCAATACATTCTCCTTGACAGCAGGCAATGCGGTAGACTTCCCAGAATTTGCCTCCCGGATGCCTACACCATTCACATTCAGGTCAGCCTCTCCTGCTGTAACGGGCTTGGAACTGAAAGTGCTCGCACCGGGCGGCAGCGCAACAAATTTCCCGATCAACGACAAGACCCAAAGTGTAGAAATCAATCTGCCAGAAAACGGCTACCGATTCACGCAACAGCCTGGGGGCCAATCGGAAACTTTATTCTTGACCAATGAGGTGTTGCCCGCCAATACACTTGGCATTGTACGCATTTTCCAGCCACCGAACACGGACTGGGAGCCGGCTAGGCATTATCAGATCATGTTCGACAAAGCATAAACTGTTCACCTATTAAAAATTAAAACTGACCATCACCATGTTGAACCTAAGCACACTCAAAACCCCAGGCGTGTACATTGACGAGGTGTCGCTGCTGCCGCCTTCTGTGGCCGGGGTAGAAACAGGCATCCCAGCCTTCGTTGGGTACACAGAGAAAAACCTGACCGATGCGGGAGTCTCGCTTGAAAACAAGCCCACTCGTATTACCTCACTGCTAGACTACGTCCGGCTCTTTGGGGGTGCACAGCCCGAAAACGACGGTATTAAGGTTACCATCTTCGATGTGATCGAGAAAATCCTGGCCGACAAGACCAAAGAAAACCTGCTCAACCGAGAAATCCACGCACAACTCGACCCGAGCAAAAAATCCAAGTTTAACATGTATTATGCCCTGCTGTGGTATTTTGCCAATGGAGGCGGGCCATGTTATATTGTTTCGGTAGGACTTACCCCGGCTGATGGAAGCGGTAAACCTGCGAAACAAAAACTGATTGACGGGGTAAAAATCTTGGAGAGCGAAGATGAGCCGACCATGATCGTAGTCCCAGAAGCCATAGCCTCCGGTGATGCCATAGAAATATATGAAGAGGCGCTCTTGCAAGCAGCCAAACTGGGTGACCGAATGGTAATAATAGATGTTGAACAAACCGCTACCGACAAACTGGGAGTAGCTGCTGACATGACCGCTTTCCGGGGGAGTCTGGACAACAACCGAATGTTTGGCGCCGCATATTACCCAAACATTGACACTTCCATAGATGTGCGCTATTCCGACACTTCTTTGACGATTGAGCACAAAAAGAAAGACTTGGGCGGCGCATCCGAGAATGGGGAATTCGAGGGTGCTGCACTGGCAGCCATAACCGATAAAACTGTTCAGGAATCCATCAGAGGCCAAATAGGCAAAATGTCTTTGCAAATGCCCCCAAGCCCCGCAATGGCAGCTGTTTGGGCCAATATAGATCAGGAGCGCGGCGTGTTCAAAGCACCCGCCAATGTTGGGCTTTCAAACGTGATCGGCCCAAGCATCAAGATTGACGATGAGACCCAAAAAGGAATGAACGTAGACGCAACAAGCGGCAAATCCGTGAATGCTATCCGACAGCTCACTGGCCGCGGCACCGTAGTTTGGGGCGCGCGCACCCTAATGGGGGAAAGCAACGAGTGGAGGTACATAAGCGTCCGCCGCTTTTTCAACTTCGTGGAAGAGTCGGTAAAAAAAGCCAGCTACCGTTTTGTCTTCGAGCCAAACGACGCGAACACTTGGGTGAAAGTGCGCGCCATGATAGAAAATTTCCTCACCCTGCAATGGCGCGCTGGCGCACTTATGGGTGCAAAACCTGAGCATGCCTTCTTCGTGCGCGTGGGCCTCGGCCAAACCATGACTCAGGACGATGTGCTCAATGGCCGACTTATCGTAGAGATCGGAATGGCTGCCGTGCGCCCTGCGGAGTTCATCATACTGCGCTTCATGCACAAACTACCTGAGTCTTGAGATGGTGGATTTGAGTATTTGTGGATTTGGTTATTCCCAAATCCACAAATAACCAAATCCACAAATAACCAAATCCACAATTCAACAACTTCAACAAAAAAATTATCATGGAAGAATATCCAGTTCCCAAATTTCATTTCTCGGTTGACTGGGGCGGCACACGCATCGGTTTCACTGAAGTCAGTGGACTCGATGTGTCGCTCGAAGTAATCGAATACCGCGAAGGCAACAGCCCGGAGTATCACAAAACCAAACAACCGGGTTTGGCCAAGTACAGCAATATCACCCTCAAACGCGGCACTTTCAAAGGCGACAACCAGTACTTTGAATGGCTGAACACCGTGCAACTAAACAAAATAGAACGCCGCGACGTGACCATCTCCTTGCTCAACGAAAACCACGAGCCTGTTGTGACGTGGCAAGTGAAAAAGGCTTGGCCCGTCAAAATGCAGAGCGCCGACCTCAAAGCCGATGGGAACGAGGTGGCCATCGAAACCCTTGAGTTGGCCCATGAGGGTTTGACGATAAAGTTTGAATAAATTAATGTGGTCAATGTGCCAATGTGATCTTTGTAAAACCGCTGTACATTGATCACATTGGTGCAAGCACCTAATGTTGCGCTTTTCGTAAATTCTCCGATTTTGGGGTGAGCTGCCCCTAAACAACTCATGACCAAATTTAATACTCCACCGTTTTTACCAATTAAAATCTCGAACAATGAGTAATACCAAAAAGAACCTGCTGTTGATTACCCTTCTAATTGGAACGGGTATCTTGTTGAACACAAACGGCATACAAGCTCAAACACCCCAAGGGACAAAAGTTAGCCCTACCAAAACCGCCAAGATCAATTTTAAAGAGGTAGAAAAATCTTCGGCAGCTGTTCCAGCCGACTCGTTAAAACGCAAAAAAGTAGAAAACCAAAACCAAATAATTCCAGAAATCCCTCTCCCGCGTGGTGCAAGAATTATAAAACATAACCCGCCATTAGAAAAAAGAGATACCTCAAAATTTGAAATCCAAAAAAAAGAAAAAGGGGGCAATGATGGATTTCAGCCAAATTTTCCAGGCTTAGGAGACAACAATACCTCTATTCCGCCCGATATCGGTGCTGCGGCAGGCCCTAACCATTTGATGGTAGCGCTAAACACAGAAGTGCGCATACAGAATAAAACGGGCACTAATCTTTCAACGGTCACTTTGAATGCCTTTTTTGCCCCATTGGGCGGGGCGCCGAATATGTTTGATCCTAAAGTCCTGTACGACCCCTTCGCACAACGATGGATTATTACTGCACCGGCTAATAGCCCTGTGTCCTTTGGGGCACCCGCACTACTCTCCTCAATTATGATAGGGGTTTCTGACACCAACGACCCAACAGGAACCTGGGCGCTTTACCAGTTCGACGCTGATGCCACAGATTTGAATTGGTTTGATTATCCCAGTATTGGCTTCAACAAAAATTGGATTGTAGTGACTGGAAACCTATTCTCTGTGTCTGCTTGGGCGTTCCAAGGTGTGCAGTTGTATATTTTTGACAAGGCTGCACTATATGGAGGCACCGCTACACCCACAATGATAGACAGACCAATTGCTGATGGCTTCACTATTTGTCCAGCGGTCACACTCGACAACACCCAAAATACCGAATATCTGGTCAGCAGCGCCAGTAGTACAGCAGGCACTTTGCGACTTTATACCATTACGGGTACGCCCGCTGCACCAGTTTATACAGCTACTCTTCTCTTTCCAGCAGCAACTTCTGGTTGGTCAGCAAACCCTCCGGGCGGAAATGATTTCGCACCCCAATCTGGAGCGCCTCAACTAATAAATAACGGCGACAGACGCATTCAAAATGCAGTCTTTCGCAATGGCTCGCTTTGGTGCACACACACCATTTTTCTCCCTACAGGTGGAAGCCCCACGCGCTCATCCATACAATGGTGGCAGATAGACCCCACCACTGGTACGGTACAGCAAAATGCTCGTATTGATGATCCTTCTGGAGGCAATTTCTTCGCATACCCTTCTATAGCGGTAAATGCCTATAACGACGCCTTGATTGGCTACACCAGTTTTTCCTCTACCCAGTTTGCCAGTTGCAATTATTCTTTCCGCCTTCACACCCACCCGCTGAATTTTTTCCCGAACACGGTACAATACAGAACGGGGTCTGCCAAATACTTTAAAACTTTTGGAGGCTCTCAAAATCGTTGGGGCGATTATTCCAGCACTTGCATTGACCCCGATGATTTTTCAATTTGGACTATTCAGGAATATGCTGATTTTCCTTCAGGAGGTTTTGACAGATGGGGTACAGAGTGGAATAATGCGATGCCACCAGTGTCAGAACTTTATGCCAAAGACCGAAATGACGATTTAGGCGCTGAACCCAACACATCAACTTTGCCAATGTGGGAAAGCCCCGATATTTGGGTACGGAATTTAGCAGATGCGGGTCTTGCACATCAGAATGCCGAATACCGCACCGGGACTTCCAACCCAAACTTTGTTTATGTACAAGTGAGAAATAGAGGATCGGTGCCCAGCACTGGTACAGAGCAGATTACCCTCTATTGGGCCAAAGCAGGGTCTTACCTCGGATGGCTTGACCCTTGGAACGGCGGTATTTATTTTGACCCCGGCCCAAACACAATGCTCATGGGAGATGTAATTGGCACTCAAACAATACCGGCCATCGCAGCAAATTCCAGTACCATACTCCCCCCATTTGCATGGAATCCCACTGATCCCAGTTTATATGCTGCAGCCTTCGGTACCCAACAGAACCATTATTGTTTGTTGGCCCGAATCACTACCAATGTCGCATCACCATTTGGGATGACTTTTCCTGAAACAACTGCTCTTTACGACAACGTTCAAAAAAACAACAACGTCGTTTGGAAAAATATTGGGGTATATGACGTGTTGCCTGGGGTTATGGCTCCTGCAGAGGCCGTAGTAGGCAATATGAGCAAAGTACCCATGAAGGCCAAGTTCAAATTTGAATTGATAGATCAAGATGGCAATTTAGGATTATTTGATAAGGGGATGATAAAAGTGACCCCAACTGGTAAATTGAAGGAGGCATTAAGACAAAATCCAGCAAAAGGCGAAGGGATAAAGCAAAACGCAGATGGTACCTTATTGATAACTCAGCAAGGTGCTGAATTAGAAGGAATAACCCTCAATCCACAAGACTTTGGTGTTTTCAAAATCGAATATGTGCCATCTATCAAAAATGATAAAATGAAAGGTTTCGCCATCAGATTCACACAGATGGCTGAAGAGGACAGCACCCAAAGGGTAATTGGAGGTCAAACCTTTGTTTATGGTCAAGTAGCTGGCTACCAAACGGAACCTCGTGGCGGAGGTGGTTTTTGGGAATGCTGGTGGTGGTGGATTCTTTTGATCGCAATTGTAGTAGGAGTGATAATCTGGATTTGGAAAAAAAAGAACTAAACATATATGGAAACACAATACCCACCCGTCGGCTTCCACTTCCGTGTGGAATTTCAGGGAC
>CAZPTQ010000110.1:0-17990 GCA_964589365.1 uncultured Saprospiraceae bacterium
CATGAGAAGGAACAGGGGGAGTTGGTTGCGGCGGCGTTTGGGGGGTAAGTGAAAACAAAAATTGCCCAAAAGCAAGGGATTTCAAAGTTAGCAACGTATTTTTGTACATCTTTACCTGTGCTCCAGTGATGGCTTTTGCTACTTAGGGCGTTCATTTTACCACAAAAAAATCGAAATTATGGATCTCCTGCAAATAGCACTTTGTTTAGTCAGCATTTCACCTCTTTTCAGCCTGGTTTTTCAATTACACTCTGGGGTAAAAGGCCCTTTGCGGATTATCGTCTATGATGTAAATAACCGAAGTTCCTTCAAAGAGGTTTCTATCAACTTAACAGTTGAGCCAACGAGCGAAGAAATTGATCGTTTCGTGAATGCCATACAAGATTAACCAACACTATTTTCTTTTTGAAAAGACAAGAGCGCAAGGCATTTCCTTGCGCTCTTGTCTTTTCAATCATCTTATTTGTTAATCCTCGCCATGGTGTCCAAAACATCCACCCATTCCACAGACCATCCAATTGTTGTTGTTGAGCCTAAGAAACCATCCCCGCTGATTGCGCCCACTGCTGGTGCAGGTATGGGCACTTTGTTGGCTCTATTGGTCAAAGACCGGCCCGAAGGCGATTTTATCAAAGATGTCTGCCTGATTGCAGCGCCGATATTGGCCGTAGTGGCCAGCGCGTTTTGGAGTTGGTTTCTGAAATGGATGAAGGCAAAACAGATCGAAAACGCCTACCTCCGGCGGATCGAACAATTCAAAACCCACCTCCAAAAAGAACTGGACGATCCACGGCTATCAGCGGAACAGAAGAAACGCTTGCAAATCCAGTACGACAAATTGAGCGAGTTTCAGGCGGATTTCCACTGGCGGAAATTGCAGGCGATTACTACGGATCAGGAGTTTGTTTCGCTGTATAGTGAGTTGGAGAAGCGGATGGAGGAACGGTGATAAAGATGCCCCTCCGAAGTACAGATGACCCACTCCTACTTCTACCGCTTCGACCCAAAGCAGTGGAAAAACGCGCAGCCCAGCCCGCCCTATGGCACGCGCTGCTCGGCGGCGGTCATGCGCGGTGCGGCTATGAGGTCTCGCTGTTCGACACAGCGTTGAAGCACGGTACCACTGAATTTGCTCCCTGTCTTGGAGAAAGAACGCCCCCGCTACCTGGTTATCTACGACGACGGCTTCAACTACCTCACCAAAATATGCCTCACCCGTATGCGCGAAGCCGCGTTCGAAATGACGACCGCGATTGCTGCGGTTTTTGAACTTTCTGGGAAAAAAATTCGCCCCCTCGTGGCTGGCTTTCGCTGCTGATCATTTTCTGATTTGCAGCGAAAAGGGCCTTTAACAAGGGGGCGACGCAGCAATTTCAATTCAATTGCTTGCCTTGCGCATCGAACATAAGGTCTTTGCCTTTCATTTCGGCTTCATAAGTGACCACGCCTTTGGCATCCGTAATCTTGGCCGTTTCTTTTACTTTTTTTCCTTTCAAGGCTGCTTGAACTGCCTGTGGCAATTCCGAAAAGGCAAGCTCCACCTCTGTTTCCAACAGCGCCCCACTTGCGTCGAAAAGTACCGACATCTCTTTGTCTCCTTCCATTTCTATTTCGGCTTCGTATTTACCATCCTCCAGTTCCCAATCCACGTCGGTAGCATTAGGATAGGCTTTGGCAAGGGCTGTTTTCACCGCTTGCGGAACTTTGGAGGCCTGGGCAAAAGTGGTTTGCGCGAGGGCAAACAAGGCAATGAACAACATGAGTTTTTTCATGGCAGAATATTTGAATGGTAAGAAAATCAAAGGATAACGATGGCACGCAATTTACTGCTCGTCCTGTTCGCAAATAACGGTTCCTTCTGAATCAAACAGTACCTCCTTGTCTGTTTTCCCCTTTTCCAATTCAACGGCAAAGCGGGTTGAGCCATCAGCCATGTTCAGTTTATCGGCTTCATCGGTTGAATACCCGGCATAATTCGAAGCGATACTATTGGTCACCGCTGCAGGGAGTTCGCCTGTTCCGATCTCTGTTTCGGAATAAAGGAAGTTGCCCGACTCGTCAAAAGTAAGTTCAAGGTCATTGTCTTCGCCTTGCTCGATTTCCACATCATACACCTTGGCGCCCGCGCAGTCTGTTTCTTGTTCGGCTTCGTCAATCGTGTATCCAGGATAATTGGTCTCTACATAGATTTTGACAGCCGGAGGGAGATCGCCAACTGGGATGCTGTTGTCGGTTTCGCAAGCAGCGAACAAAACTAGGGCCAATATGGCGGTTAGTGTGGAGAAAAACAATGATTTATACATGATTGTCAATTTTATGAAACGAAGAAAAGGGAAGTTGAAACGTGTTTGGGTATTTGAAAAGACGAACCTGTCAAACTGGGCAGGTTCGTTTCCATACTGCTATGGTGTGTTTATTTCTCATTGTTGATCCAAATCTTGTCGCTCACTACGGCACAGGCGATTCCCATGACGCTCCTTGTGGTGGACAATAAAGTAATTTCAATGTGCTCAAAACCATCTGATGTTTGGCCTTCATAAATGTACTTTTTGCCCGGTTCGAGCTGGAAGTAAGGGTTGGTGAACACGGTGCTGCTGGTAAAATTGGCGGCAAGGATTTCCGGGTTGTAACTGGTGTCTATTTGGCGCGCCTCGTCTTTTTTACAAGCGGATACAGCCAAAAGGGTCACCAGAATCATCCATTTTGAATGCTTCATCATGTTGAAGTTTGAGTTGAAATGAAGTGAAGAAAAACAAAACCCGGGTTTGAAAGCCAATACGGAAAGATGAACTGCAAAAGCTGCGTTGGCGTTAACGTTTTAGAATCTATAATTCAAAGCTCCGCCAATTCCCAAAACGTCTGGCGGTTTTAAACTGCTTGTTTTCCCGAATTCAGCTCGATAATTTGCGCGGATTTGCGCATTCCATTTTTTAGAAAACTGGTACTCAAGCCCTGCGTGGAACAGGCCAAAATTGGCCATCAAACCCTTCCCGTTCTCCGTTCTGTCGTAATCCCACTCGACCCCCAAGCCAAGGTGCTTGAATTCGTAGGTGACATCGTAAGACAAAAGAGAAACTGCGCCGTAGCCAAGGCCGACAAACGGCTTGAGCCTTTTTGTTGGCCTAAACAAGTATTGCAGCCCTGCCGAATATTGCCACAAAGGTTGCGGCACCTCAGCGCGAGAGAAAACATATTCGTCGGAAGGCGGCTCAACCACCGGCACTCCAAGGTCGTTGCCCATTCGATCGGTCAAAAAATAGGTCTTGGAATAGATGACATCTGCCCACAATCGGATCCGGGGAGAAAACTCAACAGCCGCTTGTACAGATGCTGAACTGCCCGATTGATAATCCAAATTTTTACCCATTGGATATACCCAGCCACCCGAAACGCCGAGTTGAAAGCCCCTTGGCCGCGCCTCATAAATACGGGTTAGGAGTGCCTTTTTTTGTCGTTTCGCGGGAATGAATACGATGGAATCAGGCCTTTTTTGATATCGGTGTTTGTATCGAAGTGCTTGAATTGTTTCTATCGGCAAAATGGTTGTATTCAATACTTTGGGTCGTTCAATTTCGACTTTTTCACCGTTTGGTGGAAGATTGGCCCATCCGGCCTGCGCCGATTGCCCATCATCGGGATATTGCTGCAGAATTTGAGGCGATTTGACCGTTCTAATTTCAGATTGCGGGGATGGCTCAAATACGGTTTTCGTCGGGAGGGCCATGCCGGGAACAGCAAACGAAGCTTGGTAATCAAGCACCCGTTCGCGCAGCACGCGGGTGCTGAAAACGGTATCGGAAGTGTGGATGATCCGCGTGTGATAAATTGTGTCATGCCGGATTTCGACCTGCACGATTTTTCGTTCGGCAGCTTTCCATTGCCAGAAAAAGAAAATATTCCCGCCAGAAAGCAGGAGTGCAATTGGCAAAGCGAACCACCACAAGCCAAACGCTGCCGGTCGTTTGTTTCCATCCCGTTCGAGACGGGCCTGCATATCCTGCCAGTCGCGTTCTTCGAACGGCGGCTCGGGGCGACTTTCCAGGTTTTCCCGGAATTGCTTGAATAAATCTTCCATGTTCAATTCAATTTGGCAATGTCCAATGATTTTTTGCGCATCAAAGCCCGGAGGTTTTGCGTTGCCCGTAACAGGTTGGAACGGGAGGTACGCGGGTCTATGCCGAGCAATTCAGCGATTTCCTGGTGCGCATAACCTTCCATCACATACAAGTTGAAAACGACCCGGTAGGCGGGGGAGAGCTTTTGTAGGATTGGCAATACATCTTCATCTTTCGAAAGTATGGGCAAGGGCAATTCTTCCGCAGCCAGTTCTGCCGCAGCAGCCAGATCGAGTGTGACGACCATGTTGCGGTTTTTACGATGTTGATCAATGGCTGCGTTGATGAGGATGCGCCGAAGCCAAGGCTTGAAAGGGAAAGCGGTGTCGTACTGACTGAGGTGGTTGAAGACTTTTAGAAAAGCGTCGTTCAGGATTTCCACAGCTTCCTCCCTGTTTTTGGAGTAGCGCAGGCAAATGCTCATCGCATAGCCATTAAAGTGCTCGTAGAGCCTTCGCTGGCTGTCGCGGTTGCTTTTCAGGCATCCCTGCATTACGGACAAAAGGTCGAAATCTTTTTCGCGCATGGTTCAGTACTTCCTATCAAGTACGAGCTGGAAGGTACAAAAAGCTGCGCCAGTGCCAGTTTTTTTTAAAAAGATCAAACCAATCCCTCTCGCAGCAAATCATGTAAATGCACAATGCCCAAAAAATGCCCATTATCCACCACCAAAAGTTGAGAAATAGAGTGCTGGCGCATGAGCGCGAGTGCATTCACGGCCAGCGTGTCGGGGCTAACATATTTAGGTGCAGGACTAAGGATTTCGATGGCTTTGACCGTACTGAAATCTCCGCCGCGCTGGAGCATTCGGCGCAAATCGCCATCGGTGATGACCCCTAGCAATTCGTCATTTGGACTGATGACAGCGGTTGCGCCAAGGCGTTTGGAACTGATTTCTACAATAACTTCAGATAGGGTCGCGTCTGGGCCTACTACGGGCCGCTCGTGAAGTGGGTATAGGTCCTGAACGCGGAGGTAAAGTTGTTTTCCTAAGGCTCCGCCTGGGTGGAACTTTGCAAAGTCCTGAGAACCAAAACCTTTGCGCGAAAGCAGTGACACTGCAAGCGCATCGCCGAGTGCCATTTGGGAGGTAGTGCTGGTTGTTGGGGCGAGGTTGTTGGGGTCGGCTTCTTGTTCGATGGGGGTGTAAAGGAGGTAATCGGCTTGGCGAGCAAGACTGCTTTTTTGATTGGCGGTGATGGCCACCAGCGGATTGCCAAAATTCTTAACCAATGGTGCCAGTACTTTGATTTCAGGCGTTTCACCACTTTTGGAAAGGCATATTACAAAATCGGCGGGCTGCACCATGCCAAGGTCGCCGTGGATGGCATCGGCTGCGTGAAGAAAGAGGGCCGGGGTACCGGTCGAGTTGAGCGTAGCCACTATTTTTTGAGCCACGATGGCACTTTTCCCGATGCCTGTGACCACCAAGCGACTGCTGGGCGAAGCAGCCACGTCTTCTACAAGCCGTTGAAAATCGGGACTGTCGTCAAGGCTTGCTGCTAATGCGAGCAAGGCCTCTGCTTCGAGGCTGATAGTGCGGCGGGCGATGTCGAGAATGGAGGCCAAGGGTGGAAATTGAGATATTTGGATATTGATAGGCTCATTTCAAGTGAGGCTATCAATTGTAGTGGGACTATCAATTAGGGCTTATTTCCCAATATTTTTATCCGCCTCGCTCACCCGATTAAGCAGATCATCCACGCGGAACATTTCATCCACCGTGTCGTCAAGGAAAAACTCGATGTCGGGCATCCGGCGCATTTGTTTGCCGATTTTGCCTGCAAGTGCCTGGCGCAAAAGGTTGTGCGAGTCTTCAAGTTGGAGGATGACTTCATTCTTGTCCTCCGTGCCATATACGCTAATGTAAATTTTAGCCACCAAGAGATCGGGCGTCATTTTCACATCCGTGACAGTGACGAGTTTGCCACGACCATAAATATTGTTGCCTTCTTCGGTGAGTATCATTCCAAAGAAGCGGCGGATAAGTTCGCCTACTTGTTTTTGACGGATGGTTGCCATGGGTTATGAAGTGATGAAGTGATGGGCTGATGAAGTGAGGGGGTGCTGAAGTGATTGGTGATAGGATTCATCTCAAAAATCACTTCATCACTCTATCACTTCCTCACTTCATTATAGAGTGCAAAGGTAGTTTTTCGTTGGTGCTGAAGGGATTTGTTTCAGTCCAAAATTAAATTTGGGAACACATTTGCATAAGAAAGAGCTAGTTGTTACTTTTGCGCCCGTTTTTTACAAGACGTTCATTCTTTTTTTCAATAACAGACTCATAATGAGACATTACGAAGTCAACTTTATCGTAAACCCAGTGCTGTCGGGCGATGAAGTAAAATCGACAGCGGAAAACATCCAGAAGGAGATAACGGGCGCAGGAGCGTCCATCGTCCATCTTGATGAAATGGGCCTCCGTCAATTGGCCTATGCCATCAACAAGCGTACTACGGGCTATTTTTACTGCATCGAGTTCGCTTGCGAATCTTTCGAATGGTTGGTGAAATTCGAGTTGACCCTTAAGCGCAACGAAAACCTCCTTCGTTTCCTTACAGTGAAACTCGAGAAGTACGGCATCAAGTACAACGACGACAAACGCAAAGGCCTCATCGGCTCGCGTAGCAAAAAGAAAGAGGCTGCTCCCCCTGTGGTCGCTGCCGCCGCTGCTGCTGAATCAGAGATTGTTGCCACACTGGCTCCAGAAGTCGTTGACCTCGACGCTTAACCCATTCATTCACCATTCACTCACTCGTACAATACCATGGCTGCTTCTAGAGAAGATGTCAAGTTCCTGAGCAACCCCAAACTCGGGTTGCGCGGCAAAAAATACTGCCGTTTCCGCAAGTTCGGCATCAAGTACATTGACTACAAAGATTCGGATTTTTTGATCCAGTTCATCAACGAACAGGGCAAACTGCTTCCACGTCGCATTACAGGCAACAGCCTGAAATACCAGCGCCGTGTGGCTACCGCCGTCAAGCGTGCACGTCATTTGGCAATCCTGCCTTTCGTGGCCGACTTAATGAAATAACTATTAAATTTCAACAGCAATGAATATCATTCTGCTCGATCATATTGACAAGGTAGGTGCCAAACACGACGTCGTGAAAGTAAAAGACGGCTTTGGGCGCAACTACCTCATTCCGCAAGGCTTGGGAATCGTGGCCAACAAGCCAAACTTGGCCAAGCTCGAAGGCATGAAAAAAATAGGCTCCAAAAAAGAGGCTGCCCTCATCGCTGCCCTCAAAGAAGTGGCAGCCAAATTGGTAGGCGCCAAGATCAAGATCGCCGCAAAAGCCGGCGAAAATGGTCGTCTTTTTGGCTCGGTCACCGCTCAACACCTTTCTAACGCTTTGACTGAATTTGGTGTAGAGGCGGACAAGCGTATTATTGAAATGCCCGAAGAAGTGAAAGAACTCGGCTCGTACACTGCAACCGTTAAGTTCCACCCTGAGGTGGAAGCCGCCGTCAAATTTGAGGTGGTGAACGAAGGTGGCGACGAGGTGGAGATGGATGACTAAAATTGAGTAGACCTCGTTTTTTACCTACGTGGTCTTGTTTGAATTTTTGTAACTGTTTAGGGTGGAACACGGATTGCACGGATTAGACACGGATTTTCACAGATTTCTATTTTGACAGGACAAAATCCTTTAAATCCGTGAAAATCCGTGTCTAATCCGTGCAATCCGTGTTCCAGCCAACCAGTTACGAATTTTTTAAAAGCGAAACCAACTGCTTTGCGGAGGGTTTCGCTTTTTTTGTTTATCCGCCGCAGCCTTGGCGAAGGCGGCAAACACATCCACCTAATCCCCCATTAAACAAATCACCAAATCACATGAGGAACACCATCATTCGACGCGTCATCGTGTTAGGGGCGGTAGCAAGTCTCAGCCTCCTCGCCGTGCAGACCTACTGGGTGCTGCGCACTTGGAATTTGCAGGAACAAGAGTTCAACCGCCGCGTGAACCAGGCCATGCTCGACGCGGCCAACGAACTGGCGCAAATGAACCTCTTTGCTTTGCCTACCCAGAAATTGGTGCAGCAGGTGTCAACCAACTATTGGGTCGTTAATGTCAACAATGTGTTCGAAGCCAGCGATTTGGAACATGTGCTTGGCAAGGCATTTGAAACACAAGGTCTCAAAGAGGACTACGAGTATGGCATTTTTGACTGCTCCAGCGATCAAATGGTGCGCGGCAAACTCGTGAAATATTCCACTAAAAAAGACGGGTCGCCGCAATTGGCTGAACCGCTGCCCAAGCACTACGACCAAGATTTCATTTATTATTTTGGGGTGCTCTTCCCCGGCAAAAGCGCGAATATGCTCAGCAGCATGTGGCTCGTGATCGGGTTTACGGCGCTTATGCTCCTGACAGTGGCGTTTTTCATCTATTCCATATTCGTCATTTTGCGGCAGAAACAGTTGTCAGAGCTGCAGCGCGACTTTATCAACAACATGACCCATGAGTTTAAAACACCCATTTCCACCATAAATATCTCTACCGATGTGTTTTTGAAGAATGAAAAGATACAGGGTGATCCGCGCCTGCATCGCTATTCGGGCATTATTAAAGAACAGGTTTTGAGGCTCAACACCCAAGTGGAAAAGGTGTTACAACTCGCCAAAATCGAGCGCGACAACATGGAATTAAATGTAGAAGAAATTGATCTTGCGGATCTCATACGAAACATTTCACCCTCCATTGAGCTAAAAGTAATCGATAGAAATGGCAATTTGCACCTGAATCTCGATGCGGCCAACCCACTTGTCCGCGCCGACAAATTACATCTCACCAATGTCCTGCATAACCTCGTAGACAACGGTGTGAAATATTCCAAGGAAAAGCCTGACATCACCATCGGTCTCCACAATGAGGCAGGCGTAATTGTGCTAAGTGTCCAGGACAATGGCATTGGAATACCAAAAGAGCACCAGAAACGTGTATTCGATAAATTTTATCGGGTACCTACCGGCAATGTACACAACGTGAAAGGCTTTGGCTTAGGCCTGTTTTATGTGAAAATGATGTGCAAGGAGCACCGCTGGAAACTTAGTTTGAAGAGTGAACTGGGTAAGGGTACAACTATTGAGATTCGGATGCCGCAGCGGTAATAGAGTTGGTAAAGGAAGTTGGCAAGCTACCAACTCTATTATGGCTACCAAAGGCAATTGCTACCTCCACTTCTGATTCCAACTGCTGGTAACTGTCACCGCAAACTTGACCATGACGCCCACTTTCAATCTCCTCAACTCGCCTATTTTCGTCGGCCCACTTGCCGAGGCATTTCCCTTATGGCTCGAAAATCAACATTATTCCCAGGTTTTCGTCCTCACGGATGAGAACACCCACCGCCATTGCCTTCCCTATTTTTTGGAGCAAACAGGGCTTTCGGGAAAAAACACTTTGACCGAAATCCAGTCAGGCGAAAGCGAAAAAACCCTCGCTACCTGCGAAATAATCTGGCAATCCATGCTTGCCGCGAAACTTGACCGCAAGGCACTCGTGGTCAACCTCGGCGGTGGGGTTATTGGCGACATGGGCGGATTTTGCGCCGCTACCTGGAAGCGCGGCGTAGATTTTGTACAAATCCCGACCACCCTGCTTTCTATGACCGACGCCGCGATCGGCGGAAAAACGGGGGTTGACTTCCAAGGGATTAAAAACGCAATTGGTGTTTTTCAACAGCCTGTCGCCGTGTTCGTTGATCCTTTTTTTCTTCAAACTTTGCCGGAACGGGAATTGCGCAGCGGCTTTGCAGAAGTGATAAAACATGCGCTGATTGGAGACCCGGAACATAGTGACGGGGTGACTTTAAGTCACCCCGTCACTACACAAGAATGGCTCGACATCCTCCCAAAATCCATCGCCGTAAAAGTGCGGATAGTACAGGAAGACCCTTTGGAAAAAGGCTTGCGGATGCTCTTGAATTTTGGCCACAGCGTCGGCCACGCGCTGGAAAGTTGGTTCATGGAAACGGAGGAGCCGCTCACGCACGGTGAGGCTGTTTATATCGGGATGATTTGTGAGGCTTTCTTCGCAGGAAATGAAAACCTCCGGGCAGCGGTATTGAAACTGGGGCAAAAAGTTTTTCTACACAGGAATATTGACCCCGGCATATTCCCCGCCATTTGGGAGCTAATGCAACAAGACAAAAAAAATTCGTCCGGCACGGTGCGCATGGCTGTGCCGGACGAAGGGCCGTATTCATTAAAAATCGTTGAACCTACGCAAGCGGATGTAGAACGCAGTTTGGCGTTGTACAATGCTTTGAGCTAGATGCCGAGAATTCGCGAAATAAATTTCGCCCTATTGCAACTTCGGCTTCACAAGCGTAAACACCCGAGAAATATTGAAGCCAAACCGAATGCCGCTCAGCATTTTCCCATCCCCATCTTTGAAAAACCAGTCCTCCTGCGTTTCGGTGATAAAGCCTTTGTACGTCATATTGGCCGAATTGGTAAAATGCAGCTGGAATACGTGCCCGCCTGTCTCAATGTCAAAACCAATCGAGAGGCTGTTGGCATAAGGAGATTCAATTTGCCCTTCCGGGACGTAGTAGTATTCGGCGTTGAGGGCAACACGCTTGGTGAGTTTGATACGGCCTGCAGCACCGATGGAGAACACATCATTTTTGTCCTTGGGCGAAGCGGTCAGGTTACGGTGCACAACTGTGGGCATGATTTGCAAAGAAAAACGACTGTTGAATTTCCGTCCGATGAGCACCTGGTGGGTATAAAAAATACGATCCGTAAATCGGTTGTCGCGTTCCTGATCGGCGAATTTGACCGTTTTTATCTGTGCGTCAATGAGGTAAGAGAGTGTGAAAGGTATGTTTTTGGCCCCTGAACATTGGCGGAGGATTTTGTATTTAGCAAAACCGTCAATTATTTTTTCAGTGTTGCTACGCCCGAAACCAATCATCAGCCGATCTGTCACACCATAATCTGCGCCAATTCTGATGGTGGCTCCATCGAGACCAAACATATCATAGAGACCCTGCCGGACTGGGGAAAATCGGTGTGAAAATTTGGTATCGAGCACCCCTTTGCCAGTGTTTTCAATGGAATGTCCGTTGACTACACGGTTGGTTTTGAAAGTAGCCGTCGTGTAGTCGGTCGTTTTTTCGTCGCCCAACAGCGACAATAGATCTTCTTCTTGGGCTGAAAGGAATCGAGGTAAAAAAAGGCCCAAAGCCGTGAAAACCAAGGGCAAAAAGTAGATTTTTTTCATAAAAGGGAATTCTTAAGATTGTAGATTTTTGGACATTGGACGTTGGATAGTCTGCTATCCAACGTCCAACAGTCCAAAGTCTGATTACTATTTTGGCACGAGCGCTGCGTCCACCAGGACTTTGGCTTCTTTGGCAACCTTATCGCTGACCAAAGCGGGGATGCTTATGCTATAATCTGCAAGTTTGAGGTCGAAACCAGCGTTGACTTTCACGTTGTTTCCACTAACTGTGATTGCGCCATTGGTAGTAATGTCTTTCGTTACGCCGTGAATGGTCATTTGACCAGATACGATGGCATTGTAAGTACCATCTTTTGAGAAATTCAGCTCAGCAAGATTGGTTATTTTGCCTACGAACGTAGCCTTTGGGTATTTGCCCGACTCCAGGTAATTCTCGTTGAAATGCTCCTGCATCAAAGATTTCTCAAATTGGAAGCCTTTTATGAGAACGGCCCACTGAAAATTGCCATTCGCAGCGTCGAGCACACAAGTGGCGCTGTTGCTCAATGCGTCAATTCTTTCGGGCGAGGAGGCCGCGGTAGCGTCAAATTTTACTTTGCCGTCGCGGGTAAAGAATTTTTGGCTGCTTTGGGCAGAGGCCGCCATCGTAAATACGAGAAAAGCGGCGCATAAAATCATTAGTTTTTGCATGAAAATGTGTGTTTGAATAGTGAGTGTGTTTGATTTGGCAGCGTAAAAAGTCAAAAGCCAAGCGTCTATTTGACCTCGACGCAACGAGAGAGTTGAACATCAAGGTTGAGGCCATCACACTTGCCTTTGAAGGTGACGGTTTCTCCAGCGACAAAGTCAGTTCGTGCATGTTGGCTAAGCGCATCGAGTTCGCAGATGACCGCAAACTCGTCGCCCGTTTCGAGCGTGATTTTGACAGGGCTGCCTTCAGTTTTTGAGATATCTTGTACTTTGCCGGTCACGGCGATTGTCTTGCCGAGGTATTTGGCATTGGCGGCATTTTCATCGTTGTTATACGCTTTGAAAAGCGCGGAGGCTTCTACCGTTGCTTTGGCCTTGGAGCTTGTCATGTTTTCATGGGGTTTGTTCCAAAGCGCGATTCCGATGGCCGCTCCAATGAGGCCGAGGCCGAGGATCAAAAGAAGAATACGTTTCCCAGACATAATGTAGAAGGTTAAAAGGTTTAAGTTACTGCCAACTGCCTTAATTTTCAGGCGCCCCAGCCTTCACCCAAGCCTCTATTTTTTGTTTGTTGCAATCTGAAATGGCGCCTGAAGGGGGCATCAACGCTACCCCAGTGCCGTTCACTCGGTCCACTAGGCTGGCAGCGAATATTTTCAGGCCATTGTAAGTGTCGAAAGGAACAAGTTCTTGTTCTCCACCTGGACCATGGCAAGTGACACAATTGGATTGGATGATGGTTTGAATGTCTTCATTGTAGTTGACGGCCACCGTATCGCAAGGGGTTATGCCGTATTGCTCCACTTCATTGTCGTAGTAGCACGCGGATTGAGTGAAAAAGGCTAAGGCTGCAATGAAGGCTACAGCAAAAAAGAGTTGTTTCATGTGAGAAAAGCAGGAATAAGTTTTTGATTTAGTGGCGCAAAAGTAGAGGCTCAAACCCAAAGTATTAGATACTTTAAAGATTGAAGCTGTCAACTTTTGACAAATTTAACTTCTAATACTTTGGGTACTAATTCTGCGGTGCGCCAGCGTTCACCCAAGCCTGAATTTTCTGGAGATTGCAATCATCAAGTTTCGCGCCTCCCTTGGGCATCCAATTAGAGGTACGCGTTACTGCGGAATACAGTTTTCCGTTCATTGCCACAGTTTTGATTTCGGCGTATGAAGTAAGTTTAATGCCACCCTGTGGAGCATTGCCACTGTGACACCCTTGGCATTTAACCTGCATGAGCGGCTGTATGAAAGTGCCAAATTTCGCATCGGCAATATCGCATCCGCCAAAATTCTCGTCGCAAGCATTTTTTTGAGCACCTTGAGCCAACCATTTTTTGAGCAGATTGATCTGCTCCTGCGGCAGCGCCGACTTGGGGGGCGGAGGCATTCGGTCGTCAAGGTCAGATTCGAGGATGGCTCGCATCAACTTATTTTCGTGTAAATCGTTTTGGGTGGCATTCTCCACAGTGCTTACAAGGCTTTGGTACGAATCAAGCACTATACCTTCCTGACGGTCTTGCGCGTTGTGGCAGCCAGACTCCGTACAGTTGGATACCAAAATAGGAAGTATTTGGTTTTGAAAATATACCGAATCGGGGTCGCAAAAGCCTGTTGAAGGAGGAGGGTCCGGGTCCGGGTTGTTGGGGTCGTTAGGCTGCAAAAAAGGATCATGTTGACACGACAAAAAACCTACAGTCGAAAAGCTAACAAGGAAAAATAATAGAAACGCGTATCGTTGCATCTGAAAGGTTGAATTTGAAAATGGTTATTTTTAAAGGGAAGGAATTTATTCAGAACCTGGTTGTTGAATTCCGTGTGCCGTCCACGCCATTTCAAACGCAAAACTCTGCAAATCAATACACCCCCAATCTCAAAGCGCAACCGAACGGGCAAAAAAAACTGCTGAACATGGAAAAAAAGAATGTGAAAGATTACCTGCGAAAACTCGGCTGGGCCGGGGTTATCTTTTTTACTGTCAAAGGCACGATAACGTTGCTTTTTGGCGCATGGGTGCTTCAAAAATTAGGATGTGAGCCGTAGCGCCAATGCACCTTACCTTTGCGCGCTTATTCTTTCAAACCGATTTATAACATGCAAAAACGATTGTTCTCGATGGTTCTTTTCGTGGCCATTGTGCTGGTTGCCCATGCTCAACTTACCCTAAACGTCACAGCCGTCCCGTCAAATACCCCTCTCGGTGCGGACATCTACGTCGCTGGCAGTTTTAACACCTGGAATCCCGGCGATGCCAGCAAAATCCTCACCCCCTTGGGCGGCGGTCAGTACAGCATTACCTTCTTTCCACCCGTAGGAACGGTAGAATTCAAGTTCACGCGCGGCAATTGGCCTACGGTAGAAGGAAATGCCACAGGCGGCCAGCTCCCCAACCGCAGCACTACCTTCAACGGCCAACCAACAACCCTGAACCTTACCATACTTACTTGGGAAGACCTGGTTGGAGGTGGCAACCCCAATGTCCAGATTTTGGATAACGCCTTCTACATACCACAACTCAACCGTAATCGGCGTATTTGGCTCTACCTCCCTCCCGATTATCAGACAACTGGCAAAAAATACCCAGTCCTATATATGCATGACGGGCAAAACCTCTTTGACGAGACGACTTCCTTCTCCGGCGAATGGGAAGTGGACGAATCCCTCAATGATCTCCACGCCCAGGGCGACTGGGGTTGCATCGTTGTAGGGATAGACAACGGCGGCGAATACCGACTCGATGAATACTCTCCTTGGGTGAACCCACAATATGGAGGTGGCCAAGGCGACGAGTACATCGAGTTTATCGTTAACACCCTCAAGCCTTATATAGATACAAACTATCGAACCCTTCCTGGCCGACAAACCACGGGTATCGCGGGCAGCAGCATGGGCGGACTCATTTCTATGTATGCCCTCGCTGAGCGGCAAGATGTGTTTTCCAAGGCTGGTATTTTCAGCCCGGCATTTTGGTTTGCTGACAGCGAGCCTGCCAACCATGTGGCTACTCACCCCAAGCAGGGCAATGTCAGAGTGTACTTTTTGGCGGGCGCAGATGAGGAAAACAACGGCAACCAGTCCAACTACGTTGTGGAAGATATGGAGGATGTCGCCGACGCTATGACCACAGCTGGTTTCGGCCTCGGCGAAAAATCTTTCAATGTTATCGCTGATGGCAAACACTCCGAATGGTTTTGGGCGCGCGAATTCCCTGCTGCATACGAGTGGCTTTTTGCTGATTTCACTTCGTCCTCCAATGAACCGGGCCAAACTCCTTTTGCACTAGAAATATTTCCCAACCCTGCCAGCACCTGGGTGCGTTTCGCCGGGGCGGAATCGGGCGAGAAAATTGACTTTCAGATTATCGGGAGTGACGGCAAACGCTGGCGAGATTCCACCCTCCACAGCGGCGATCCGGTATGGACGGGCGACTTGCCTTCAGGCTTTTTCTTTGTGAAAGCTCGAAAGGCTGGGGGAGAATGGGGCGTAGCAAGATTGATTCGGCAGTAGGGCGAAATTCATTTCGTCTCCTAATTCCTTTTCCAAACACCCTCCTAAACCTTGCTCAACGCCTACAAACCAAGATACCCTTTTTTACCTTTGCCCCGCAATGAGCGATATTATCCACCACGAGTGCGGCATTGCCGTACTTCGGCTTCTTAAGCCACTCGATTTTTACCAAAAAAAATACGGCACGGCCTTTTATGGCGTACAAAAAATGCAGCTTTTGCTGCAAAAAATGCGCAATCGGGGCCAAGACGGCGCAGGCATAGCAACTATCAAACTTAACCCCCAGCCCGGCACCCGTTATATTAGCCGCAAGCGTTCCAATGCCCCAAACTACCTCGCCGACCTTTTTGATATGGTGTGGGCAAGGCTAAACGCAGCCCCGCCTGAATTTCGTGAAAACACAACTTGGCTGCGTGAAAACATGCCTTATATGGGTGAAGTGCTCATGGGTCACCTTCGATACGGTACCCATGGAGACAGTTCCATCGAACTTGTCCACCCATTCCACCGCCAAAACAACTGGATAAGCCGTAACCTGCTCCTCGCGGGCAATTTCAACATGACCAACGTAGACGAGCTTTTTCAAGAACTTGTGGATCTCGGCCAATATCCCAAGGAAAAAAGCGACACGGTCACAGTACTCGAAAAAATCGGCCACTTCCTCGACGACGAAGTGCAGCGCCTCCACACTTGGTACAAACCTGACGGGCATTCAAATTCCGACATCAACCAACTCATCTACGATAACCTCGATATCCAACGCCTCCTGCGCAGAGCCAGCAAAAAATTTGACGGCGGCTACGTCCTTGGCGGCATGATCGGGCATGGCGACGCTTTTCTGATGCGCGACCCCAACGGTATACGTCCGGCTTATTGGTTTCAAAACGATGAAATCGTAGTCGGTGCTTCAGAGCGCCCGGCCATCCAGTCCGTATTTAATGTCCGCTTTAAGGATATGAAAGAACTCAAACCTGGCCACGCCTTAATAGTAAAGTACAATGGGAAAGTTGATGAGTTGCCTTTTCTCGAACCCCTCGAACGCCGAGCCTGTTCTTTCGAGCGCATCTACTTTAGCCGTGGCAACGACCGCGAGATTTACCAAGAGCGCAAAAAACTTGGCGAACTCCTTGCCCGCCCCGTCCTTGATGCCGTCAATTTCGATTTGAAAAACACCGTATTCAGTTACATCCCGAACACCGCCGAAGCCGCATTCTATGGACTCATGGAAGGGCTGGAAAAAGAACTGAATGCTTGGAAACAAGAGCAGATTCTTGCGTTAGGCAAAAATACCACTGCCGAAAAGGTAGCCGAGATTCTTGCAGTACGCCCCCGCAACGAAAAACTTGTACACAAAGACGACAAGCAGCGTACGTTCATCGCCAACAAAAAAGTGCGGAATAATATGGTACACCATGTCTACGACGTCACCTATGGTATTTGCCATGACGACAAAGACACCCTCGTGCTCCTCGACGATTCCATCGTGCGCGGCACCACCCTGCGCGACAGCATTGTCAGTATCACCGCCCGCCTCCGACCCAAGCGGATCATTATCCTTAGCAGTGCACCGCAAATCCGCTACCCAGACTGTTATGGTATTGATATGAGCAAAATGCGTGACTTCGTGGCTTTTCAAGCCCTTGTCGAACTGCTCAAAGAAACGGGGCAAGAAAACCTCCTAAATGAAACATACCAGCGTTGCAAAAACTCCGAACACCTGCCTGTGGAGGCAGTCCACAACGAATTAGCGGCACTCTATGATCTTTTCGATTACTGCCAAATCAGTGCCAAGATTGCCGAGCTGGTTCGTCCCAAAGACCTTAAGCCCGAACTTAATATTATTTTCCAGACCATTGAAGGCTTACATTCGGCTTGTACTAAAAACTCCGGCGACTGGTATTTTTCAGGCCACTACCCCACGCCTGGTGGCAACCGCGTTGTCAATCGCGCATTTATGAATTTCATAGAGAACAAAGACGAACGGGCATACTGAACAACGGCGCCTATTCGGTTTTTCGGGTTTGAGACTCAATGGCATAATTTGCTATCCAGTCACCTTCGCTCTTTTTCATTGATTTTCAGCGCTTCCGTCTAATTGCTACCTCAACCATGTTTTCCCGAAATAAAATTTTTTTAAAAATAATTGGCAAAGGTCTTGGTGGAATAAAATTCGTTTGTACTTTTGCGCCCGC
This sequence comes from uncultured Saprospiraceae bacterium, assembly GCA_964589365.1. Lineage (GTDB taxonomy): Bacteria > Bacteroidota > Bacteroidia > Chitinophagales > Saprospiraceae > M3007. The sequence goes on from CAZPTQ010000110.1 coordinate 17,701, forward strand.
TTTGGAAGACAACGGTTTTTGAAAAGCACTTTTAGCACACAAGACTTGTGGATAAGAATGATTTTCGTGTTAAAAAAATGTTGAAAAATAGATTGGGTTTGCTTGGTTAGAAGATAAAGAGATTGCTACCTTTGCGGCCCGCTAAACAGGGGGAGATTGATTTGAGGTGTTTTGGAGCAAAAAGTTGCTCCTTCAAAATTGATAGTGACTGCCACTTTTTTTGTGGTTTTTCTATAAGAGTTCATTGACGTACTGACAGTGGAAGGAAAAGAGAAGAGATAGGGAGCGTT
>CAZPTQ010000111.1:0-17775 GCA_964589365.1 uncultured Saprospiraceae bacterium
AGATCCAGTACAGTCAGGTTGAAGTTGCACTGCGTGGAATTGCCGCAGTCGTCTTCGACGATGTAGGTGACAGTCTGGGTACCGACGGGCAGACAAGGTGTCCAGCCAAAGTTTGCCAAAGTATCGCGATCCCACCAGTTGTTGCCTGGGAAGTCCTCAAGTGTACCGTCAAAGGTGTGCATCCCTGTTTGCTGACCAGTGTATGGGTCAAATGTTACCACCATCCCACCGATGTTGTTGATACGGCTACAGTTGTCCGATATTATCACGTTAGGGAGGTTGATGGTCGCGCAGCACTGGAACGGGTCTGCCGAGACCGTAGTGTTCGGTGGGCAAGTCATGGTCGGCCCTTGTTCGTCTGAAACCTTTATGATTTGATCGTAGTGGATAATTTGACCGATACACCAGTTGAGGATCGTCCAAATCCGAACGATTTTGTAAGTGCCATCGCAGACATCAATCAGTACGTCATGATAGGCCCAGTTGATATTGCAGCCGATTGGCACGCCAAAAACATACGGCCAACCCTGCAGTCCTTGACTTTCGATCCAGTCGGGCGTAGGGTATGCTCCTGTGCAGTTGAAGCCTGGAGCTTGGAAGCCATCGTAGAATGGTGGCAGTGTCAGGTCTTCAACATCCGGGCGGAGCAGACTGATGATTTGCTCGCAGGTGGAGGTGTTGCCGCTGCCGTCGGTGGCCGTCCATTTGCGGGTTATAATTTTGGAAAGCCCGGATGCACAGTTCTGGTCTGTCTCGGTGTCTACCCAAGTTAGCGTAACACTTTGGCAGTCGGTGTAACCTGGGATAGCATCGGTGATGCCCAGCACGTTTTCCAGGTATTGCGGGCTGAGGTCTGGCGTGTTGCAGGGCACCGAAAAATTCTCGCAAGAAAGCACAGGCCCTGCTTTGTCCTCGATTTTGATGTTCCCCCAGCACATATTCCCTGAAACCAAATGCGTTACGCGCACTTGGTAGGTCTTTCCGATGTCGTTGACACCCACAATACCAGGTTCCCACGGACCATTGCCGTACGGCAAGGTCCTGTCAATTTCTACAATGTAGTCGTCGAAGCAGCCATAGGTGCCTTCCAAGATCATGTCGGGCAGAATTTCCTCGGTGCAATCGTCATCGCCGAGTGAAAGGTACACCAGATCATTGCAAGAGAGGTTTGAGGGGGTTGCGATGACGTTTACGAAAAGGCTGACCGATTGAATGCACCCGGGGTCGTTAGGGCCAAATGCTTTTGGCAAGCCACCGTTTACCGTGTATTCGATAAAATATTGGCCAGCACCCATGCCTGGGTCAAATTGCGTGGCCGGCACACCGTTGACCGTGAAGCCCTGGCTCACGATGTTCGCGTCGCCAGGGTTGCCGGTCAGGTTGACCGGGTTGGAGAACAAACAAAAATCAGCACTCAGGTCGGAAGTAATCGCTGGGTTGGGATAGCTGCAGGAATTGCTGATCGAAAGGGAGGTGCCCGCTCCGTTCGAGATCGTAATCGAGTAGCCTATGGCGTCTATATGACGACCCTTAAGTTCAAACATGTTCATTGCAACACCCAAATTCGTCAAGACTGTACCCACCGTAATCGGTAGCGGCGCAGAAGGAGGCGCCACGTTCGGATCTTTGTACAGACCGTTGACGGCAGTTACCGTCCATGTTTGAGTGCCGGGGGCATTAATTTTAATTGTTTCCCCAAACTGACCGTCAAACAAGGTCGTGGCATTGTTCAGGCACACACACGGGTCCGTGATCGTCGGTGTGCAGTTGAAAGTAGATACTGTAACCGAACCGGTCATCACACTTGTGCATCCTGTGGCTGTAGTAGTTGCTACAACAGTGTAAGTACCTACTGTTAGTTGCGTACCAAAAGAAATCGCTGCCCCTGTGCCGGGTACCGGAGCACCGAGCGCAACATTATTTAGGAACAATTGGTAGTTTACACCCACTTGTGAGCCGCTCAATCCCACCACTAGGCCCACATTGTCCGTTGTGCATCGCGAACCGCCACCTGTTACCGCGAACATCGTTGGTACGGGGTTCACTGTGATGGTACGAGAGGTAGTAGCCGTACACCCGTTGGCATTGGTTACTGTCACGGTATACGATGTGGTCACCAGCGGGCTGACGGTGATAGCGGTCGTTGAAGCTCCTGTACTCCATGCATACGAGGTGCCACCAGTGCCCGTGATCGTCGCCGATGCGCCTATGCAAATGATGCCGTCATTGTTTGCGATGCCAGAGGTCTCTGTCACGGTCGTACCAGGGGTGGGCAGGGCGTTTACAGTCAGCGTTGTGGTCGCCGAAGGCCTACAAACCGGGTCTGTTGGTGAAGGTGTGAGAATGGCGTAGATATTATAAGTGCCCACAGCAGCAATAGAAGCCGTAGCAGTAGCAATCGTGCCACCCCCGGTCAAGTTGGCATTCAACACCGTAGCCAAAACTGTTCCGCCCGTGTAAGGGTCGATCGTAGGAGCGGGGAAGGATTTGAAAATAATCCCGTAGGTGACACCCATGTTTGTCAAACCCGTGGATTGAAGGGTAAAGATTCTATTTACACAGGTCGGGCTGACTGTTGCACTCACGTTCGGAATGGTAGGGCAAATGTCACATCCACCAGGGCCGGAAAGATTGTAACTGGCAGAACTGGTACAGCCTGTTGTTGTATTGGTGACTGTTACGATGTAGAGTCCTACCATCAAACCTGCTCGGTCTTCCGTATTGTTCGTTCCGGGCACATCTGCCCAATCGTAGGTATAAGTGCCTGGGGGTGTTACGGTCAAATTAATAGCACCGTCAACCGAAACGCAAGTCGTTGGTTGAGTAAGCGCGGCACTCAGCGTTGGCGCAGGAATGACCGTGATAGTAGTGGTCATCACATCGGTACAAGTGCCGTTTGTCACGGTAACTGTGTAGGTTGTGGTCGTCAGCGGAGAAACGGTGATGGCAGCAGTGGTTTGCCCACCTAAGCTCCATAGGTAAGTACCGCCACCAGTGGCGGTAATGGTTGCCGATGAGCCTGCGCAGATGATGCCGTCGTTGTTTACCAACCCAGAAGTTTCTGTAATGGTAAGCGTCAGGAGCGGATTGGTGAATTCGTCGGCGCCAATATCAGGAGTTGTAGCATTGCGGGTTTGGCAGTCAATATCAGTCGTAATGCCTGCGATTGGTGTTCCGCCGGCATCCAGACATTGGTTGGTGGTCGTGATCAAATGCAGGTCAGCACCGGAAACAAAGTTCGGCACAACGTTGTACGAGTTCCCGTCGCGACCGGTTTCTGTTTGCCAGTCTTGCAAGGTAGTCCTTGAAATGCCTGTGCCTGTGGCCAAAGACCCCGTTACGCCCACTGCAGCACCGGTGCCTGTTACATATAAGTCGTTGAAGTTGGAAGTCAGGTTTTGGTAATTGCCTGTAGTGCCCGTATAGGCAAGGCCGATTGCCACGTTCCTCCCTGTACCGTTATTCCCGGTGGAGGAAAGAATATTGTTGCGTACGTCCATATTAGGTTGTACGCCACCAATGGCCAGGGCATAGTTGGGCGAGGTTCCCGTAAGCAAATCTGACCTGCTAAGCGAAACGGAGTTGTAATAAATCCTGGTGGTGGATCCCTGGCCTCCACCGGCAAAAATACCGGATGCGAAATCTGAAGCGGTGCCGTTGGCAAAAACGCCGCTGATCATGTTGTTCGAAATCGTAGTCGTGCCGGTGAGCGCATTGGCGATGGTGATACCGGATGCGGCAAAGGTGCCGGTGTTGATGACCGTTCCAATTTTGTTGAAGCTCACGGTGGCGTTGGTCACTTCGTTTCCTGTAAAAATAGTGGTCGAAATGGCGGTCATACCGAGGGCAATCCCAAACATGTCGGAGGTAGCAGCAAGTTCGGAAATATTGTTGCCATTGATTTGGATGCCGTCTTCAAATCCCGTGAAAATACCGCCCAAACGCACGTTATTGGGAGCAACAGTATTGATCAGGTTTTGATTGATGACGTTGCCCGTATTTTTATTGGACAGGTTTGGACCTTGGGTATAAATGCCGTAGGTCGTCTTGCTAATGTTGTTGTTGACAAAAGCGTTGTTGATGTTACCCGTGCCGAGGCTTGTGGTACTGATACCAGCTGAAGAACCCATACCAATGCCAAACAAGGTTTGCGTATTCAAATTACCCACCAGGTTGACGTTCTTGACGGTATTGTTCGTAGCGCCGTTAAAAGTTGCGAGTACGCTTTGCAACCAGATGACGGCACCAAGGGTGCTGGTGCTGGTGTTGGTGAGGGTAAGGTCGCGGCTGGCTGCGGAAGGCGGACAAATGGTGTTTGCTACATTGCCATTGCTTCCGTCTATAGTCACCCAATCGGCACCGCTCAAAACAATCAAGGCCAAGGGTGCTACCGTCGGCGTACCTGTTATAGCAGCCGAAACACCCGCTGCCGGCTTGATGGTCAGGGTGTTGACGGAGCTGGCATAAGGGTTGACATTGACCGTGATCGGGAATGTTTCACCGGGATAGGTAGCATCTGTCAGCGAGAACAATACAGGGCCGGTGATACAAGCTGTGTTGTAAGCGATAACAGCAGCGGTGAGCGTTGTGTAAGCGCCGCCTACACCGACTGTATATGTGCCACTTAGTGCTGTGGCATTAATGGTATAGGTACCTGGTGTAACTGGATGTATCGTGACCGTATTCACATCGGTGGCCACCGCGCCAGGGGCGTTTGATCCAATATTGATGGGCACAGCGTTGTCTTGTGCGATGATATAATAAGAAACCACATCACCGGCTACAAGACCACCCATGTCTGCTGCCACAATGGTAAAGTCCCAAGTTGAATTAAAGGCAGTGCCGCCTGTGTTGGTACCCGGTTGAGAGAAGTAAGCACCTGCATTTTTCCTGTAGTAAATCCTGGGGCGAAGCGCTCCAGCCAAAGGAATGCCGGTTGCATCAATAATATTCACCCCGGTGATCGTCCGATCACCCGTGCTGCAGGTATAATTCAAAGTATTGTAATAAATCGCAGGGGGTGTTTTGTCGAGCAACAGGAAGTTGCCTGCGTCGGCACCAATGTCCACCGGAGTTAGGCTGGAGCGGGTTTGCAAATCAAAATCCTGGGTAAGCGGAGGGAAATTGTATCCTCCCTGTTCAACCACGGTTGCCGAGGCGGCCTGTATGTGCAGGTCCACGGTCGCAGAGGTGCCGTTGGGGTTGATCAATTTTGGATCCCCGGAAACGGAGTTCCAGTCCTGGTTTGCTGCTGTTTGCCAGGCGGCCAGTGTGGCCTGATCGGCAGCAACAAATAAACCCAACACACCGCCTGCACCATCTACATAAAGGTCGTTGTAGTCTTCCGCCAGGGTGGTGCCTGCGTTCAGGCCAACCGCATAGTGTTTGCCGGTACCGCTGGCATTGGAGCGTGCATTGTAGAAAATGTTGTTCATGATGGTATCATTGCCAAGGAGCGGCGAAGCGGTTCTCCTGAATGCAAAAGTATTCACCGCGTTGCTGGCTACGCCTGTACCGCCGATAAAGACGGTATTGGCAAAAATACTCGTACTGCCGGTGGTGGCTTTCAGGATACCGTTTATCTGAAGCGAGGTGGTAATGGAAGCACCGCTGGCATCTACCCCAAGCCTTACCATGTTGTTGAATATCCGCGCATTGCCCGTATTGGGAATGTTTATGCCAGCCATGCCGCCAGTTATGGAGGCCAGGTTAATGCTGTGGACAAAATTTCTGGATATAATGGTGTTTTGTTGCGGCACAAGCGCCGTTCCAAAATACATCCCCTGAATAAATCCTGCCACCGTGGTGTTCGTATTGGTCAGGTTGTAAACAGTATTGTTGCTGATGTTGCTGCCTCCAATCAGAGAACCTGTCATAGTGATCCCTACTACAGATGTGGCATTGTTTATAGCAATGTTCGTACCATTCGTGGTTATGTTGAAAACGGAGTTCCCCGTGACCGTATGCCTGCCGCCGCTAGCCTGAACGTTGATCCCGGTAATCGAACCGCCTGCGGAGGTATTGGTCTGGGTCAAATTCCGAATCACATTGTTCGTGACAACGTCTCCTATGGTGGGGTTCAAGATCATGATGGCCGCCAAAATGCCGTTACCAGCTAAGGCACCCCCTGTCTGTTGCTCAATGCTGTTTGCAACAGTGCCCCCAATTGTATTGCCACTAATCGTGACCTTACTCAAAGCGGGCGGTTGCGCGTAAATAATCCTGAAACTCACTGCACCGTTAAGGGTTGTATTGACCAAAATGCTCCCAATATTGTTGTTGGTAATATTGATCATACTTACAGAAGCCCCTGTACCAGTAGAGATCGGCACAAAGAAGGGCACCGTCGAAGCGGAGGCCAGGGTAAAGGTGATGTTCCCGGTGGTGCTCTGCGAGCCGATCGTGTTGGTGTTAATATTTACATTGCCGTTTAGGTGTGAAATCAAACTGTGTGACGTGGATGTACTCGACGATGTAATGGCAATATTGGCAATGGTGTTGTTGCTGATGGTATTAAACGGCGAACCAATGGATGTGGAAATCCGGATCAAACGGGGGGTAGGGGTGCCCGTTGCACCACCGGTATACGTCCAGGGCGCACCGCCGCAAAGCGCAGCAGAACCGCCAACAAAGTTGTTGGTAATGGTGAAATTGAACCCAAAGACCGTGGAATTAATGAATATCGCGCCCTGGTCTGTAGCGGTGATCATGGTGAACGTCCTGGCTACTGACTGGTAAAAACTGTTGTTCGTGATGGTCCAGTCAGAACATCCTGTGGTCACGTTGATTGCAGCACCAGCAATGGTTGAAGTGGCATTGAACCAATCGTGGAGCAGGCAATTTGAAATGGTGACGTTGTTGTTCTGGGTATTGTATGTGGTTGTAGTACCAGTAGCATAAATCAGGTTCGTGGGCGTAGTGGCGCCATCGCGAATATCGCAGTTGTCAATGGTGTTACTGCTGTTACCAAATCCCAGGCCGGTAGCAGTTGAAAATACGATAACCCCACTAGCAGTACCCGTGTTCACCCCTTTAACAGTGCAGAATTTAAGGGTGTTAAACCTTGCGCTGTTGATGAATTGCATCGCATAGCCTGTCAATGAGGTGTTTTCGATGGTCAGTTGCGAAAGACCGACTCCTCCTGCTCGGCCATCAAACGTAATGTTGCTGGCGCCGTTGATGTTTATCGTTCCGGTAGCGTCCGCGCCGGTTACAGAAAGTGCTACCGCACCCGCTATCGGACGAATCGTGATCCCTCCGATATAAGGGCAAGGCGAGCCTAAAAAGGTAATCGGGAATGTCTCTACCGTGCTCAGGTAGGTAGCCTGCAATTCAAAAATGACCGGGCCTGCCGTGCCGTCTGCAAGGGCTGCGGTCACGGCGGTCAGAGAAGCGTATGTGCCCGTGGGGCCCACCGTATAGGTACCTGCTGCCAAAGAAGGACAGGCAAGTGTCGAGGCAGTTCCAAATAAAGGGGCAGTAGTTTTGTAAAGCGGCCCGCCCGCGCATGGGGCACTATTGTAGGAATAAATGTAAAAGTCATACGTCGTGCTTGGGGTAAGACCCGTTGCACTAAAAGTAGTTGCCGCGCTTGCCGACACCACGGTGCCAAGTCCCAAAGTATTGCCTGTAATATAGGTAGTCCCGTTCACAGGATTGGTAGGTGTAGCCCCAGTAGGGTATCTCACCGTAAGGTAACCATCAGGTGCTCCGGCTGCTGCCGTGAAAGAGCCATTAATTTGGGAAACAGAAATGGGAGTCAGTATCAGAGCCGTGGGCGAGTTGGCCGGCCCTGTAGGAGGCAGACTGGTTACCAGCGATATTTCATCAATTGAACCCGGAGGTTGGGTTCCTACAGAAGGGTCATTGGACCACATAAACACGAGCCGCCGGGTTGTGCCCGCGTATGCCGCAGGCAAACAAATGGTCTGTGTTTGGTAGGCTGCCTGAACATTCAGGTTGGGAGGAGTACAGTGAATGACTGCACCCGGGTACGAGACTGGGATATTCAACCAACTTTGAAAAGCACCAACAGGGTTATCCACAGTAGGTGTGTTGGAAGTAGGCATGGAATAGACCGTCACATAGTCAAAATTTACTTCCCCAAATGTTTTCCATTTGAATGTCAAGACTATATTGGTCTCCCCTGCGGGAAAAGTGATATCCCGCCAAAAATGTACCGTAGAAACGTCTGTAACGAGGTAATTGTAGGTCGCACCCGCCGCATCATTCGAAATATATGCAGCATTTGCGCCTGCGGAGGGCGTGGATACTGCACCAACAAACCAGTTGTTGTTGGACCCGTTGAAGGCACCATTCACTTCCGTCCAGCCGTTGGCAACAAAGGTTGCACCGTTTTCAAAACCTCCATCACCTGTAGGGCTGATCAAGGTTGTTTGTGCAATAATATTAACCGATTGGGTGAGGCATAACATCGCTATTGCGCCCAATTTCAAGAAGGTAGAAATTTTATTCATGACAATTAATTACGAGGATGAAAAATTGGATTATCCAATGCTTTTGCAGTGGAGAACAGACTTCTACTACGGAATTATTGGTGAAGCATCACCAGCAATGCTACATACAAAGCATTGAATTCGGCTGCTTCCATATTGACCAATGCCGGATCGGAAATTGCTTCCTGGTTCACTTTGTTGAAATTGTTCTCGGCAATTTTCTCGATTGGAATCCCTGCGGCCATGTCTGCTTCCATGTAGGCAAGCATTCGATCATAGCCCGTGTACAAAGCAAACACCAGTTCCTTAGTAGTAGGAGCAACGAGTGTCTGAGCAGCATTTGCACGTTCAGAAGATAAAACAGCTGAATATTCCGCTGGCGATTTCCATTCCGGTTCTTGCGGAATATCTTCGATTGAAATGACTGCGGCGACCGCAGCATTGGCTTGAGCAGAGACCGAAGTAGTGGAGACAGCGAGGAGCGTACAACTTATGATTGAGACCAAGACAAAAAAAGCTGTTGGGCTCGGAAAGAGTAGACAATTTCTTTTCATGAGAAAAAAATTAAAAAAAGGTTCAAGTTCATCATGGGCAACAGTTTGCCCAGGTTCCAAACATGGTTTGTCAGGAATGCACAATACTTCCACCCACCCACGAACAGGGTACGTTGAAAGCAAATCGGAATGGAAAAAATGCTGAAAAAGTGACGAGGAAAGCGGGGTGCTGCTGCCCTACAGATGGGCAGCGCCTTACGGGTACTTTTTCATGAGATACGGATTAAAAAAAAATAGATCGGGCAAAACTACAACATAGTTTTCATTCCCTGGCTTTTTTATTACAGCAAAAAGCAGGCCAGTACCGAGGTGCATAAAGTTATGTTGTCGGACTTAGTTTTTTTGGGGCACTCATGGTTTTGGGCAATTTTAACTTACATCTGATACTTCACCTCCTCCTTCTCTGGCGAAACAGCCTGGGGCGCTACAGAAGGGAGTTTGAAGCTTTCCAAAACATCCTCACTCCGGGTAGTCGGCACTGCGGATTCGGCGGCAGTAGGTAGCTTCTCCTCAAAGAAGTTGATGCCGTAGTCAAACCATTCCAAAAGGTTCTCCACCGTAGGTTTTTCTGCAACAGCGGCATCCAAATCTGTGACTCCTAGTACTTCTGCGCCAATATAGCGGCCCAATTGGAAGTACGCCTCCCATTGTATTTTGTCAAAAAACTGATCGCTCGTTGGTTCGTGCGGGAAGTCGGGGTGGTAAATTTTGTACTTGTAGGTACCGTATTTCAATTCGTCTCTTTTGTCGAGATCAGGCTTGCCTTCCGGCGCCCGAACGGAAGATTTTACATAGACAAAGGTGCCAATAGGGCCGCGCTCGTTCCGCTCTTTTTCTGAATAGTTGACGACGCGTTTGCCGTCTTCCTGGCTGGGGTCGGGCACCTCTTCCCAGCATTTGTAGATATCGGCCACAGCATAGCGCTTTTTTGAATACACCTGCGAAGGGCGCGGTCGAATCAGCTCCTCAGGCTGCTCTGTGGCGCGAAACCTGATCTCGAAACCCATTTCGTTTCGGACACGAATGATGAAATTGTTGAGGTCGGCAAAGGCGTAAATTTTATCCTCTCCAGCATCCACAGCGATGATCAGGCGGCAGCCCCGACGGAGGAGTTCATAGGCTCCAAGGTTTTCGATATGGCCGCCGTCGGAGATATTGATCATCTTTTTCCGGGAGCCGATGCGCCCCAACAATTCGTAGAAAAAGTATAATGGCCACCACACAATGGCACGTGCTTTTACCAAAATGAGTGGATTTGAGATCCAAAATCCGAGCCGGAAGTTGAATGTTGTCATCAACAGGCTCAAAACCTTGTTGGAATACATGCCCATACCAGGATTGACGGCTGCTGCCGAAATGGTTACGGCCGCTGGGAGTGTCATACGTTGATAATCGAAATAGCGATCCGTAGGCACATAGCCCACGAGTTTAGAACCGCAGAAAAACGGACTGAGCAAAAAGTAGTCGCTCGTTTTTGTGCCCTGAAAAGCCTCGTCCTTTAATGGGTTCATCAGGTTCAGGCAGGTGTTGATGAGCGGGTAAGGGCTGATGTAGTCTTTAGGGTTATCAGATTTTGCATCAAAAACTTTCCCCAAGGGCATATTATCATGGTCGCCAGAAAAGCGCAGGAAAAGGTCGGCCAGTTGTTTGCGGTAATACCGGTGAAAACTGAGCGCGTTTGGATTGGTGAAAAAGCCAATGAAAAAAAGCAACACCGCAATGATGCCGTACGTCACCTTATCATCAAATGGTATGTTGCCTACGCCTCTATAGCCCATAACAACCATCCATGCATATAATATAAGTATGAATCCTACGAGTATGGATTCTACACGATTGAATAGCTTGGAAATACCGAGATTGAAATTCAGTATAATGTTCACTAAAAAGTGAATCGCGAGCAATCCGCCTGGAATCACCATGAGCCACCAGGACAGATCATGCCCGGCCAAAAAGTTTAAATTCGTAAAAGGGTTTTCGCCCAGGCAACTCGCCCCGATAAGATAGAGGCAATACACAATGCCCACTACAATAATCGGGCTGACCAGACTCATAAGCCAACTGACCACAAAGGATATGATGAGCAGAATCAGGTTGCCGTTTTTGCCCAAAAGGCCTGTGTGTGGCACCCAATATTCCCCGTGCTTGCGCATGCCCTCGATGTGCTCCGCACTAAAAAGCTTGCCAAAATCACCCGTTTCTTTGGCCGTTCCTTGTACATAAGCATGGATAAAGCCACCTCCCGACACGGTACTCAGGTAATCGGCTTTTTGTAATATGCCATATTTGTTGAGTGTCTTCAGAATGCCCAGGTTGATGGTGGCAGAGCGGATACCCCCACCCGAAAGGGCAATGCCGAACCAGTTGGGCTTTTCCTCCGTGCCATGCTCAATGTTGAGTTTTTGGCGACGCAGGCGCAGGTGTTCTTGTTCCTTTTGAATGACTTCGTTGCAAGAGATTGATTCCATTATTATGATGGTTTATGGTTTGGGATTAGGGTTTTGGGTACGCCGCAATGATAGGGCAAATTTGATGTGTGAGGCGAAAGGAAATTCTGCAAATTCACATGGCTGCCTATCTTGCGGCAAATTTGGGAATAAAAAACAATTCTCGACAAAAGATCTGACACTAAGTCCTATCCCTAAGCATAATGGAACACGGATGACACGGATGAGACACGGATTTGCCTTCTTTTTTACTAAATCCGTGTCTCATCCGTGTCATCCGTGTTCCTAACGATCAACCCATGCGTGTCCTAGTTTTTGGAAAACAGTACAAAGAAAAAGACCAGCCTCAAGTGCAGGAAGCCTTTGATGCGCTTCAGGCCGAAGGGGTTGAAATCAGTGTGTACGAGCCGTACATAAAAGACATCCAGGAGCACATAAAAATGCCCAAAATCTGGGAACCGTTTACTGGGTACGAAAATTTTCGCACTCAAAACATTGACTTTGTCATGGTTTTGGGCGGCGACGGAACGATGTTGACCGCTACCACACTGGTACGTGATTCGGGCGTGCCCATGCTCGGCATCAATCTTGGCAGACTTGGATTCTTGGCCAGCATCGAAAAAGCCCACATCCGACATAGCGTCGGGATGCTCGCCCAAGGGCAATATACTATCAATGAGCGCACCATGATCTACCTCGAAAGCAACCCACATATTTTCGGAGAAATGCCCTTCGCGCTCAACGACTGTACCCTGCTCAAACGCGACACCTCCTCCATGATTACCATTCACACCTTTTTAAACGGCGACTATTTGAGCTCTTACTGGGCTGATGGACTTATTGTTGCAACCCCCACTGGCAGCACGGGCTATTCGCTGAGCTGTGGTGGCCCCATCATTTTCCCAAATTCTGGCAACTTCGTGATAACGCCCGTTGCACCACACAACCTCAACGTCCGCCCGCTCGTGCTATCAGATGAGTCGGTCATTTCCTTTGAAATCGAAGGCCGTGCCGACAATTTTATTTGTTCGCTTGATTCTCGTTTCGAATTGATCGGCATACACCACCAGTTGGCCGTCCGCAAAAATGACTTCCCGATAAGGTTGGTCCAATTACAAGACACCACGTTCCTCAATACCATCCGGGCAAAACTTGGTTGGGGGGAAGATGTTAGGAATTAAATTTTTAAACTATGCAAAACGCCCAAGTCCTCGTCCTCGAAACCGTCAACGGCCTAATCGAGGAAAACGAAATCGAAAAAGCCCTCGACACCCTCAAAGATTTGGACAAACAAACCGGGGCCGGCATCTGGCAAGACCTGACGCTCCAGTACAGCAACCTGCGCTCGGCAGCCAAAGCGTCGCGCGAGGGCCGGATACCTTTTGAAGAGTTCCGTCGCTATGAAGCCCAGGCCAAGTACGCGCTGACGGAGTTGATGAAAGAAATTCCACGCAAAGTGGCCCTGAACGCCAAACTCCACGGCGTGGGCGCCTTCCAATTTGAAGTGCCGGATGAGCCTACCCTTGAAAAAGTGTTGGGCCCGATCAATCACCTGGTGAGAATAGATTGGCTTGATAAGGCCCGAGCTGCTGCCAATGCAGTGTGCCGGGTCGTTTGTGCTGATGGCAATCTTGGCACAGGGTTTCTCACGCAAGACGGCCATGTGTTCACCAACCACCACGTCATCGGGTCCGCTGAAATAGCAAAAACTGCGCGCATCGAATTTAATTACGAAGAAGGCAAAAGCCGTACAAGCTACGACATTGACCCCTCCGACTTTATCACCAGTCCGCCAACCGAACTCGATTTTGCCCGTGTGAAATTGATAGACCGCGCGGATGCTCCGCTGAGTCAATGGGGTTTTGTAGAATTCGACAAAGAAGCCATCCCATCGCTCAACGAAGCGGTTACCATTATTCAACACCCGGAAGGGGAGGTCAAACAAATCGCACTTACTGCCAATGAGGTTATTGGTCAATTGAATCAGTATATTTTTTACAAAACCGACACCAAACGAGGCAGCAGTGGATCGCCTATTTTCAACAACAATTGGAAAGTAGTGGCCATCCACCATGCGGGCAAAGGCGCAGAAGATGGCGGCGGTCTGGTAATTAATGCCCGAGGCGACAAGGCGCCTGCCAACCGGGGCATTCTTTTCCGGGATATTTTTGCATTTATTGGGAAATAGGCTTCGTCTGACGACTCAAAGTCGTCTGACGAATATCAGCACGAAACAGAAAAAACTCTAGGCACAGTGGTCAGACGACTTTGAGTCGTCAGACCACATTTTTACCAATTCAACCCATGCCACTACCCAAACCACTTTCGGACATAAAAAAAGAATTAGAAGAATTGGTGGTCTCCGAACCACTCAAAGCCCTCAAGTACTTGCAAAGCCTGCTCCCGGATGGCTCTGAAAAACGCAGCCAGACCATCTTGCTCGAAGGCCGATTGAGCCAGACAAATCGAGAGTACAACAACGGGCTTATCAAATTTGAAGACCACAAACTCGTGGCTGCCAACGTCAACAAAGCCATTCTGGATATGACAACTGGCCTGACGGAAAGTGATTTTGAATCCAAATCCATTGCCTCAGGACAGCCTCCAGTAGCGGCTGTGCCCAAGTTTGTGGTTATCTATGCTCCTGAAGACGAGCTGCACTGTAAGATGCTCAACCGGCACCTGAACGTGCTGAAGATCCTGAAAAAAATTCGCCTCTACAATGTGAACGAGGTACTCGCCACAGATTTGGTGGCTCAGGCAAAGGCCGAAATGGCCAATGCAGATTATTTGTTGGTACTTATCACGGTCAACCTGTTCAATTCCACAGATTGGTTCGAAGTGGTGTACGATGCGCTCGGTGCAGGCCGACGTATGATACCACTGCGAATCGAAAAGGCCGATTTTGATGGTACTGGGCTTGAAAAACTCAAGTCTTTGCCCTCCATGGGCAAGGCAGTCTCAGATTTCGCTAATGCCGACTCGGCGTATGCTGACATCGTTGGCGAGCTAAAGAAATTGCTACCAAAGTGACGATTTTTCATTCTCTTCCTTTGATTTCCTCCGCGTTCTCTACATTTGCGGACTTTTTTCGGAACCCCCCAATATTCAAACACCCGCTCACTCAATAACTCACTTATTTTCAAGAGGTATGCAAAGCAAAGGCGTAGTACGTTTCTTCCTCATTGCACTCACTATCGTGTGCCTGTACCAGTACCTGCTCGTCATTCCGACGAACAACATTGAATCCGATGCGCGTGCTTACGCGGATGAATGTGCTGGCAAAAAACCCAATCTCGGCTGGCAAGGATGCTATGCCCAGTATCTGGATTCTCTCTCTACCGAAACGGTTTTTGAAATCCCGCTCATCAAAAAATTCACTTATGCTGACCTGAAAAAAAGCCAATTGGCCATGGGTCTCGATCTTAAAGGCGGCATGAGCGTATTGCTTCAGGTGGACTTGCGCGATTTTTTGAAAAGTCTTTCGGGCAATAGCTCAGACCCAAATTTCGCCAAGGCGCTAGACCGCGCCACGGAGCTTCAAAAAACACAGCAAGGCGACTACATCGCCCTTTTTGCGCAAGCATGGAGGGAAGTAGGCGAAGGTCGGTCCTTGGCATCCATTTTTGCCCGCAACGAAGCCAGCGGCATCAAGTTCGATGCCCCCGACCCCGACGCGCTCAACAGTATTCGCACCCTGGCCAACGGCACGGTGGACGAGACATACAAGCGCCTCAAGCAACGTATTGACAAACTGGGCGTAGTGCAGCCCAATATTAGCCTCGACGCTGCTCGCGATCTTATCCAGGTCGAATTGCCGGGCATTGACAACCCTGCCCGTGCGCGCGAAATGCTTCAAAGCCAGGCAAAACTGGAGTTTTGGGAAACTTACCGTGTCCAAGACGAAGGCATCATCCAAGCCTTCATTAATGCCGATGACATGCTTAAAGTAAATAAAGCAGCGGTGAGCGGACAGGTGTTCGAGAAAGATACGATTTACGATTTTCCGAAAGGCCCAGACGGCAATCCAGATACTACAAAAGAAAAAGTTGCGGTGGTTACGGACCGTTTAAACACTGACTCCGTGGCCGGCCCGCTTCTTTCCTTGTTTGGCAGCGGTCTCAACGGCCAAGGTGGTTCTGTGCTGGCTTGGGTGGACAAGAATAAGATGGACGATATTGACACGCTCCTTGCTCGTCCTGACGTGTTGGCCAAATTCCCTGCAGATATTGGATTTCGCTGGGCAAGCAAGCCGGTGGACGATGCACAGGGCGCTACGGAAAGCCTCAATGGCAAATTCGAACTATATGCCATCAAAAAACGGCCTGGCTCTGACAATGCTCCGCTGGATGGGTCCGTAGTAACAATGGCTCGTGCCGATCCTGACCCCACCAGCGGAGAAATTCAGGTAAGCCTGCAAATGAACAACGACGGCGCAAAAATCTGGGCCGACATGACCACTAAAGCCGCAAACGCTGGCAACCGCGAAGTCGCCATTCTACTGGACAATGAGGTGGTGAGCGCTCCCAGAGTAATCAATCCAATCACAGGTGGCAGCACTTCCATCACGGGTGGGTTCAAACTCGAAGAAGCGCAGGATCTGGCCCAAATTCTCCAGGTCGGCAAACTCCCGGCTAGTACGCGTATCGTTCAGGAAAGCCAGGTTGGCCCGTCGCTAGGTGCTGACAACATCAGCAAATCGTTGACGACGATGATACTCTCCGTGCTGTTCCTTTGCGCGTTTATGGTGGTATATTACAACAAAGGTGGCTGGGTAAGCGTAGTTGCCTTGTTGGCTAATATCTTTTTCATCCTCGGCACACTGGCTTCTATGGGTACCGTACTCACGCTCCCAGGCATTGCCGGTATCGTACTCACGCTTGCAGCCGCCGTGGATGCGAATGTGATCATTTATGAACGTATTCGAGAAGAATTGCGCAATGGGCTAACCATGGCAAAAGCAATATCTACTGGTTTCACGCGCGCACTTTCAGCCATCATTGACGCAAACGCCACGATGATCCTTACGGCATTCGTGTTGATCTATTTCGGTCTTGGCCCTATCAAGGGTTTTGGCACGGTGCTTATGATCGGTATTATTTGCTCCATGTTTACCGCAGTTCTGGTGGGTCGTTACATCACCGAATGGTGGGTCAGCAAAGGCCGCGATATCAATTACAGCCGTCCATGGTCAGAAAAATGGCTGGTGGGTTTCCACTATGATTGGATTGGCAAGCGCAAATACGCTTACGTATTCTCGGTGGTAATTATTGCCATTGGGGTGGCTTCGTTCTTCAGGCGCGGTTTTGAATTGGGTGTTGATTTCAAAGGTGGTTATTCTTACAATGTGCAGTTCGACAAGCCTGTGGAAATTGAGCAATTGCGTAGTCCGCTCTCCACCGCCTTTGGTGGCAACCCGGTTATCAAGGCCGTCAACACCGCAAATACATACAACATCACTACCTCCTATTTAATTGATGATCAAAGTCCGAAAGTGATGGATCGGGTTTCGGCCAAATTGCACGAGGGGCTTACGGCTGCAGGCATTTCGTCCGATCTTGAATCTTTCAAAAATACCAGTAGCAGCGGCACACACATAGTATCATCGAGCCAAGTAAGTGCTACGGTCGCAGACGATATCCGGAACTCTTCCTTCCAGGCAGGTATTTGGGCTTTGAGCCTTATTTTCTTGTTCTTGTTGATTCGTTTCCGCCGCTGGCAATTCTCGCTCGGCGCAGTGCTTTCGCTGCTGCACGATGCGCTCATCATGCTTACGTTCTTCAGCTTACTGCATGGCCTCGTGCCCTTCTCCCTGGAGATTGACCAAGCCATCATCGCCTGTATTCTTACCGTCATTGGTTTCTCAGTGAACGACACGGTGATCGTTTATGACCGTATCCGGGAATTCATGGGGGTTTTTGCTGGCCGCAAAAAAGAAGAAGTGTTCAATCTGGCTATCAACACCACACTTAGCCGTACCCTTATCACCTCTGGTACCGTATTCATTGTGGTATTGCTCCTCTTCATTTTTGGCGGCGGCGCCATCAAAGGCTTTGCATTTGGTATGTTGGTAGGCGTTTTATTTGGCACCTATTCTTCCATTTTTATTGCCTCGGCACTCGTGGTAGATTTAACCAAAGAAGATGTGATCAGTGGCAAAGCCGTACAAGCTACTGCTACTGAAAAGCTGTCCAAAGGAAAGAGAGAAAAGGTATAATTGTCATTGGACATTGGTCATTAGGTCATTAGGTCATTGGTCATTAGGTCATTGGTCATTAGGTCATTGGTCATTGGTCATTAGGTCATTGGTCATTGGTC
>CAZPTQ010000112.1:0-17657 GCA_964589365.1 uncultured Saprospiraceae bacterium
ATAAGGTTTATGAGGTTGATAAGGTTTATGAGGTTGATAAGGTTTATGAGGTTGATAAGGTTTATAACGTTATCAACCTCATCAACCTCATAAACCTTATCAACCTCATCAACCCCATCAACCTCATCAACCTCATCAACCTCATCAACCTCATCAACCTCATCAACCTCATCCAACTTTTATGAAAAACGTTCTCTCTGCTATTCAACCTACGGGCGACCTCCATCTTGGCAATTACTTTGGCGCAGTACAAAACTGGGTGCGTCTTCAGGCGGATTACAACTGCTTGTATGGTGTGGTGGACTACCATTCCATGACCATGCCTTACAACCCAGTACAGCTGAGAGAGAACACCTGGAAAATGGTCTTTTACCTGCTGGCTTGTGGCATCAAACCAGAGAACTTGTTCATCCAGAGCCTAGTCCCTGAACATGCTGAATTGTCGTGGATACTCGGTTGCACTACAAGCTATGGTGAACTTACGCGCATGACGCAGTTCAAGGACAAAACAGATCAACTTCACGAAACAGACAAAGATGCTTTTGTGAGCCTCGGCCTCTTTGCCTACCCTGTGCTTCAGGCAGCCGATATTTTGATCTATCATGCTGATTATGTGCCGATTGGAAAAGACCAAGAACAGCACCTGGAACTTTCCAGGAATATTGCCCAGCGGTTTAACCACCAATTTGGGAAGGAATATTTTATACACCCCGAACCACTTTATACCGAAACACCCAAAATCCTTTCTCCCGCCGACCCAAACAAAAAAATGAGCAAAAGCCTGGGCGAAAAACACTACATCAATCTTTTTGGCGAGGAAGACCGCGTACGCAAACAAATTAAATCAGCCGTGACTGATGCCGGGGAGACTGCTGCTGGCGAAATGAGCGCAGGCGTGAAAAACCTTTTTGAACTCCTCCGTGCCTGCAGGGAAATGGATGCCCATGATTCCTTGATGGCAGACTACCTTTCAAATGCGCTTCGTTACAGCGACCTAAAGGAAGGCGTGGCCAATGCCGTCGTCTATTTCATCAACCCTTTTCGCGAGCGTCTGGCTGAACTGCAGGCCGACAAGCGAAATGTGAAGAGCCAAATCCAAGAGGCCAGTGCAGAGACCCGCAAACGGGCCCAGCAAACACTACGCGAGGTGCGGGAGATTGCGGGTTTGGGGTCGTTGAAATAGTTACAAAGTTTCCAGTAGCAAGTTTCAAATAGAGCATGAAAAAGCCGCTCAGAGAATCCTCTGAGC
Source organism: uncultured Saprospiraceae bacterium (assembly GCA_964589365.1). GTDB lineage: Bacteria > Bacteroidota > Bacteroidia > Chitinophagales > Saprospiraceae > M3007. The sequence continues at coordinate 1,250 of CAZPTQ010000112.1, forward strand.
GGCTTTTTCAGTATCTAAAGTTCAGAAAACACAGATTTTGCCGACTCGTTAAATATTTTGACACGGGCTCAACCTTTTATGTTTTTACCTGTTCTTTTCATTTTTTCCAATTTTTATTTTTAACAAAACTGATTCACATGAAATTACCATGCTGCCTTCTCGTTACCCTTCTGTCCCTGTTCCTGCCGAATCTCGCATTCGCACAAGGCCCTAACAATCGCCTGCTTTTTGTCGCCGACCTTACCGGCGGCCAGGAAGTGCCTTCCGTGGTGACAAATGCCCGAGGGGTCGCTACCTTCCTCATTTCGGAAGATCGCGCGACCATGACCGTTCATGCAGTGTTTAGTGGATTGAGTGGGCCTGTTACGGCCTGTCATGTGCATAGTGGCATTGAAGGGGTAAGCGGCCCTGTGTTCACGAATTTTTCCACCAATATTGACGGCAACAGCCTGGTTGCCACTGTCCCTGTGCCAGCTAACTTCCTATCAAAGGGGTTAAAAAAAGAACTCTACCTGAATGTACATACTGCGCTCAACCCAGGCGGCGAAATTCGCGGTCAATTGGTGTTGATGACCGACATCCAATACGCTGCTATATTGAATAGCCTGGAAGAGGTGCCCGCTGGACTGAGTACTGCTACCGGGGTATTTAGGTTCACCTATTCCCCCGGAAATACGAAAGGTCATTACATTGCTTCCTACAACGGATTGTCCGGTGCCGCAACTGCCGCGCATATCCACAATGCGGCTTTGGGAGTAAATGGCCCCGTTGTAGCACCCTTGGCCACAGGTTTGCCCAACACATTTGTGGGCGACCTTGACTTTTCTACCCTGCCTGCTGATTTCCTTCAAAAATTGAAAGACAAGCTTCTCTATGTCAATGTGCATACGGCAACCAACCCAGGCGGCGAAATTCGCGGGCAGTTGAAGTCTCTTGGCCCTATAACCTTTGAAACGGTGCTTAACGGTGATCAAGAAACGCCTCCCGTGTCCACGACAGCCATTGGCACTGCCGTGGCTTCGCTTGCCCCTACCTTGGATACTTTGACCTATTTCGTGTCAGTCACGGGCCTCACGCCTTCCGCAGCCCATTTCCACTTGGCTTCTGCTGGTATGGCAGGCCCTGTGATCGTACCTCTGAGCACAACCCCTTCACCCAATTTTTATACGGGTTCTGTGGTGTTGAATAGCAGCCAGGTTGCCAGTCTCTTAAAAGGGGATGTGTATGTAAATGTGCATACGGCTGCAAACCCTGCCGGAGAAATCCGGGGGCAAATGGAATCGAACCTGCGCCGCGTTTATGCCTTCGACCTTTGTGGTGACCAAGAAGTGCCTTCCAACAGCTCTCAAGCATTGGGTGCAGCAGTTGTCACGGTTGACCACCTTAATACAAACCTGAATTACCTCTATATAGTGGATGGTTTGAGCGGGCCTGCAACTGCTGCACACATTCACAATGCGGGCTTCGGTGTGAATGGTCCTGTTTTAAAACCATTGGCGACTCCCTCGCCAACCGCAAGCGGAGTTATTGCGATCACGGGCACCGATGCAATTTTATTCGAAGCCGACAATACATATCTCAATGCCCATACTGCCACATTCCCAGGCGGCGAAATCAGAGGACAGCTGAGGCGTGCAATTACCTGCGCCGAAAACGTAGGTGTACAAAGCCCCGTAATTTCGGAAATGACCGTTTCCCCCAATCCAAGTTCGGGTCAAACAGAAATTCGATTTGAAGTGGCTGAAGCCTTTGAAGGCCAATTGGTTCTGACCGACTTGACCGGAAAAATCATCCGCAGTGAAAATCATGCTTTCTCAGCAGGTTTACAGGTTTTACCGATCAACCTCAGCGCTTTGCCAACGGGCTTGTACGTTGCCCAAATCAAGTCAGCACAACACGGGATAATGGCTTCTTTCAAAATGGTACGCGAGTGAACAATACCACACAATCATAAAAAAGCCGCTCAGAGGATCCTCTGAGCGGCTTTTTACGCTAAAATTCGGGCAGATTATTGCGCTTTTTTATCGCAACCAGCACCACCGGCAGGCTTTGCACAGCAAGCTTTGCCAGCAGCAGCAGCCCCACCAACACAGCAGGCTTTCTTTTCACCAGCCGAGCAAGATTTTTTAACCATGCCTTCGGTGGCACTAGCTGCAGCCGTTTTTGGTGCAACATTGACGAACGCGCCAGCAGCTTCGTCGTATTGTACGCTTACAAACTTGACGCTGCCTTGAGCATCTGCTTCTTTGCGAACATAAGAGATAGAGCCGTCATCAGCCAGGCGTTTTTCAATGCTTGCATCAGCAGAGGCAGCTTTGGCAGCTTTGTTTGCACAGCAGGATTTGCCGGCGGTTGCAGCGCTGCTGCAAGATTGTGCGTCAGCAGATACCATACCGACAGCGAGGAAGAAGGCGAAGAAGAAAATCGCTTTTTTCATGAGTGAAAAGATGTGATTTTGAATGTGAAATAATTTATTTTTTGCTTTCAAAAGCGGTTCAAAAGTATATTGTTTAATTCGAAACAATAGCCATTTTAGGATATCTTAACAAGGAATAAATGAAGTCAATGTGCTAAAGTGGCCAATGGGACAAAAGTGGTCAATGGGAAAAACCAAGCACCTTGGCAACATTTACTCCCCCTTTCCTGACAAAATCAAATTGTACCGTGCGTTGTCATTGAGCAGTTTCACAGCCTCTTTTACTTCTGGATCGTTCACGAGGTTTTTGCGCACTTTGCCACGCTGAAAATAGTAACGCCCTACAATTTCCTGTTCAATTTCGTGAAGGATTCGGTCGCGTTGTTTTACGAGCTCCCCCTTTTTCTCCAGCTTAATTTTACTTTCCAGGGCTTGGATTTCTGCCTCCAACGGCCAATTTTCGCGGGTGGCTGTTTCGCGCAACTCGGCCAGTTTTTTTTCTGAATGGGTTTGATAATCAAAGTTCTTGGATTGCACGAATTTTGAAAAACCATCAAAATCGGTGAACTCAAAAATTTCAATCGAATCAATGGAGGCCCGCTTTTGGGCAAACAGGGTGGCGTAATCGAAAACAATGTTTTGATCGAGCAGGGCTTTCACCACACCCATAGCGGTGTCGTGCGGCAAGGGAACGTCGGGCTTGATGCCTCCGCCGTCGAGCACGGTGCGGCCATTGCGGGTTTTGAACTGTGCTCGCTCAGATTCCGGGATATCCACAGGCGCGCCGTCTTTGTAGCGCACTGATTGGATACAGCGACCCGAAGGGACGTAGTATTTTGCCGTGGTGAGTTTTATGCGGGCATTGTAGCCAAGTTCTTTGGTGTTTTGCACAAGCCCCTTGCCATAGCTGCGCTGACCCATAACGACGCCACGATCCAAGTCTTGCAAGGCCCCAGCCGTGACTTCGCTCGCGGAAGCACTCATCTTGTCCATGAGTATCACGAGCGGAATATCCTTGTCAGTGGGTGAGTGCTGTGTGCGCAGATTGAGGTCCCATTCTGGTACTTTTCCACGAGTACTTGCTACCAGCTCGCCTTTGGGCACAAATACATTTACAAGATTGACGGCTTCGTTCAAAAGGCCACCGCCATTGCTGCGCAAATCAAGAACGAGGCCTTTCAAGTTGGGGTTTTTCTGTTTGAGCGTGGTCAAGGCATCCCCAACATTTTGGGCGGCATTTTCGGTAAAGGTGGTAAGGTTTACGTAACCAATCCCGTCTGCCACAAGGCCAGAATGCGGCACGTTGGGAATATTGACCTCGCCGCGTTCGAGGGTGATTTTCAGGTCTTTTGGCTCGCCGGGGCGTTTTATCACCAGATTGGTTTTGGTGCCGGGAAAGCCGCGCAAAAAATCTTGCACCTGTTGTTCCGTGCGGCCTTTGGCGCTTTGGCCATCAATACTCACCAAAGCATCGCCGACTTTTAGGCCTGCTTTGTGGGCCGGGCTGTTCTCGATGATTTCCACGAGCACGACATAATCGCCTACGCGTTCGCCGGTGGCACCCAAGCCGTTGTATTTGCCATCCACCTGGATACGGTAGCCTTCGATATCGGTTTCAGAAATGTAGTTGGTGAAAGGGTCAAGCCCCTCAAGCATTGCATCCATGCCGCGGCGCATCACCTGATTGGGGTCGAGCGCGTCCACATAAGCATGATTTACTTCGCGGTAAGCGTTTGCGAAAATCTCCATGTTCTTAGCAATATCGAAATAGTTGCCTTGTGCGGGAGCAATCGCAATCGCAAAGAATGGAGAAAGCAGTAGTATTTTGAGTTTGTTGTTCATGAAAGAATCTGTTGCTGCAAAATTGCAACACGGATTGAACGCCTGTCTGGATAGGTGCTCAATCCGTGTTGTTTTGTAATCGAGTTCAATAAGGACGTGAAAAGGGCTTCTACTGTTGCCCTGGAAAAAATTTTTTAGACTAAACCCTTATTCCACGATCAATTTCCGCACCCCTGCGCCCGTCTCGGATTCTACCCGAACAGCATAAATGCCCTTGGCGAAATTTGCCAGTTCGATTTGCAAACGCTCCTGTCCGGTTGCTATGGTTTCAGAACGGACCAATTGACCAGCAAGGTTAAAAAGGCTCACTCGGGCTTCCGACTCCAATGCCTGGCCAAAAGCAACCCAAACCGAACTCCCCGCAGGATTTGGGAAAATCGAAAAGTCAATCTCCTTGGAGTCAATGTTTTGCGTGCCTACCAGTGGTTGGGCCACAAACATGGGTGTACCAAAGAACCCACCTTCATTGTCCGTCACCACAAATCGGAATCCGTCAGGGTCTGTGCTGATGCCATAGTCGAAAAATCGAATTGAACCACCGTCAATATCAGCTTGAGTGAACTGGTCTCCTGGCTTCAATTCGCCAAAGCCGTCTTTGGTGATGATGCCGCGTTGGGGCACATTCATTACGGTAAAAATAATTTGGGCGTGGGTGTTGTTCGGGTCTTCTACCAGCAGGAAATCGGGGGTAATAACACGATTGGTGCCAATTGGCAGGGGCATCACAACGTTGTTCACCAAAAAAGGCGGTTGGAGACTAATTGATTGGCAAAACTGGAGTTTGAAATTTGACAAAGTACCGCCTGCTGTTGACAATTTATCCTTTATGCGCAGCGTCCAGGTCCCCGTAGAATTTTGCCCGATGATCGGCGCGAGTGGATTTTGTGGCCTGTGAATCATGCCGTTGTTCGGTGGCGGACAAGAAAAAGTGCCAGGCGCAGCGTCCGATAGCCCTAAGTTGAATCCGCCGTTGAAGTTGCCACACCGGTCTTTCCAAAGCAACACTTCGGTGCCTTGCGGGCTGATCAGATGAGCCTCCAAATCCTTGAAATATTCGTGGTATCCTTCAATATTACTTATTACAAGGTCGCTAAGTGTACCACCTTGCAAAACATTTATTTTGGATTCAACAGTAGGAGTACCATTGGCAGAAATATTTTTGGGAAGGTCGTTCGCAGTGAAGCTCAGACAATTTTCGGCGAAGGTGGAAAAGAAAAACGGCTCAGACCACTCGTGTACGCCGCACTCGTTGCGCGGACGAACCCGCCAGAAATAAGCCTTCCCTTTTTCCAGCAAGAAATTGATTTTCATAGAATCCAGGGACGTAGCCGAAACGGAAGCCAAAATAGTCGTGAAAGCGGGGCTGTCTGAAAATTGCACATCGTAATTGTCGGCATCAATGCCCTTGCCCCAGTAGAGCGTTTGTGCTAGGGCTTGGTTCGTCACGCCATCTACAGGAGTTTGGAGCGCGAAGCCGGTGAAATCATTGCGCCGAAGCAGCAGTGTCACTGGGCGAAGCAAAGTATCGGAACCTGAAATAGCACGCACCGTGAAGGTAAAATTGCCTTCCACTGCCACCGACTGAAGGTCAATGCTAAGTGTGCTGCTCTCACCAGGGTTGAGGTTGGTCGTGCTGAAAGAGGCTGTCGCGCCTGGCGGCAAATTGCCCAAAAGATCGAGGACAACGGGGGTATTGTAGCCCAGCACAGAGGCGGTATTTATTACGGTACTGAAATTATCTGGCAGACAAACGATACTCGCATCAATCGAAAGCCCCAATGTAAGCGAGGGCTGTACCGGGGCCTGGATTTTGAAATTGGCATTGGAAAGGTCGAAGAATACATTGTCAGCGGCCTCAATCCTGACCCGCGCAAGCGATGTTAAATTGTTGGGCACCAGCACATATTGACTGCCATCATTTTCCGTGTTTTCTGCCAGCATAATAGGGTAGTCTAGCCCTGTATTTGTGCTTAAACGGATGTTCACTTTCTGGCAATTAACAGGCGCGGCATTTGTATTTGCGACTTCCCATTTCACTTCAACCAATTCGCCCACGCGCCAAATCGTGCTCGCGGTGTTGGGAGAAACCACCAAAAATGGCCCTGCTACCTCCACGGCCTTGAACGCTACATCCGCCCAGCCAACGCCGCCACCGTCGGGTTTGTTATCGCGGGCGGTGAGCCGGAAAGTCAGGTCACGGGTGTAGGTCGGGAGTTGTTCGGCCGCATTGAAACCGTTGGCTAGAATCGTGCTGAGGCGAGGGAAAATGCGGTTGGTCACATCAACTGCTGGCCAACTGCGGAAAATGGCCGTGTTGCCTAGAGGCTCACCGAGCGGGGTTTCCGGGCCAGCGTCAATGCCCTCCCAAGTGTAGATAAGCGGGTCGCCATCGGGGTCTATTGCCGAACCATTCAACTCGAAGGGCGTAGAAATTGGGATGTTAAAATTGTCTTGATAAGGCAACGTCACTACAGGCGGATTGTTCGAGGTGGTCAGCCATGTGCCGCAGGTGACAATAAATGTAACATAGGTTTTGATTTCCTCAATGCTGCCACCGTGATAGTATAAATCCCCTTGAAACTGAATGTTGTCAGGACCGCAGCCCCCAACGTACGACATGATCGTGCTGCCACTTCCAGGCTCAAAAGCCGTTTGGCTCTGACGCTGCTCATTATCTCCAGCCCCACAATGGCTCCACGTGTGGCCCCCGCCGAGCTGATGACCTACTTCCTGACCCACCACGAAAAGAAAGCGATCTCCATAATCGCCGATGCCACTACCAGCCGAGCAGCCCTGCGCCTTGCTCAGGCTGCAGACATTTCCTATGGCACTTGCCACACCACCCCCACCTCGGATATACACGTGACCGAGGTCATGGGAGTTGAAGTTGGTGTACTCATTAAGCACTCCAGAGTTCTGCGACATAAAGTCTTCGTTCGAGCCGCCAGGGAATGGGTCCGTATTAGGGTCTGTGAACATTACATACTGCGTGGCTGCTGTCAGTTGCAGGCGGATGTCAATATCACGCTCGAAAACAGCGCTCACCGAATTGGTGTATTCCGTCACTGCCGAAAGCGCCAAAGGTTTGGTGCCCCCGTGATCTTGCGTGAATTCGCCAGGGGCTGCCACACAAAAACGATACACTTTGAGTCGCACAGGGTCAAGTTCTTGTCCACGGTCTTCGGCGGGTGGCACGAAACGCTCTTCGCCGTCGCCGAACCATACTGTACCATTGGACGCTACCCCAGTTCGGAAGCCTTTCTGACTATCATTATCTGATGCATCGGCGCGGTCGTATGCGATGTATAAACTGCCCGCCTGTCCTGGCGATATGGGCTTCACCATTGCCGAACCAAAATCGGGTTGCAACACCAAGGCACGAAAACCTCTTAAGGTGGTACTGAACCGCACAGTACGCCGCGAATCGCTCAGTGAAACCCCTGCGTAGGTTCGGATGTATGGGCAGGCTTCTGCCAGTTCAGCATCTAGCATTGCGATTCGCCACACGGAGAATTCCTCCATTTTGCCATTGCCCAATGGGACACTGATAACACATTTGCGTTGTGTCGCTTCGGGGGTAAATTCCCAGGGAGCAGATTCCAGCACAGCCCGAAGGCCAGCCTCATCCAATCGGTAAGCGTCAAATTTATTGGGCAACGCCACTTGTGAAACCCCCTCTGCAAGGGAATTTTTTTCTGTTGAAACAGACTTGAAAAACGGGGCGTTTTGCGCCCAAACGGCGTTTGCCAGAAAAAGGAAGAGCAGGAAAGAGAGCGATTTTTTTATGGACATGAGATTTGCTAAGGCTTTTTTAGCGCTCAATGGAGCGTGAAATGTAAGTAAATGAACAGTTGCGTTTGCCAATGCTGGCGAAGATACAGCGATTGCAATATGCTGGCGGAAAGAGCCATGGGTTGGCTATCTTTTGACAAATTTGGAGTATAAAATTCGACACAGATGCGCTTGATCACATCGTTCGCGTAGTTTTCTGGGTAGTGCTGTCATAATGTGGGATCTGGAATAATAAGTAATGCGAATCATGGGTTAAAACAGATCAAAAACAGGCGCATAGCGCCGTAACGTCCGTAGAACTTTGAAGGATATTCAAAATCAATATCAAACCCTTTACATTTTGATATGAAGCACATATTAGTGTTCGCCTTGTTCTTTTTCATGTATCACTCTTTTGATTTGAGTGCCCAAAACAAAAGGGACTATCAATGGATTATCGGTGGTAACTCAGGAGGCGGGGGCATTTTGCTTGATTTTAATCATTCGCCTATTAACATCTCCTATCAACAAACAGGCCTTTTTATGGAAGGGTCTAACACCAGTATGTCTGACGAATATGGAAACCTACTATTCTCCTCTAATGGGTGCAAAATAATCAATTCTAAGAGCGAAGTCATGGAAAACGGGGATGTTATTAACCCCGGAATAATACAAGAAGCGTATTGTTCTACTACGAGCGGCAGCCCGCTGAGACAAGGGGTAACCGCCATCCCCTCGCCAGACGGGAAAAAGTACATCCGATTCAATGGTTGGAATGGGCTGAATATCTTTGACTTTGATGCTGCTACGGGGGGGCTGTCCAACCCGATTCATGTTGATTTCTCAAACGATACCATCAACTACATCGCTGGGGTGGCCGTCTCGCCCAATTCAAGGTATCTATATTTGTGTGCCCGGAAAAATATCTACCAGTTCGACCTGCAAGCCCCTGACATTGAGTCCAGTAAGATAAAAATAGCCACCTGGGATGGCTATCAGAACCCATATTCCACGTTATTTTACCTTGCGGCACTGGCCCCTGACGGGAAAATCTACATCTCCAATACGAGTAGCACTTACAATCTTCACGTTATCAACAAGCCCAACTGCCCCGGGGTCAGTTGCGAACTGGTACAGCACGGAATCGTATTGCCTTCCTACAATTTCGCAACAATACCCAATCTGCCGCACTACAACATTTTGAACACTTCATATGATTGCGATACAAGCATATCAACCGAAGTAGCCAATGCAGAGGATCGGGTGCTTTTCTTCCCCAACCCTGCCACCGACCAACTCCATATCATCGGTCTCGAAGGCAATGCAGTCATAAGCATCACTGACATAAGCGGCAAAACGGTTTTCCTGCATAAAGGTGATGGGCATTCAAACGCCAAGGAGACTATTGACATTTCCAGTCTTAACCCCGGTTTTTACTTCGTATCGGTGCAGCAAAACAAGTTGGTACAGCAAGCCAAAATCGTGAAGCAGTAATTATCACTATTCGAATTGCAATTTTCTGCAACTCAAATCTCATACCTTAAAGGGTGACATTACTCCTTTATCAATTTCCTCGTCAGTGTTTTGCCCTCCGCGGAAATCCGCACGAGATAAAGCCCACTGGAGAAACTTTCCAAGTTGAATGGTTGCGTGAGCTTGTCCGTTGCATTGACCGCAAAATACCATACACGCTGGCCGAGCGGGTTGAGGATTTCGATTTGTACATCCAGCGATTGCCCGAATGTAACTTGTAGGGTTACCAAACCATCTGTCGGGTTAGGGTAGAGGGATACTTTGGCAAAGCCATCCAAGTCATCCGTGGAGGAGCTGCCAAGCGTAAGCGAAAGCACGTCGCTGCAACCAAAAGCATCCGTCACAGTAACGGTGTAAGTACCCGCTGCCAGTCCAGTAGCCGTTTGCTCGGTACTGCTGTCGCTCCAAACATAGGAATAGGGCGGGTTGCCGATCCCAACATTCACGGTAGCCGTACCATCGCTGAGGCCTGGGGTGGCAGGAATCAGTTGGGCGGTCAAATCCATATCAGCGGGGCAAGAGAGCAGGTTGATATTGTCGAGATCGAACCAGAAATCGCTCGCTCCCCAAATACCGTGGAAACGGATTTTGATGGCTTGGCCGGCGTATGCGTCGAGGCTGAGCTTCCGTGTGCGCAACTGTATCGTTGGGCTGTGATTAAAAGCGGTTATGCTATTGATGGTCTCATAAGTATCTCCACAATTAGTTGAAACCTGGATTTCTATTTTTGTGCCGCTTTGCAAAATAGTGGGCGTTTGGCCCTGTGAAGCGAAGTTGGTGATGCGGTAGCTAAAGCTCAGCGAATCGCCTTGCTTGATGATGCCCATTCTCGGCATATCGGCAGTAAACTCGGTATTTCCGCTGTAAAGATTGAATGCCAGTACTTTGGAAACATTGTTGTGCTGGTCGGTCACGGAAAATCCAAATGTTGGGTCATACGTCCAATCAGTTGGAGGCACGCTGTGCGATTCGAAATTTTCCTGAAAAGGCACTGGTCTGGCAACATGGTTCACTGTGTAGTGGAGCGTATCGTTGTTGGTCTCTTGATCGCCGTTGAGCATCGTCCAACATTTGATCTCGAACGCCTGGTCGCGGCTATCGAAGGGCACGCTAAAAGTGTGAATAATGCTTTTATCCGTAGCAAGACTGCCGGGAACGTTTTGCACAACAGGTGTACCTCCGTTGATGCTGTATGCAACTTGAATGCCCGATTGGGTTTGATTGCCAACGTTCGTGAATGAGAACACTATTTGGTCGTTGGCGAGGCCGCATTCCGCTGTTTTGCCAAGGGTGAAAATGCTCAATCCGGCAAGGTCTTTGGCCAAAGACTCGAAAATATGCACATCGTCAATGCCAAATCCACCACCGCTGAAGAATGGCGCCGAAGACATGACAAAACGCAGCTGAACCTCGCTTTCTCCCGCCGAGTTGGGCAGGGAGTGCCGCGCTGTAATCCAACCATCACTGGTGCCAGACCACACTTCGCCCAGACTAAAGAATTGGTTGTCATTGGTGTACCAATTTATGCCTTCCCCAATTTCGCCCACTTTCGCCCAGTTTTGGCCACCATCAAAACTCATTTCAAGCCATGCCCCATCGTAATTTACTACGAGGTTTCTGATGAGGGAAAATTCGATGGCAGGGTCTACGTCCAATGCAGAAAAATCAAAGCATGGCGACTCGAGATAGGATAGTTCGGAGGGATTGTAACTGCCCGTAAGGCTGGTTACCCAGGCATTTTGCCCGCTTGCTGCGGCAGGAATGGAGGGTTTGTTTGGAATGCCGAATTCCCAGGAAGCGTTTTGGCCACTCGGCGTCCAACCACCGTCCCAAACTTCAAATTGCTGTATATATTCGGGCTGTAAACGATTGGTGATAAAGTAAGTGAACGTATCGTTCAACACATCCTCATCGGTCGAAAGTTGGGTAAACACATCAATTCGGTATTCGCCGGGAGCGGAAAAATCGCTGGGCGTCTCAAACGTGATGACGACACTGCTGTCTTTGCCCAAAATACCCGTATAAAATCCGTCGCTGGGTGGCACTACGGGAGCATCCGTACCGTTCACGGAATATCGAAAAGTAATGAGCGATTGAGGCGCAGAACCGAAGTTTGCCAGGATAACTTTCACAGAATCAAAGCCCAGATCACAACCGCTCACAGGTGCGACCACGCCAGCTATGCCCACATCATTGGTCCAATAAGTCTGAAACGAAATAGGGCCAATAATTTCGGAATAGCCGCCTGCCACATCGCAGTATTGCTGCACATAGGCATCATACCAGGTCTTTTTTTGCAGACCGGTAACGGTTGCTTTGGGCAGCAGCACATCGAGGGTGTCGCCCTCCCCTGCGCTGGGCGAAAAGCCTTGAATCCCGTGGATAACGCGCCAGGAGATGGGAGCACTCGTGCCGTTATTGTTAATTTTCCAACGCAGGTTGGCCCGGTTGTCCCACACGTTTTCCACCACAAAATCAGTCGGGTTGGCGCAGGAGATGCACGCTCCTGTGCCAGTGAAAACCGTTCCAGTGACAGGAGCTACTCCATTTAGAAATAGATTGCCTGCATTGTCGTAAATATTGAACGAAACTTCCCAGGGGAAACTTCCAGCAGCATAAGTAATGAGGAGGGGCAGGTTGTCCAAAACATTGAACGTAACTGTACTGTCAATGCCGTCGTCGTTTAGGTTATCTAAGGTAAACGAGACCGAATTGCCCCCGCTCTTGATCGTCAGGATGCCGCCATTCCAACCGTCTCCGTAATTATCCAGCATTTCGAGCGTGTAGAGGCACTGGGTTTTGGCCGAAAAAGAGAGCAGGAAAAAAAAGGCGAAAGAGAGTGCGCGTAGTGGTTGAAAGTTCATGATGCAGCCTTGTTGTTGAGTCGTAACTTTCCGAAAGTTTTTAACTTTCGGAAAGTTGGGGCAAAAAGTGGAAACCAAAGGTAGGCCAAGCCTCAGATTTGAGGGCAGGGAAGTTGGGTTCTGCAAGTTTTGGCAAAAAAAGCTCAGAAGCGACACTTTTAGGAAAAGTGTCACTTCTCGCAAGCTTCCTTACCTTCGCGCTCTCTTTGACCCAACCGATTTTTTACCCATACCTATGTCGCGGACCCGACCTAACTATCTCTATGCCATTGCCAGCGTTGCGCTGGTGCTGTTTGTGCTGGGCTTTTTTGCGCTTATGGCCATGCACGGGCAAAGGCTGGTGACCATGTTCAAAGAAAAAGTGGACCTCTGGCTGGAACTGAAACCCGGCCTCGCCGAAGCCGACGTGGCAAGAATTGTCGCCGCTGTGCGCCAACAACCCTTTGTAAAAAAAGAAAGTGTCACGTTTATCACCCGAGAACAAGCCGCCGCAACCATGCGCGAAGACCTCGGGGACGAAAGTATGCTCGAAGATATGCCCGACCTGATGCGTGATGTGGTACGGTTCAACGTGAAAGCCGAATACCTCGAAGATCAGCGATTGGTCGAATGGCGCGAAACCCTTCGACAAGACTCTCTGGTGAGCGACCTGTATTTTGAAGCAGCCAACACAAGCAATATTGGCAACAACATCCGCAGCCTTGGTATCATAACCTTGTCTTTGGGGGTTTTCCTCATCTTTGCGGCCATTGCGCTTATTCACAACACCATTCGGCTGGCTTTGTATTCCAATCGTTTTATCATAAAAAACCAAGAATTAGTAGGTGCGTCCTGGGAATTTATCAGTCGTCCATATATCCGCCGAGGCATCTTGAACGGCCTTTGGAGTGCAGCATTCGCGATTGTGGCACTTGCAATCACCCTGTGGTGGCTGCGAAACCTAATGCCGGATTTGCGGCAATTGCAAGACATGAACGCGGTAGTGCTGGTGTTCTCTGGCCTTGCACTTATGGGGGTTCTGATTTCGGGCCTCAGCACCTGGTGGGTAGTGAATAAGTTTTTGAGGATGCGTTTGGATGATCTTTATTAATTCAAATTACCACATTTCAATAAAATGGCAAAGCAACAACAACATCGCCCCGGCCCACAACCACAAGCCAGAAAAACGGCTCCTGCACCTGTGCGCCGACCTACAGAGAAAAAGGAAAGCATTTTTTCTGCCGGGAGCAACGAACTTATATTTGGCCGCCAGAATTTTATCCTGATGGGTATCGGCCTTGCACTGGTATTGGTCGGCTTGGCTACAATGTCGGGCGGCGCAATGCCCGACCCCAACAAGTGGGAGCCAGAGCGTATTTACAGCCCGATGCGCATTACGGTGGCTCCATTGCTCATGGTAGCCGGTTTCGTGACAGTAGTTTTTGGCATCTTCAAACGAAAACCCGTACCCGCTAGCTTTCCCAACAATCCCGAAGCATGACCCTGCTGGAAGCCATCGTCCTTGCTATCATTGAAGGGCTGACGGAGTTTTTGCCGGTGTCGTCCACCGGACACATGATTATTGGCTCGTCGGCCATGGGCATTGCGTCACAGCCTTTTGTTAAAGTCTTCACCGTTGCCATCCAATTCGGGGCTATTCTGTCGGTGGTTGTGCTGTATTGGCGGCGTTTTTTTCAGAGCATTGGGTTCTATGTCAAACTGTTTGTGGCGTTTTTGCCCGCTGCTTTCTTTGGGCTTTTGTTCAAAAAGCAGATTGATTCGCTGCTTGAAAACATTGTGGTGGTTGCATTGGCGCTTATTGTAGGAGGCATCATTTTCGTGGTACTCGATGGCTTCTTCAAACGCCAACGCCTGCGCGAAACCTCTGTAGATCAAGACGTTACATTGCCGCGCGCATTGGGCATTGGTTTTTTTCAGGTCATCTCGATGGTGCCTGGCGTGAGCCGATCAGCAGCCACTATTTTCGGCGGACTGGCAAACGGACTTTCGCCCACCACGGCGGCGGAGTTTTCATTTTTCCTGGCAGTCCCGACCATGTTTGCCGCCATGTGTAAGTCGCTCTGGGATTTTACCCAGGACGGTGGCGCAACTTTCAGCGGTCAGGAAATTATGCTGCTTGGCGTGGGCAATGTGGTGGCTTTTTTAGTAGCCATGGCCGCCATTCGATATTTTATCCAATTCCTCACCAAGCATGGGTTCAAGTGGTTTGGCTGGTACCGCATTTTGGTGGGAGTGGCTATTTTGATTTTGTGGAAACTCGGCTACTTTGACGGGGTAAGCGTGGGGGATTTTTGAAAATAATTCACCACATAGCACACATAGTGCACATAGTTTTTATCGAATAGGCTATGTGTACTATGTGTGCCATGTGGTTAAACAGAAACAGTAAATGCTGGACAAACTACAAGCCATACGCGAAAAATACATCCATCTGGAGGAGCAACTTGGCGACCCTTCCACCGTGGCCGACCCTGATAAATCGAAAAAAGTAAACAAAGAGTACCGAAAGCTCCAGCCCATTGTAGAAGCTGCTGAAAAGTACGAAAAAGTCCTTTCCGACATTGCCAGTGCAAAAGCTATGCTTGTGGGCGAAACCGACCCTGAAATGCGCGAAATGGCCCGCGAGGAAATCACTTCGCTGGAACCGGAGCGTGATACTCTGGAAGAACTACTCATAACCCTGCTTACCCCAAAAGACCCTGAGGATGAGAAAGATGTGATTTTTGAAATCCGATCCGGAACGGGCGGCGATGAAGCGGCGCTGTTTGCCGGCGATCTCTACCAAATGTATTCGCGCTATTTTTCAAAACAAGGTTGGGACGTTGAATTGGTGGACGAAACACCCGGAACGGCGGGCGGATATGCCAAACTTGTACTCGAAGTCTCCGGCGAAAACGTGTACGGCAAACTCAAATTCGAATCCGGCGCGCACCGGGTACAACGCGTGCCAGAAACCGAAGCCAAAGGACGGGTGCACACTTCAGCCGCTACCGTGGTCGTGCTCCCCAAGATGGAACCCGAAGACATCAACATCCGCAAAGAAGATATCCGGACCGATACCTTCCGCGCTTCAGGCGCGGGCGGTCAGCACGTGAACAAAACGGAGTCTGGCGTTCGCTTTACCCACTTACCTACGGGTGTGACTGCTGAAAGCACCGAGAGCCGCTCACAGCATAAAAACCGCGACATAGCCATGGGCCGCCTCGTGCAGCAGATCCGTGAAGCCCAACTTCAGCGCGAAGCCTCTGCATTTGCCTCTGCCCGCAAAAGCCTCGTCGGCTCTGGCGACCGCTCTGAAAAAATCCGCACCTACAACTGGCCGCAAAACCGCGTGACCGACCACCGCCTGGAAGGCGACAACAAAAATTTTAACCTGGATAAGGTAGTGGAAGGGGATATAGAACCCCTCATCGAGGCCTTGACAGTCGCAGACAATGCGACGAAGTTGCAGGAGGGATAATATTGTATATTTGACACCCCATCCATTTGGCAGGATATCACATTCTATTGCAATTACAACTAAATTCAACGCAACATGAAATCACACAAGCCACTCCTATTTGCCGCAGCAATTATTGCCGCGCTGCTTCTTGTTTCCTGTGCCGAGGTACAAGCAACAAAAGAATGCCTGACCGGACGGCAGTATGGATTTTTGTATGGTTTGATTCATGGCTTTATCACGCCGCTCAGCTTTATTGCCAGTCTTTTTAAAGACAATGTGGCTATCTATGCGGTCAACAATACGGGCGGATTGTATGACCTGGGTTTTTTATTGGGCTCAAGCGGTTGGGGATTCATGGCGGGGAATAGGTCGAAGAGATGAGGGGTTGAGGCCTCCGCGCTGTGTTATTATCTCAAACAAAAAGCGTTACACGAGAAATCCCGTGTAACGCTTTGATTTTCAATGTGGGCCTGGCAGGAATTGAACCCGCGACCGTCTGATTATGAGTCAGCTGCTCTAACCAACTGAGCTACAAGCCCG
>CAZPTQ010000113.1:0-17462 GCA_964589365.1 uncultured Saprospiraceae bacterium
TCGTTGAGGGGTTGGGGGTGTAACCAGCAGTTGACGCAGATTTTTGAACACTCCCACGATACGCCTTCATTCGCACTTTTTTCCCACGCGGTGTTTCTACCCAATCTTCCCAAAGCAGTTCGATTCCTTGGAGTTTTTCCAGTTCAGGGCGTTTGTGCGGGGTGATAATAACGAGTAAAGGAGCTGCCTGCAACAAGTTCCAACATAAGGGGAACAAGTCTTTCGGCGGGCAAAGGTGCAAAGCGAAGGAACTGACAATCAAAGAGTAAGGTCCCGAAAGCCCTTTGCGTATTACGTCTTTGAAGGCAAATTGGAGACAGGGCAAGCCCGTTTTCCGTTCAAACAAGGCATGGGTAAATGGATCGCAACCTATAATGTCTTTTGCTCCGAGGCTTTGGAGCGCAGTGGCTACTTCGCCACCGCCTGCTGCGAAATCAAGTACCGCGCCAGAGCAGTCGAAACGTTCGAAGTTGCGTTCCAGCAAGGCACGGATTTGTGGCAAATGCGGGTTTTCGTATTCATCGGCAAATTCGCGGTAGTAGCCTTCGGCACCGTGCTCTTCATAAAGCGGGCGGATTTTGAGGGCGTGGCTTTCAGTCATCGTAATGGCCTTTGCATTTCAAGACCGTGATGGTGTCTATCTCTACTCTGTAAACCAATCGGTGTTCTTGTGTGATCCGACGGCTCCCGCAACCTGAAAAATCCCCTTTTTGTGGCTCTGGCTTCCTACGTCCTTTGAAAGGGTCTCGGGTTACTTCTACAATGAGATCACCTATTTTTTCAAAAACATCCTCGTCTTCAACCTGCCATTCCAGAAAATCTCGGAATGCCTTTGAGGTAAATTTGATTGATTTCATTGGGCAGCCTTCTGCGGTTTGTAAAAAGACTCAAATTCCTCGACTGTAAAAACCGTGCAGTTTTCACCTGAATCTGCTTCCGCTATTGACCTTCTAAGATCATCAGCATAACCCGACTTAGGGCGCACCGAAATGACTACCTCTGCGCCCTCGCCATTGGCTTTCAACAGGCTTTTAATTTTTTCAAAAATGCTGCTATCAAATTCAGCGGCGGGTATGGTGATTATGGCTTGCATAGTTAAATGATTAATTTAGATGACTAAACACCCCGAATGTCCTGACTCCTTCCAATAAAGGTACTAATTTAACAACGATAAAATCACGATTCAATCCTTCAATTTCTTACTATAATCCCGCTCTAAACTGTCAATAAGTATTTGATAGGCAGGGTCGTCTATTGGGTTGACATATTTCGATTTGTTCTTGCCAAAAAGCTTGAGTCGCACGGTGTTGTACCGCTGCGGATGCATCCGAAGGTCCTGGAGCAGGAGTTGAAGATGGTGCGTGCTGCTTACCAGGTTATTGTACAACTCTTCATCCGTAAGGGTTTTGCCCACAAGGCCCTTGCCGCGCAGAAGGTTTTGAGCGAGGGTGTCTACATGGCTGAGCGTTCCGGTAGTGGTAGCAAGGGTGCCTCGCAAGGCTCTGAGCGAAAGCGTGACGGAGTCTATCGCGCTGGAGGCTTTTTTTGATGTCTGGTCAAAACCAGCGTCCTTAAGTTGTGCGCTAAGGGCAGCCAGGTTGGCGATGGCATCGCTGATGTTCTTGTCGTTGGCCTTGATGGTGCTGCTGAGCGAAGCAAAATTGCCCGTTATCATACCGATGCTCTGCTTGTTGAGGGCGAGAATATCATTCAGATGCTCCGTCATCCGTTCAATGTTGTGAAGGGAGTTGTCAAGTGCAACCACGGACCCTGCCACCCCGTCTGGGTTTGCACGCGCAAGCGAATCAATATTTATGGAAAGCCCCATTTTCAGTCGGTCTGTGTAAGCATCAAAACCGGCTGGGTCTCCTAAAAGGCTCTGAATGAGCGATTTAGATCCTGCTTGCAGATAGTCTCCACTCTCAGCGCAATCACCTTCGCAGGGATGTGGAATGATGATTTCTACCGCCTTGCCCCCCATGAGGCTGAGGCCTATGATCGAAGCAATTGCGTCTTTGGGGATGTCCACACCGCCTTCAATGCTGAGTACTGTGATGATGGTTTTGTCGTCGCTTGGGTCAATATACATTTTCTTGACCATGCCGACCTGGAAGCCTTGGATAAACACAGGGCTAGAGGGCCGCAATTGGTCTACATTGTTGTACTTGACATAAAACGTTTTGGCAGTAGTCAGGACGTTTTGACCTTTGAGAAATTTGAAGCCCCAAAAACCAAGGGCAAGGGCAATCAAAGCTAAGAGGGCAATTTTGACTTCGTTTCTGATTTTGAGCATTACTTTGGATGGATATTGAAATATTGGGATATTGGGATATTGGGAATATCTGAATATCCCAATTTCTCAATTTCTTAATTCTGAACGATAGTAGCCGTTTTGAATCCCATGTTCTGAATCTCTGGCAACACTTTTTCTGCATCGGCTTTGGTGGTGTAAACACCTGAATAGTAATGGTACTTGCCTTCTTTATTCAATTCCTTCACATTGGCAAGCAAGCTGAGTTGGCCTACGTTCGGGTCGAGTTTGTTGGGCCAGGCGAGGAGGAATATAGTAAAACTATCTTCGGCTGGAGGCCTAGGTGTGGAAGTTTTGCCAGTCGTCGTCGTTTTTCCTACGGTCGGTTTCGCCTTGGCAGGTGTAGTAGAAACCTTTGTGGCAGGGGGAGAAGATTTTTGAGCGAGCACCCCGGAAGGTTTAATCTCCCTGGTCGAGCCTATGGCTGGTTTAACAGCTGGTGGCAATGTGGCCAGGTTATCCATTGGCTTGCCCGTTTCGACATGGCGTTTGTAGGCTTCAAAGGATTGGAAAATGGCCAATGCAAGTTGTTCGCGACCTTCTTCAGATGCAATGAATTCTTCTTCGTTGGCATTGGTTAGGTATCCTGTTTCGATCAAAACGGAGGGCATCGCCGTCTCGCGCAGTACAAGGAAGCCGGCCTGTTTTACACCCCGGTCGTTTCGGAAAGCCACCGCACTGGCAAATTGCTGCACATAACTGGCAAACAGAATACTTTGCTCCAGGTAAGCGCTCTGCCATACACTTGCGAAAATCTCTGCTTCAGGGCTTTCAGGGTCATACCCTTCATAATTTTTCTGGTAATCCTTCTCCAGGTAAATAGAGGCATTTTCTCGTTTTGCCACGTCAAGATTGTCCTTGCTGCGGTGCAGGCCCAGTACATACGTCTCAGCACCATGCGTGGATTTGCTCGAAATTGCGTTGCAATGGACACTTATAAAGAGGTCGGCATGGTTGCGGTTGGCAATGGCTGCACGCTCGTTGAGTTCTACAAAAAAGTCGGCATCACGGGTATAAATAACCTTGATCTCGGGATAATTGGCCTCGATATAAGCACCCAGGCGAAGCACAATGGCCAAGCAGTTTTCCTTTTCGTGTGCGGATGCACCTATGCATCCAGGATCCTTCCCGCCATGCCCTGCATCAAGCACAATTGTTTTGATACGATAAGGTGGTGTAGTTGAAGGTGGAGAGATGAGGGTTGAGGGTACGCGATGCACGGCAGATTCCATACTTTTGCCGAGTTCAATGCCCTCAATCCTCAATTCACCCCCCTCGACAGTGCTGGAGAGGTTAAAATTTTCAAAAACAAGCCACGCCGCGAGGAGTACGAGCGTTCGGAGTGCGAAGTTTAACTTCATAAAATCCAACGTCTAAAAAAAGACCAGTGCAAAAATTACCCCGCAAATATCGGTATTTCTTCCAAATTGCTTGCCTGCTCTTGTGCGGACCTGCGCTGGCGCAAATATCCGACTCCATCCCAGTGCTTGATTCGCTACCCCCTGCCACGTTTGGAGACTCGGCAACCGTAGACCTATCCAGTATCAAAATCAGCAACGACGCGCTCGACGATGTGGTGGAATATGCCGCCGAAGACTCCATGTGGTTTGACGTAAAAAACAAACAGGTACACCTCTACGGCGGAGCTACTGTCCAATATACTTCCCTGAATATCAAGGCCGGCTACATTCTGTTGGACTACTCGAACAGTGAAATTTCCGCCAAGCAATTCCCCGATACTTCGGGACAACTGGCAGGGATGCCTGATTTCAAGGACGGAGAACAAGCGTTCACCGCCACCCGGCTGCGTTACAATTTCAAGACGAAAAAAGGCATTATCTACGACGCGAGAACCACGCAAGAAGACCTCTATGTGTTGGGCGAAAAGGCTAAATTTATCAGCGGCGTCTCGGCGGACTCCACCAAAAAAGCCCGAAATACCATCTACAACAAAGACGCGCTCCTCACTACTTGCGACGCTCCGCACCCACACTTTGGTATCCGCACCAACAAACTGAAAGTCATACAGGACAAAATTGTGGTCACCGGTATTTCAAACCTTGAAGTCGGTGGCATTCCTACGCCGATTATCATTCCTTTCGGGTTTTTCCCCATCACCAAAACCCGCAAAGCCGGTCTCATCATCCCCAAAGATTTTGATTTTCGCTCGGTGGAAGGCTTTGGTATCGAAGGGATTGGATGGTATCAGCCCATTTCTGAGCACATGGACGCAACCCTGCTTTTTCGAGTGTTCACGGGTGGCACATGGGGAGTGACGGCAACCTCACGCTACAGTTATCGCTACCGCAACAACGGCAATTTCAACCTGAATTACAATAAGCGGGTGACCGAAAACGCAATGGCTGAAAAAGTATCGGCCAAATCCTTCGGGCTACAATGGACGCACACACAAGACCCCAAAGCCCACCCTTCTCGCCGTTTCAGTGGCTCGGTGAACATTCAGACGAACCGGGATCAACAACGAAATCAGAACGACTATTCCAGCGTGTTTCAGAATTCGCTTAGTTCCAACCTTTCTTTTTCCAAAACTTTTCCCGGCAAACCTTATCAATACACCATCGGTCTACGGCACTCCCAAAACACCCAAACCCGCCAAATGGACATCACCTTGCCAAGCGCACAATTCACGATGCAGCGTGTTTTCCCTTTTAAAAGGAAAATTCAGGTTGGCAATGAACGTTGGTACGAAAAAATCTCGGTCAACTACTCCTCCAGGCTCGACAACTCCATCCGCACGGTTGACACCCTTTTATTTGAAAAAGAAACCCTTGAAAGCGCGCGAATGGGCATTCAGCACCAAGCCAGTACCGACTATGTTTTTAAACTTTTCAAGTACATCAACATCACACCCAATCTCCGGTACGAGGAGAACTGGTATCCCTATATCATTGACAAACACCTGATTGACACCACCATATTGGCGTACGACACCATCCGCCAAAATGCCGAAATTGTGGAGATAAAAGTCAACGAATCAAAATCAAAGTACGGCGTACTGGAAACTACTCGCAACTGGGGCCTTTATTCCTTTCGAAGATACGACGCTGGTATTTCAGCCAGCACCTCGCTGTTCCTAACGCACAAAGCCAAACGAAAAAAAGCCTGGTTCCAAGGCATCCGACACAAAATGAGCCCCTCCGTCAGCACCGGATTTGGCCCTGATTTCAGCAAACAGCAAGACCGGTATTTCAAATCCTATTATACCGACAACCGCCCAGGAAAAGGCGACACCCTTCTATACGGCATTTACGACGATGGATATTACAACAAACCCACGCTCGGAAAACGCGAGATTAGCATCGGGTACAGTGTCAGCAATGTGCTGGAATTCAAGTACTTCTCGGCCAAACGCGACTCTGTTTTCAAAAAACGGATCTTCGACGGGCTTAATTTCGCTGGCGCTTACACCCCTACCTTCGACTCTTTAAAATGGAGCGTTGTGAGCACGGGCGGTCTGTTCAGGTTGTTCAAAGGCATCTCGAACCTCACATGGAATGTGACCTTCGACCCCTACATCGCCGATGCTAAAGGCAACAGGATCAACAAGTTCATGACAAAAGAAAAAGGCAGGCTGGTGCGTACAACCCAGTTTGGCATTGCCCTCAACACGGGCTTTCAGGTGAAACAACTGCGCGATATGCTTTCCAAAAAAGGGGCGAAGCCTACCACAAGTGGCCCTTCACTCCCAAAAGACGACTTGCTCAGCATGTTTGACAATTTCCGGGTGGATCACAGAATCTCTTTTGCCCGACAACTCATCCCCACCGGTTACGGCACCGCGCGCGACACCTTCACCATCGGAACCAATAGCCTCAACTTTTCTGGCAGTATACCGCTATCCTCCAAGTGGAGCCTCGACGTGGACAATATCAGTTATAATTTTATTGCCAAAAGCCTCGTGTACCCTTCTTTTGGCTTTACCCGCGACCTTCACTGCTGGTCGCTCAGTTTTCGTTGGCAGCCTGACCGTGGGACTTACGAATTCTTCCTCGGCGTGAAGCCAGGCACCCTTGATTTTGTAAAAGTGCCCTATCGAAGGACTATTTTTGACGCGCAACTTTAAGAAGTTGTTTTACTTGAGAGAATAATTCAAACATCTTCTAAAAATTTCCAACAATGACCCGACTTTTCTCCCTCCTGCTATCGGCATTCCTGATCTGCGCCATTCCTATGTCTGCGCAAGTCAAAAAGGGCTTCAAATTGCTCGACAAAAAGGAATACGACAAAGCCCTGATCTGTTTTCAAAAAGATGCCAACACTCCCGACAAAAGTATTCCTGCAGGATATGGCATTCTGAAAGCCGCTGCTGGCGTAAACGAAACCGGCAATTGGATAGCAGCCCTGAGCGGTTATGAAAAAACGCTCAAGGACTTTAACGACGCTGACCCCAAAACCCAAAAAAAATTGGCCAGCGAATTCAAAATCACAAAAAATGCCATTGAACAGGCTTACAACGGCCTTTTTAGCACAATAATGGTGTTCGCTGAAAAGAACAAAAATTTGACCGCGTTCCGTGATTCTTTTGTCAACGTGGTAACGGTCGTGCCAAAACAATACAAAGGCCGATTCAACAAATTGATGATCCTCCAATCAACAAATCCGGTCAGTAACCGGGAAAAGTTAGACCCCAGCAAAAAAAGTAAAAAAATGCCCGTTTATGTTGATCGAAAACCACCCGAAGGGTCACGCCTGGAGTTTGTAAAAGGGGTCAACACAGAGGGTTCTGAGTATGTTCCGGTGCTTTCTTCTGATGGCAAAATCATGTATTTCGTCGGATCCGGGCGCGCTGATAATTATGCAGGGGAAGATGTTTTCTATACTGAACGGCTAGAAGACGGCTCGTGGTCAGCACCAAAAATGGAGGAGTTTTTTAGTGGCCCAATCAACGAAGCCGTGGTATCTATGTCAGCAGACGGGAACAACCTGGTGCTTTTTATTGGGGGCAAGCCACATATTTCTACCCGTATGGAAACGAGCTGGTCAGAACCTGCGCCGATTCTGCTTCAAAAGGATTTTGCATGGATTGGTATGGCCAGCATCACGCGCAATGGGGAAGCACTGATCTTTGAAGCGAAAAGTACCCAGCTCAGCGATGTGGACATTTATATCGCCCAGCGCAAAAAGAATGGTATTTGGGATATGCCTTTTGAACTTGGAAGCCCCGTGAACACAAGTTCCGACGACCGCACTCCCTTCCTGCACAGCGATTTCAAAACCCTTTATTTCAGCTCCAACGGCCATAAAGGCTATGGCAGTTTTGATGTTTTCAAAACCACCCGCCTGGATGACAGCTGGAAAAACTGGTCAACCCCCGAAAACCTTGGGGCAGGAGTCAATACGGCAAAAGACGAATATGGGTTTTGTATTCCGCCCTCTGGAAATGTGGCCTATCTAGCCACCAGAACTTCAGGTTTTTCTGATCAAGACATCATGCGTATCCCCCTCGACTCGGCGGCACGGCCAGAGATGCAGGTCGTCATCACGGGAACATTAACCGATGGGCGTGGGAAATCGGTGGCCGGAGAAATCACCGTGGAGGATGCCGAGTCCAAAAAAGTTGTGCAAACCGTTACCACGCGCCCCGATGGAAAGTATGCGTTTTCGGTACCAAAAACCGCAAAAATTAACTATTACGCAACGGGCGACAGTCTGGTTTCAACCAAAAAAACCTTCGTAGATGCCTCCAATTACAAAAGCGAAGTTGCAGAAGAAAAGGTTGAAATCGTGACGGTAAAAGAGGCCGAACGGGAAGGCAAAGCACTCGAACTCAGAGACCTGCTCTTCGATTTTGCCAAATCGGAATTGCGCCCCGACGCACAAACCGAATTGCTGCGCATTTACAAGGACATCAAAAACTTCAACTGGGCGATCGAGGTTGGAGGTCACACCGACAACGTGGGCACCGAACAAAGCAATTTGCAACTTTCCACCCGCCGCGCACAAGCAGTACGCGACTTCCTGGTGGAGCAAGGATATCCGGCAGCAAAAATTTCTTTTAAAGGCTATGGGCAGTCAGCACCTATTGGCGAAAACGATACGGAGGACGGAAGGGCCAGAAACCGGCGGGTGGAGATAAAAGTGAAGAAATAGGAATAAACCGCAAAATTTAAAACTATACTCTGAACTCCCGTTGAAACACCTGCCCGCCCGATTGCAGTCGGTAGTGGTATATGCCAGGAGCGATGTACCAATCCGGTGCTTTGAAATGGAAGCTGTAACTGCCCCGGTCTTTATATTCGTTGAGCAAGGTGCGCAGCACATGACCTGCCGAATCGAGAATTTGAAGTCGAACCGGGCCATTTTGCATCATCGCATACTTTATTTCGATGGTGGCTGCTTCGCTTGGGTGTGGATTGTGTCCAAGGAGGACGCATTTTCCGTTGTCGCCCAGGAGCGGCGCGGCGGGCGGCACTAGCCCGGTGATAATTGGGCTGGTCTGCCCCATTACGAAGTTGACGAGCTCTGGCGTATTGCCCATCCAGTCCTGCAAAATCGTGCTGTACACGGAGCGGAAATCTACGCTGAACTCCGGATCGCCGTAAGGATCAGGGCTGCTCAAATCCTGATATTGACCCGTAAAGCCATTCCCTATGGCACCTCCAAAAAGCATCATAGGTGTGCCCCATCCATGATCGGTCCCCAAGGAGGCGTTCTCATAAATGGTACGACCAAATTCGCTGAAAGTCATGCCCAGCACCTTATTGGGCAACTCCGTATTTCCGTCAAAACCAAGGTCATCGTAAAATGCTTTCACCCCTTCCGCAACGTTTTTAAGAAGTTCAAGGTGGTAGTCGTACTGCTCTGCATGGGTATCAAAACCGCCGATTTCGACCATAAAAACACGGGTACCCAGATTTCCTTTGATCAGTTTGGCAACTATTGCCAGCTGCTCTGCGAGGTAATTGTTCGTTGGGTAATTGACCTGGTTTTTTCCTTTTGAATAGGCTTCCTTGATGGTTTGGGCATAGCGAAAGGCGGCGTTGGCCGTTTGGCGAACATAGGCCAACTCCAGTTCACGCGGGCTATTGCCCAGCAGCGAAGTATCATACAGTTGCCCTGTTTGGGCAATCTGATAAAACTCCTGGGGGCTGCTAACGGCTAAGGCCATATTGGCCGAATCTGCCCGAAAAACGAGGTCGGTTTGCACCCCAATTTGCAAGGCTGGTGGCACTGTGGGCGGTGTTTCAAGAAATGCCGCATACTCATTGTCGAGAAATCGGCCCATCCAACCTGTGTTTACCACTACATCAGCATCGCTTGCTGATGCTACAATGTCGTAGGATCGGAAGTGGCTGTAATTCGGCTCCGGATAGCCAACATTGAAAATAACCTTCATCATTCCATTGTCCCACAATGGCTGTAAAGCATTGGTAACCAATGGCATTCCGTACTCGTTGCTCATGGCCCAAAGATTCGAGTCCTGTACAGCAATGGTTGGCCGGAGATTGTAATAATATTGATTCCCCCGCTCGATGATGGTGTTGAGGCCGTCGTTACCACCATTAAAACGGATGAGCACGAGGATACGGTCGTTGGTGCCATTGGCGAGCGAGGCCATGAGCGGGGTTGGCTGGAAAGCCCTCAGGCCGATATTTCCCATCAGCATGCTGCCCGCACCGAGGATGCCGGAAGCGGACAGGAAATCGCGGCGCGACCAAAGTTGGTGGTCGCGGGTATGGGCTTCTCCGTGTTCTTGACACGCGCCGTGTCGGGGTAGTTTGTGTGCTTTGCTCATGATTTTGGCCATTGACATTGAGTTCAAGACTTAAGACCGCGTTTGGTAAAATCAACTGACCATACCAAACGCGGTGGAAATTTTGGCTTATACCTTTCGATAAGCAGTACCAATTGCCAGTAACAAAAAGGCAATCAGCAACATCCAGTAATGGTATTCCATTAGTTCTCTTATCGGGATAAAACGGGCTAAAATAGCCAGTACACCCAGGATAATCGCTCCAATCCAAAGGCCTTTATTTGGAGCACTTGGCAGGAATTCTCTTCTTCTTGTCATGATATGTATTTGTTTAAAATTTTGACATGGTTGTTAAATAAAAACAATGATAATGGGCCACCTACGTCAATTGAAACTCCGGCAATTTTACCAGATAATACAGCATGTTCACAATCTGATACGGCGCTTCGTCCCAGTAAAGGTTCCAGGAGCCATCTGTATAGTAATTTTCCGGAATGCCTGATTTGAAGTAGATGACCGCCGCTTGCTGGTGTACTGGTTCAAGGGTTTGGCCGGTGAAAAACTCCACCAGTGCGGCAGTAATGAGCACAGGATCGTTGCTATCGTTGGTCAAAGTTTGTGCGAGCGAACGGAGGCTTTCCCGCGTCGGTTCATCGGTTGTAAGCCAATAAGCCACTGCCGAACTGTAGTTCCAACGGGCCGTGAGCGTACTCTCGTTTATCCAGGCATGGTGGCCTTTCCAACCCGCCACATTCGGCGGATTGAATACCTCCTGGCCAAGTTGATAAGACCAATATCCTATGGCATCCCAACGATCATTCGCGACGAGCGAGCTGGGAGTCCCTGCCGCTTTGTAAATGTTCAACATGGACTCTAGCGGGCTTTTGAGCCGTACGTTCATGAGCGTCTCCTCAAAAAAATGCTCACTTTTGAAGAGTTGTTTCAGTATCGGCAGCAATTCCCAGTTGTTGTCGCGGAATGTTTGCGCCAGCCCGGTTATTACTTGATTGTCAAGGTTTTGATAAACAAAATGCTTGTAGAGTTTGCCGGTGATATAGTGTGAAACCTGTACGGCGCGATCTGAAAAAATCAGATTGTGTGCGGTTGTAAATCCGAAATTGCTCGTTTGCCCGAAGATTGTTTTTGGGGTGTCGTCGTGACGGGTTGGATCAAAATACGGTGGTTCACAAAGGTAGTCGCTGGCGCGCCAGCCCGTAAGTGCTCGTGACATGGCCACGATGTCTGCCTGTGTGTAGCCATTGCCTTCACCCATGGTAAAAAGTTCCATGAGTTCGCGGGCATAATTCTCATTGGGTTCCCCTGCTACGCTAAGGTTGCCGTTGAGGTACACGAGCATGGCTCCGGTTTTGCCCATTTCGCGGACAAAGATTCGAAAGTTCCCAAAAGCAAATTCGTTAATCAGAGAATAGTAACTCCAGAGATAGGCATTGCAGCCATACACATCGAGTTCGGTGGCAAAATGGTTGTGCCAAAAGAGGGCCATTTTAGCACGAACGCCCTCATCGAGCATTTCACTGAGCCAACGTCGGCGTAGTTCATCTCTGTGAATAAACACAAGATTTGGGTCTGGATTGTTGGCATACTCATCCATCGTCCAGCCACCCCAGTAGGGCGGATCGGGTGTTCCGAGGTCGGCGGCGGTTTCCAAAAGTTGGTCTATTAAGTCGCCAGGCGACATCTGCAGTCCTTGCTGGATTTGTGCCAGCGAGGCGCCATAACCCATTCGATGATACAGGTGTGCCACGCGGCGGGCATTCCAGGGCTTGGCGGGCGAAGGCTCGTAAGGCAGGAGCGGGTCTTGCAGTATGGGTGCTGTGACAGGGGCGGGAGTACGTTCAATAAGTGTAGGCATGGCTCGAAGTCGAACGATTTTCGAGGCAAGGATAACAAAGATTTGGAGAATTGAGAGAATGAAATTTCCCCTTGATGTTGAATGGGTGAATTTGAAACTAATAAACTTCAGGTGGATGTAAGCCCGCCAAAATAAGGAGACGGCGCAGGTTGATGTTGCCTTCACGATTTACTTGCAGCAAATCAACGGTGGCCCAAGCGAGATTTTCCGAAGTAGATGTGCCTCCCAAATACAGTGGGAAAATGTGGTCAAATTGAAAAGTATCGGGCTAGAACCCAAAAGGGGCAGGGCAATATTCGCAGTAACCCCTTGCCCGACGCTTGACCAATTCTTGAATTGCAGATGGTAATGTTCGATTTAGGCACGACCGGAAGGATTAAGCCCCATTTCTTCCATTAATTCTGGCAATGAGGTGTTCCGAAGTTGAGACAATTCCATAAGAAACCCAACCCTTTTATTGCGAAGTTCTTCTTCTAATGAGACCAATTGGAGAAATTCCTTACGTTCAGGTTCGCCAATGGTTTCAGTCCCAAGTTTTTTTAGCCAGTTCTAAATAGCGTTCCCATCCCGCTTTTGGCAAGACGGTCTGGTATATCAGCCTCAACAACTCTCTCTGACGATATACTGTGTCTTGCGATTTTCTACGCGAAATGATGCTATTTAACTCTCGCAGGAATTTTTCTGATTCGTCCGTTTTGATCTTGTCGGCTGCGGCCAGAAACACCTTGGTGTCTATCCCGGTTTGGGCTTGGACTTTGGACATAACCCTAATGTTTTTGTTGACAAAGTTAACTGCAATTTTTGACAACTTTCACCTTTACCCACCGAAGGAACAAAGGTGGGTTTACCCTTTCATCACCCGCGCCATTACCGCTCCAATCTGTGCGGGCGACTCCACCACATGGATACCGTTCTCCGCCAAGATGCGCATTTTAGCCGCCGCCGTGTCGTCAGCACCGCCAACAATGGCGCCGGCATGACCCATTTTGCGGCCTTTAGGGGCGGTTTGGCCTGCGATGAACCCAACCACGGGTTTTTTATTGCCGTTGGCACGGATCCAGCGGGCAGCTTCGGCTTCGAGCCCGCCTCCTATTTCGCCGATCATCACAATCCCTTCGGTTTCAGGGTCTTGCATGAAAAGCTCGATGGCTTCACGGGTCGTGGTGCCGATGATCGGGTCGCCACCAATGCCGATGGCTGTGGTAATGCCCAAGCCTGCTTTGGCGATTTGGTCGGCGGCTTCGTAAGTGAGCGTACCGGATTTTGAAACCAGCCCAATGGGGCCGCGCTTGAACACGAAGCCTGGCATAATACCAACTTTTGCTTCGTCGGGCGTGATGATACCCGGACAATTGGGGCCAATGAGCCGCACACCTTTGTCAGAAATATAGGCTTTGGCGCGCACCATGTCTTGTATGGGGATTCCTTCGGTAATCGCTACGATGACTTTGATGCCCGACATAGCGGCTTCAATAATAGCATCGGCAGCAAAGCCAGGTGGCACGAAAATGATGCTCGTATCGGCACCGGCTTGGCGCACTGCATCTTCCACAGTATTGAAAACGGGACGTTCGAGGTGCGTTTGGCCGCCTTTCCCGGGTGTTACGCCGCCTACCACATTGGTGCCGTAGGCGATCATTTGTTCAGCGTGGAACGTACCTTCTTTCCCGGTGAAGCCTTGTACAATGATTCTGGAGTGTTTATTGACTAATACGGACATTGTTTCTATTTTTCTTCTTGAATTATAAACACGTCTTCGTTGGCGCGTTTCATAAAGTAGTGTTCACGGGCGAATTTCTCTTTGGTCAATTCAAAATCTTCGGCTTCTTCCCGTGCTTCCTTGATTTTTACTTGGTAAAAGCTGCGGTCGGTTTCCAATTGTTTTTGCGCACGCAAAAGTTTCCATTGTGTC
Source organism: uncultured Saprospiraceae bacterium (assembly GCA_964589365.1). Lineage (GTDB taxonomy): Bacteria > Bacteroidota > Bacteroidia > Chitinophagales > Saprospiraceae > M3007. The sequence goes on from CAZPTQ010000113.1 coordinate 13,811, forward strand.
CACAAACTGTGCCTGTCCAGAAAAACCATAATAAACAGAAACACTACCAGCGTAAGATAGTAGCGGTTTTGCAAAGGGGCGGGCAAGCGGTTCCAAAGAGCCTGCCACGGGGTGGATGAGAGCGCCATGAATACTGCGTTTGGTGAGCGTAGCCCGGAACTCCGTTCCGGGAGGAGCGGAACGGAGTTCCACCCTACATTTTCGGCTCAAAAGTAGTACTTCCTCGCTTGCTTCCCGCCACTTTTATAATGTAGTCAAGTCTCGGGGTTAAATTTCAATCCTTTCCAAGCGATTCTACTACTTCGCTGAGCCGTTCGGCGATTGCGTCAATCGTTCCTAAACCATTGATACCGTAGCTTTTACCCTTTTCGGCATAGTAATCGAAAACAGGTGCGGTTTCGCTTTTGTACACTGCAATTCGCTTGCGCACAGTAGCCTCATCATTGTCGTCGGCGCGGCCAGAGCTTTGGCCACGCAAGAGAATGCGCTGAACAATTTCCTCTTCGCCCACATTCAAAGAGATTAGGCCCGCCACTTCGGTGCCCTTGCTGATCAATAGTGCATCCAATGCTTCGGCTTGTGGAATGGTGCGCGGGAACCCGTCGAAGATAAAGCCTTTAGCATCAGGGTGTTTTTCCACTTTATTGCGAAGCATCCCGATGGTCACACTGTCAGGCACTAGTTCGCCATTGGCCATATACGCCTTGGCTTCTTGGCCAAGCGGTGTATCGTTGCTCATTTCGTAGCGAAACAAATCACCCGTACTGATGTGGATGAGGCTATATTTTTCAATCAAAAAAGCCGCTTGGGTTCCTTTTCCGGAGCCGGGCGGACCGAAGAGTATTAGATTGGTCATTTTGTCCAAATGTGATTCTCGCGACAAGGTCGCACTTCGAAGCTGCAAAGTTAGAAAGGGCTTTCTCGTTAAGCGTAAATTTGAAAATGCTTTTTGAAAACAGGTGTTTTATGCTGTCAATACTCCATTCGAAAAATCATATTTCTAAAAAGTGTTGCTGGCAAAATATTGAGTGGAAACAACGTATGCTCAACTGCCAAAATCGCTCATGCGATACCGATCGCTATACTTTTGAATCCACTTCAAAAGCCTCCAAACGTCCTTGGCGTGAAAGAGTTCGGTCCCGTGATTCATCGTAGCAGCCGTGCCACATGCTACGCCAATTTGCGCCATCTCGCGAAAATTTTTTCCCTCGTTGAGCGCCCACACCATGCCTGCAACCATGCTGTCTCCCGCTCCCACGGTGCTTTGTTTTTTCACCATCGGTGCGGGAATATGCTCAAAACCAGTTTTGGTCACAAGCAAAGCCCCTTGCGGCCCCAGGGAAACCACCACTACTTCGCACTTCCCTTCCCGTATTATTTTCAAGGCTGCATCGTCTACTGCATCCATTTCCAATTTTTCTACCTCAGCCAAGACACTGAGTTCCGCCAGATTGGGTTTTAATAAAAACAAACCTTCATCGGCAGCGGCCTTGAGCGGTTCCCCAGAAGTATCCAGTACAAACCGCGCCCCAATGTTTTTGGCAAAAGCAGCCACTTTTTCATAATACGTTTCGGGCAAGCCTGGTGGTAGACTTCCGCTCGCTACAAGATAGTCAGGGTTCAATTTTTTTATGATATCAAGGCATTCATCTGCTTGGCTTTCAGTGATTTGCAGTCCCGGAAGTGTGAAACGATATTGGGCTTGGCTGGATTTTTCCATTACCGATAGGTTTTCCCGTGTTTCGCCCAATACGGATACCGATTTCGTTTTGACCCCTTCTTTTTCCAACAACTCGCATAGCAATTTGCCATTGTGTCCTCCTGTCGGGAAAACCGCCACATTCTGCCCTCCCAATCGTTGGACGGCTTTCGAAACATTGATTCCCCCACCACCAGCATCAAATCGAAGCGGTCCGCAACGAAGTTTTTGTTCTGCCACAAGTCGGTCCACTTCGGTGCTTTTGTCGAGTGCGGGATTGAGGGTGAGGGTTGCAATTTTTGTTGCCATGCTGTACTTGTTTTGCTGTGCGTGTTCAGAAAAGTGTGGCACACCTAAAATAGAGTATTGGTAATCAACATGGTGGGTGAGGTGTGCCACACTTTCTTGAACACAAAGAAACACTTGTTTTGTGGCGAAAATGGAAAACAATTTACCACAACATTGGCGACCTTGGCGCAGCGTCGGCGCACGGATACTCTGGCATTTTTACCTTTGCGAACGAGCTAAGTAGTAGGCCGTGAACGTGCCCCTCTCACACTTCTCACCTCTCTCTCTCACACTTCTCACACTTCTCACATCACTCATGTCTAATTTTTTCAAAAACAAACGAGTATGGGTCACTGGTGCATCTTCTGGTATTGGAGAAGCTTTGGCCATCGCATTTGCCGAACGTGGTGCTCAACTTATCCTGTCTGCACGCAATGAAGTGGAAATCAACCGTGTGAGCGCAGCCTGTTCTCTGGCAGGTGCAGGCTCTGTGCTTGTGCAGCCCCTCGATCTGGAACAACATGATCGCATTCCAGAAATCGTCGAATCCCTATTGAAAAAAGTAGGAAAGGTGGATATTTTAGTCAACAACGGCGGCATATCGCAACGCGCTCTGGCAAAAGAGACTACGCTTGAGGTGGACAAAAAGCTTATGGCCGTCAATTACTTCGGCACCGTCGCGCTCACTAAAGCCTTATTGCCTAATATGCTCATGCACCAACTTGGACATATTGTAACTGTAACCAGCCTTACAGGAAAATTTGGTTCTCCTTACCGCTCGTCTTATGCTGCCTCCAAACACGCATTGCATGGCTTTTTTGACAGCCTTCGCGCTGAATTGGCCGATGCCCATATCAAGGTCACACTAATTTGTCCCGGATTTGTGCGCACCAATGTCAGCAAAAACGCGCTTACAGGCGATGGCACAAAACTCGGAACCATGGACGAAGCTACTGACAAAGGCATGAAACCGGAAAGGTTGGCGTATAAAATCCTACAAGCCATTGAGCAAGGCAAAGAAGAGGCATATTTTGGGGGAAAAGAGGTGTTGGGCGTTTACCTGAAGCGATTTTTCCCACATTATTTTTCTACATTGCTTCGCAAGGCGAAGCTGAGGTAGGAGGTTGGGATATTGGGATATCCCAATATCTAAATATCTCAACCAACCCGTGTTGTAGCGAACAAACTACGTATACTGTAGCGTCCGCTCCCCTTTCCTATCAGCATCAGCAGTCCTCCGATAATGGCGAAGTTTTTCATAAACAGAATACTGTGGTAGCGCAGATCCGAATTGGTATCTGTATTCCAAAAATCGTGTACGATAAGTGTAACGGGTACCCAATACAAGAGCAACATGATTGCCCCAAGAGTAGAACGATAGCCAAAAAGCACCATAAGCCCGCCCATCGTAAGCAAAAAAATGGCCCCAAACAGCAACAAATCCTGATTCCAGGTTAGCCCATAGTCGGTCATGACCTCCTTTGTTTTTCCAAAATACAACATGGTGTCAACCGCCTCAAAAATAAAAATCGCGGAAAGAAATATCCTCCCTATCAAGTCTGTAACGTCACGCATAATCAATCAGTCGGGATCGCTCTCCCTTAAATGTTATTAAAAAGTGCGCGAAGATAAGTCATTCGTCATTAATCGTCATTGATCGTCATT